>OMUV01000205.1 GCA_900314335.1 uncultured Prevotellaceae bacterium | reverse complement strand
TCTCGTCCCGCGGGAACTTCGTCTCGTCCCGCGAGAATTATTTTTCGTCCGCATGAGAATTTCCGCGCAGCAGGAAGGCTTTTCCGACGTGCGCATGACGTCATTCCCGCATAGGATTGAAGCAAGTTTCAGACGGCCGGGTATAAAACGAGGGAGCCTCCTGCGCCTGCTGTTGGCGGTGCGGGACGCTCCCATTGTGTGTGTCGGACTGCGGTCAGCCTTCGCCGGCGGGAATCAGTTTGCTCCGGAGATGACGATGCTCGACAGGCCCGCGATGAAGAAGAGGAACATCAGGACGAGCAGCAGGTTGACGGTCTTGTTGCCCCCCTTGAATTCCTTCCAGATGAACACGCCCCACAGAGCGGCTATCATCGGCGCGCCCTGCCCGAGGGCGTAACTGATCGAGGCGCCGGCCTTGCCCGCGCTGATGTAGCTGATCAGTGTGCCGAGGCCCCAGATGACGCCGCCGAGGGCGCCCACGCAGTGGGTCGACATGCTGCCGGCGAAGTAGGTCTTATAGCTCACCGGCGTGCCCACGAAGGGATGGCGCATCACGATGGTGTTGAAGAGGAAATTGCTCAGCAGAATGCCGGTGGCAAATACGAAGAACGCGGAATAGGGCGTCAGTTTGCCGGCGGCGGGATTGACAAAGTTGTCGAGGTCCATTGCTCCGGCCACGAAGGGGTAGAAGAGCGACATGAGCACACCCGCCGCGATAGCCAGCCAGATGCCCTTGTTGCTATGCTTGCCCTCCTGACGGCTGTTCATGCCCGAGGCTATGCCGTTGAGCACTACGGCTATCACCACCAGCGCTACGCCCAGGAAGAGCAGGGCGGTGTTGCCGTGGTGAGGAGTGGTGGCGTAGGTGTTGATGACGCCCAGCACGAGGGCGAGCCCCACGCCCAGCGGGAAGGCCACCGACATGCCCGAGATGGAGGTGGAGGCCGAGAGGAGAATATTGCTGGCGTTGAAGATGATGCCGCCGATGAGCGCGCTCAGTATGCCGGCCGGCGCGGCCTGACAGAGATCTGTCACGAAGCTGCGGCCGTGCGGTCCGAAGCTGCCGAAGGTGAAGCCCATGAGAATGGAGAAGAGGAATATGCCGATGACATAGTCCCAGTAGAATAGTTCATAACGCCAGGTGCGGCCGGCGAATTTCTGTGTGTTGCCCCAGGAGCCCCAGCATAGCATGGTGACCACACAGAGCACTACGGCGAGAGAGTAACTGCTTACGATAAACATGATGGATATTGATTTGATGGGTTAGGTATGGTGATCGATATTGTTGTTGTGCTTCCCGCAGCGCTAAAGTCCGATGTCGGCTCTGTGGGGCATGGCTTGCTGCGCTCCCATGCGCGAGACGGTGACGGCGGCGGCGCGGTTGGCCATGGCGATGGCGTCCGTGAGGCTGCGGCCCTCGCACAGGGCGACGCACAGAGCGCCGCAGAAGGTGTCGCCGGCGGCCGTCGTGTCGACCACATCGGCCTTTACGGCGGGGACGGTGATGAGGCGGTCGCCCTCGAGGGTGATGGCGCCGCGCTTGCCCACGGTGACGATGACCGTCTGCACGCCCATGCGCCTGATGGCCATGATGGCCTCGCGGGCTGTCTGCTCGTCGCTTATGGTGATGCCTGTGAGCTTTGCGGCCTCGCCTTCGTTGGGGATGAGGATGTCTGTGTTCTCCAGCAGTTCGGCGGGTAGCGGAGTGTCGGGCATCGGCGCGGGGTTGAGCACCACTGTGGCGCCGCTGTTCCTCGCCTCGCGGGCGGCTGCGATGAGCGTGGGTATGGGCGTCTCGAGCTGCATGAGCACCACGGCGGCGTCCTGTATGACGGCGGCCGCGTCGGCGATGTCCGCGGGAGAGAGGAGGTTATTGGCTCCGCTGTCCACGATGATAGTGTTCTCGCCGCCGGAGTTGATGGTGATGAGCGCCACGCCCGAGGGCCTGAGGGCGGTCTGTGTGACGTGGGTGACGTCGATGCCCTCGCTCCTGAGCTTCGCTATCGTGCTGTCGCCGTTAGCGTCGTGGCCCAGTTTGGCGACGAAGGCCACCTCTGCGCCTAAGCGCGCCGTTGCGACGGCCTGATTGGCCCCCTTGCCGCCGTTGTTCGTCATGAAGCCCTCGCCCATGACCGTCTCGCCGGGCCGGGGAAACTCGCGCGTCCTTATGACCATGTCGGTATTCGAACTGCCGACCACAA
The DNA here is from genome assembly GCA_900314335.1 of uncultured Prevotellaceae bacterium. Taxonomy (GTDB): domain Bacteria; phylum Bacteroidota; class Bacteroidia; order Bacteroidales; family Bacteroidaceae; genus UBA6398. The sequence goes on along the minus strand of OMUV01000205.1, from coordinate 14,287 downwards.
CGATTTTCTTTGATTCTTTCATTGGTATTATCCGTTAGATTTTCTTCTGATGTATCGCGTTGATACATTTCGCATGGCGAATATAAAAGGAGTTTTTGGAACGGGCAAGTATTTTCCGCGTTTTTTGCGTCGCCGGCCCGATGCGCGGCTTGATGAACTGCCGCCGGGCGCTTTTATCCGCGCGTTGTGCCTTTTTGTGGGCCGATATTGCTAAATTTGCAGGGACAGGACTGCGAAGCCTGATATTCACTCTAACAAAGAAATCAATATGGAATGCTATAAATATGTATCCGCCTTTCTCCTGAGTGTGGCTACATTTACCGCATGCTTTGCGGCGGGCAGCGCCGTCACGCGGCCCGTGATCCCGGCCGGAAGCACTATGCCAGCTCTAAAGCCCGCGGCGGGCAAGGTAACGACCCTCACCACGACGGCCGACGGCAGAGAGCGGCTTACTGAGGGCTCTGTCCGGCTCCGGAAGGGTGGCACCACGGCGTCTGAGACCCTCGTCCTCGACCCTGCGAAGGCTTACCAGACGATGGACGGCTTCGGCTTCGCCATCACCTACAGCAGTTGCTACAACCTGCTCCGCATGAGCCCGGCGGACCGCAAGGCCTTCCTCCGCCGCACCTATTCCACGACCCACGGCTACGGTGTCAGTTACGCCCGCATCTCCATCGGCTGCAGCGACTTCTCGAGCACCGAGTACAGTCTCTGCGACGAGCCGGGCCTGGAGCATTTCGCGCTGCACAGCGACGAGCTCCGCTATGTGATACCGGTGCTCCGTGAGATCCTCGCCATCAATCCCGGCCTCAAGATAATCGCCGCGCCGTGGACATGCCCGCGGTGGATGAAGGTGAAAAGTCTGGAATCGCGGAAGCCCTACAATCACTGGACCGACGGCCATCTCAATCCCGACTGCTACGACGACTACGCGCTCTATTTTGTGAAATTCGTCCAGGCCATGCAGCAGCACGGCATCAGCATCTATGCGGTAAGCCCGCAGAACGAACCGCTCAACAAGGGCAACTGCGCCTCGCTCTATATGCCGTGGCAGGAAGAAGCCGACTTCGTCGCTCATCTGGCAAAGGCCTTTAAGGATAACAAACTGGCGACGAAGATCTACCTCTACGACCACAACTACGATTACAGCGCCATGCCTGACCAAAACGACTACCCCGTCCAGATCTACCGGAAGCTCCGCCAGACGCTGGGCGACGATTTCGACGGGGCGGAACTCATCGTGGGCTCGGCGTACCACGACTACGGCGGCAACAGCGCAGAGCTCAGCGATGTCCACTCGCAGGCGCCGGACAAGGAACTCATCTTCACGGAGAGCTCTATCGGCACATGGAACGACGGCCGCAACCTCTCCGTCCGCCTCATGAAGGACATGAACCATCTCCTGCTCTCGACCGTCAATCAGCACTGCAAGGCCGTCCTCGTGTGGAACCTGATGCTCGACGACAAGCGCGGGCCGAATCTCGACGGCGGCTGCCAGACATGCTACGGTGCTGTGGACATCTCGTCCGCCGACTATAAGACCATCACGCTCAATTCGCATTACTATGTCATCGCGCACGCCAGTAGCGTAGTCCGCCCCGGGGCCGTGCGCATCGGCGCCGCTGTGCAGGGAGGCGAACAGCGGGACATCGCTTATTCGGCTTTCCGCAACACGGACGGGACCGATGCGATTATCCTTTCAAATGCGGGCAGCTCTGCGCAGCTTGTTACCGTGGCCGACGGGGACCGCTATTTCCAGGTCAGTGTGCCATCTCATGGTGTAGTGTCCTGCGCTTGGGTGAGCCCTCGCGATTAGCGCCCGGATCTCCGTCCGGGCAAAGATGTCCGGCGGCTCCCGGGAGAGGGCGCTTCGGCGCTGGTGGAGGCAGGAGCTGACGTAAATCTTCTGCCACTTTATGTCATCTGCGCGGAATTTTCCTCCGCGCATCGTTTTTTCGGCCGTTAACGTTGTATTATTCGTGCGAAAAATATATTTTTGCGTTATTAATTAACCTAAAGGCCACCGCTTTACCATGAGAAAATTCCTTGTCACGGTCTGCATAGGTTTCCTCCTCCCCACATGCAGCTTGCAGGCGCAGAAGAAACTCATTCCCGCTCCCAAAGACAGCCTCTCGCGCCAGGAGGCAATAGACGACAACGGCTCCGTCGACGTGATTACGGAGGACAGGATGAACAAAGGTCTCGTCACCAACTCGCTCAGCGCCCTGAGCGGACAGTCGGCCGGTGTGAACATTGCCACGGGCGAGAACCGTATCGCGCAGCTCAGCAGTGTGCGTGTGCGCGGCACCACGTCGCTCACCGGCGGCAACGACCCGCTGGTCATAATCGACGGCGTCTACTCCGACCTCTCCACGCTCTCCACCATTTACCCGGCCGACATCGCGAGTTTCACCATCCTCAAGAACGCCGCCGAGACGTCCAAGTACGGTTCGCGCGGCGCTTCGGGCGTCATCCAGGTGACCACGAAGAAGGGCTCTGGCGAGCAGTTTCACATCTCCTACGATGGCAACATAGGCTTCGAGTCGAAATACAAGACCATCGACATGCTCGACCGCAACGGCTACATCAACACCGCCACGGCGAGGGGACTATTCTACAACGACGGAGGCTACAACACCGACTTTCAGGACGTGGTGACGCGCACGGGATATGTGCAGAACCATCACATCGCTTTCAGCGGAGGAGGGGAGAAAAGCAGCTACCGCGCTTCGGTGGGCGTGATGGACCACAAGACGGTGGTGCGCGTCAACTCCTACCGTAACTTCGTCGCCAAGTTCGACCTCAATCAGAAGGCCTTCGACGATAATCTGACGGTGGACTTCGGAACCTTCGGCTCATCGCAGAAAAACAAGTACCCCTTCGACGAATGGAAGCTCTTCTACAGCGCCTGCACGCAGAACCCGACCTTCCCGGCGGGGCGCGACGCCGCGGGCAACTGGAACAAGAACACCACCGCCTCGCAGATCAACCCGCCCGGGGCGTTGCTCGGCGAGAAGAACGACGAGAAGAACCTCAACTTCAACGCCCATATCGGCCTCGACTTCAATGTGCTGGCGCTGCTCACGGGGCGTACCAACGACGAGGAGGCCTCCTCCGACAAGGGACATCTCCACCTGCAGGCCTTCGGCTCCTATTCCTACAACTCGCTCGAGGGCGCCCAGTTCTGTCCCACGTGGGTCTGGGCGCAGGGCCGTGCTTACCGCGGCGAACGCAAGACGGAAGACTGGCTCGGCAATGTCTCGCTCCTTTACGACAACACCTGGGGCGCTCACCATCTCACGGCCAATCTGCTCTACGAATATCAGAAGAGCGAGCGCACGGGCTTCTGGACCGAGGTGAAGGGCTTTACGACCAACGAGTTCGGCTACGACAATCTCGCAGCGGGCTCTACCATCCCATACGGCGGCACAGGATCGGACACCGACAGCCCCGTGCTGTGCTCTGTGCTCGGCGGCCTCTCGTACACGCTTCTGGGCAGATACACGCTCGACGCCAACCTTCGCGCCGACGGCAGTTCGATGTTCGGCGACAACAACAAGTGGGGCTGGTTCCCCTCTGTGGCCGCTACGTGGGACATCGCGCAGGAGCCGTTCTTCAGGGCGCTTCGGGATAAGATCAGCATCTTCCGCTTCCGCATGGGCTATGGCCAGTCGGGCAACACCGGCGGCATCGACTCCTACAACAGCCTGAGCCTCGTGAGGCCTGTGGGCACAGTCTCCTACGGCGGCACACCGACCGTCACGATGGGGCAGTGGCGCAACGCCAACCCGGACCTGAAATGGGAGACCCGCTCGACATTCAACGTCGGCACAGACCTGTGCTTCTGGCAGAGCAGGGTAGTGCTCACGGCGGAGTATTACTATTCCCGCACGACCAACATGCTCTACCAGTATGACGTGCCGGTGCCCACGTTCACCTTCGACAAACTGCTGGCCAACATGGGCAAGATGTCCAATCAGGGCTTCGAGCTCGGCGTCGGCGTGACGGCCATCCAGCGCAAGAACATGGAACTGAATGTCAACGTCAATCTCTCCTGGCAGAAGAACAAGCTCATCTCCCTCTCGGGCGACTACAACGGTACGCATCTCTCCGCCGCCGACATCACGTCGATCGGCGGGCTCAACGGTGCGGGCTTCCACGGCGGCGACAACAACATCGTCTACCAGATCGTGGGCCAGCCGCTCGGTGTATTCTACCTGCCCCACTGCACGGGTCTCAAAAAGAACGACGACGGCTCCTACAGCTACGAGATAGCCGACCTGGACCACAACGGGCGGATCAACATCGAAGACGGCGGCGACCGCTACATAGCCGGTCAGGCTACGCCGAAGTGGACGCTGGGCTCGAACATCAGTTTCCGCTACAAGGCCTTCGATGTATCGCTGCAGATGAACGGCGCCTTCGGGCATAAGATATATAACGGCACCTCGCTGAGCTATATGAATATGTCGAGCTTCCCCGATTACAACGTCATGCGCAAGGCCCCCAAGAAGAATATCAAGGATCAGACGGCCACGGACTACTGGCTCGAGAAGGGCGACTACCTCAACTTCGACTACATCACCGTCGGCTGGAATGTGCCGCTGCGCGCCCGCTACATCACCGGCCTGCGCATCTCCGCCTCGGTCAACAACCTCGCCACGATCACTTCCTACAGCGGCATCACCCCGATGATCAATAGCTATATAGTCAACTCCACGCTCGGCATCGACGACAAGCGCTCCTATCCGGCCTACAGGTCGTACAGCCTAGGACTGAGCATACAGTTCTGACCATTAAAACCACTATTCCATGATAAGCGTTAGCAGATTTCTCCGCAAGATACAGATGCCGGCCATGATGGCCGTGGCTATGCTGGCCATGAGCTCCTGCCTCGACGAGTCGCCCAAGAGCCTTCTCGACGAGGACAAGGCCTACGACACTCCGGCCAACCTATACATCAACGCCGTGGCGACGCTCTACAACTATATCGGCGGCAGCTCCGACTCGCAGGGCATCATCGGCACATGTCGCGGTGTCTACGACTACAACACCTTTACCACCGACGAGGCCATGCTTCCCACGAGGGGCGGCGACTGGTACGACGGCGGCCTCTGGCAGAACATGTACCTCCACACCTGGACCCCCAGCGACCAGACGCTCAACGACACCTGGAACTATCTCTACAAAGTCATTATCCTCTGCAATCACTCGCTCAGCGTTATCGACAAGCACAAGAGCATGCTTACCGATGCCCGGACGGCGGCCTACAAGGCCGAGGTGACCGCCCTGCGCTCCCTCTTCTACTACGAGCTGCTCGACATGTTCGGCAACGTGCCCGTGGTGACGTCCGAGACAACAAAGCTCTGCGACGCCAGGCAGATAGGCCGCAGCCGGCTCTACGCCCGCATCATCGCCGACCTGCAGCAGAGTCTGCCTTACCTGCCCGACGAGCGCAGCAACTATGAGGGCGACTACTACGGCCGCATGACGCGCCCCGTGGCCCACTTCCTGCTCGCCCGCCTCTTCCTCAATTCCGAGGTCTACGCCGATGACGACTGGACCGACGGGCAGCGGCCGGACGGCTCCACGATGCTCTTTGACATCGACGGCACAAAGATGAACGCGTGGGAGGCCTGCATCTACTACTGCGACAAGATCGATGCCGAAGGCTACCGCCTCGAGAGCGACTACGCCGCCAACTTTAAGGTGCACAACGAGCAGTCGGTCGAGAACATCTTTACCGTGCCGATGGACAAGGTCAAGTATCAGAACCAGTTCTGGTACCTCTTCCGCTCGCGCCATTACGCCCACGGCTCGGCCATAGGCATGGACGCCGAGAACGGTTCGTCGGCCACGCTGAGCACCGTGCACGCTTACGGCTACGGCACCAGCGGGCAGGACAGCCGGTACGCGATAAACTTCTACTCCGACACCCTGCGCGTGGACGGCAACATCGTGCGGCTCGACAACGGCGACCCGCTCATCTACCGGCCTCTGGCCATCGCCCTCGACCTCACCGGCACGGAGTATATGCAGACAGCCGGCGCCCGCATGGCGAAGTATGAGATCGACCGCACGGCGCACGCCGACGGCAAGCTTCAGGACAACGACATCGTCGTGTTCCGCTATGCCGACGTGCTGCTCATGAGGGCCGAGGCCAAGGTGCGTAACGGCGATAGCGGATACGCCGACCTCAACGCCGTGCGCAGCCGCGCCGGCATGCCCGCAAGGGAGGCGACGCTGGACAACATTCTCCAGGAGCGGCTCTTGGAACTGATGTGGGAGGGCTCGCGCCGGCCCGACCTCGTCCGCTTCGGCCTCTTCAGCAAGGCCTACGATCAGCGCCCGCAGCTCCCGGGCGAGGAGAGCGGCTACACCACCGTCTTCCCCATTCCCGACAACGCGCTTGAGATGAACGAGAATCTCAGTCAGAACCCCGGCTACAGCAAAGAGTAATCGGCCGCAAGGCCGCGACTACAGAGGCTGATTTAGCCTTCGGCAAATGCTCCGCGAACAGGCTTTGCTAAGGCCACGACCAATGAAAATGCGCCGCAAAAGCGCCCCGCGCAGGTCAGGGCCAAAGAAAATGCCTCGCACGATGGCATTCAGATGAGTCTGACTTCTGTAAGTGCGACTCGTGCCCGGTTGTAAAGAAGCTAACAGGGAGTTAGAAAAGACGATAAGCTATTGAGCAAATTATAGCTGCGGAGGCCGCTGCCCTCAGCGGCTCTCCGCAGCAAAAGAAAGTGCGCGGCAAAACGCGCAATATAGATTTGAGACGTTTTTGCTGGTAGTGCCGCTGTATCGCGGACCGCTTCGCTGTATAAGAAAGTGCGCGGCGAAACGCGCGGTACGATTCACTCGCCGCTCAGCCGCTCATTAGTTTTCCCTGGCTCGCTCTTGGCCGCTGAGGGCAGCGGCCCTCCCAGTTAATGCGGCGAAAGCCATTCTCGCATCTTACTTTGCGCTTTGCCTTATTGGGCCTGCGGCCGCTGAGGCAGCGGCCCTCCCAGCTATTTTCCCGCGCTTGGCAATCTTCTCGCCCGCATTCGCAGCGTCCCCAAATGGCGATTTTTGCCCCTTTGCAAGTTACAGTAAATCAGCGCTCCGCGAAGGCCAAAATTATGTTTGAGACATTTTAAAATACCTCAAACGTAGTTTTCCTCGTCTCAAATGTAGTTTTAGGGTTGTGCGGAAGGTTTTTTGAGAAGTGCGCAGACGGCGTCTCTCAAAAAGCGGAAATCTATCCGTATGCCCCGCAAGTATACATCCAGAAGGGCGGCTGCTGACGACTTGGAGGCAGTTTTCAGCTCTTTGCAACTATATGAAAATCAGCGCTCCGCAGAGGGGTAAAATTACATTTGAGACGATTTAAAACATCTCAAATGTAGTTTTCCTCAGGTCCTATGTGAGCATCACAGCATGCGGAAGGTTTTTTGAGAAGTGCGCAGACGGCGTCTCTCAAAAAGGGGAAGTCCATCCGTATGCCCCGCCAATATATGTCCGAAGGGCGGCTGCCGATGACTTGAAACCGCTTTCGAACGCTTTTCAAATACCTTAAAATCGGCCTCTGCGAGGCGGTGAAATTCTACTGCGAGATAAATTATTTTATCTGCGAGTAGAACGATCGTCTACTACGAGATAAAAATTTTTATCTCGTAGTAGAATTTATCCTGCTCCGACGGGGATTTTCTTTCGCGCAATCAGCCCTGTGTTTGCTCCATATGCCTTGATTCCCGGCTGCGGGAAATTTTGTTCAGAAGGTCAGTCGACTGCGGCTCGCCAGTGAATAGGACCGCGGCAAGAGGACGCATTTATATATACGCCTAATATGCTCCTCGCCGCGCTTTCGCGGGCGACCGGCGGCGGGAGAGGCTATTGCGCCGGAGCGCGCACCGCGGCCGGGGCATGCGATATTTGCAAACTCTTGTTTCTAATCGTTTTCCCAGTATTGCACGTTTGCCCGCGCGGTGTGTCATTTTGGTAAATTATGCGCTTTTAGGCCTCTATTTTATTCGTTTTCTTCTTGTTTTAATTTGCCGATATAGTTAATTTTGCCAAGACATCGAAAAAGGGTATCATACATAACGATATAGTTGCAGGAATGAAAATTAAGCTTAGAAGCGCCTTCTCGACAGAGGGCAGAAAGATGGCAGGCTCGCGGGCCTTGTGGGTGGCCGCGGGCATGAAGCGCGAGCAGTTTGGCCGCCCCATTATCGCCATTGCTAATTCCTTTACCCAGTTTGTACCGGGCCACACGCACCTGCATGAGGCAGGCCAGCTTGTGAAGCGCGAGATAGAAAAGTTAGGCTGTTATGCGGCCGAATTTAATACGATAGCCATTGACGACGGCATCGCCATGGGCCACGACGGAATGCTCTACTCGCTTCCCTCGCGCGACCTGATAGCCGACTCGGTGGAGTATATGGTCAACGCGCACAAGGCCGACGCCCTCGTGTGCATCAGCAACTGCGACAAGATCACGCCGGGAATGCTCATGGCCGCCATGCGGCTCAACATCCCCACGGTCTTCGTCTCGGGCGGCCCGATGGAGGCCGGTCGCTGGAAGGGCGAGAACATCGACCTTATCACGGCCATGGTCAAGGGCGCCGACCGCACGGTCAGCGACGATGAGCTCGCTCAGATAGAGGAGCACGCCTGCCCGGGCTGCGGATGCTGCTCAGGCATGTTCACGGCCAACTCGATGAACTCGCTCACCGAGGCCATCGGTCTGGCCCTGCCCGGCAACGGCACGGTGCTTGCCTCGCATGTCAACCGCCTGCAGCTCTTCAAGGACGCAGCCCGGCTCATCGTGGACAACGCTATGAAGTATTACGGCGAGGGCGACGAGAGCGTTCTGCCGCGCAGCATAGCCACACGCCAGGCCTTCCTCAACGCCATGTCGCTCGACATCGCCATGGGCGGCTCCACCAATACGGTGCTCCACCTGCTGGCCGTGGCCAACGAGGGCGGCGTCGACTTTACCATGCGCGACATCGATCAGCTGAGCCGCAAGGTGCCCTGCCTCTGCAAACTTGCGCCCAACACACAGAAGTACTCCGTGGAGAACTGTAACCGCGCAGGCGGCATCCTCGGCATCCTCGGCGAACTGGCCAAGGGCGGACTGCTCGACACATCCGTGAAGCGCGTCGACGGCATGACTCTCGGCGAGGCTATTAAGAAATACGACATCACGGGCCCGGAGATCGACCCCGAGGCCTCACGCATATATCACAGCGCTCCCGCGCGCCGCTTCACCGTGACAATGGGCTCGCAGGATACGTCCTGGGAGAGCCTCGACACGGACCGCGCCACCGGTTGCATCCGCGACATAGCTCACGCCTACACCCGCGACGGCGGTCTGGCAGTGCTCTTCGGCAATATCGCCAAGGACGGCTGCGTGGTCAAGACGGCCGGCGTCGACCCCTCGATATGGCACTTCACCGGTCCCGCCCGCGTCTTCGACTCCCAGGAGTCAGCCTGCGATGGCATTCTGGGCGGCAAGGTCAAGAGCGGCGATGTCGTGGTCATCACTCACGAAGGCCCGAAGGGCGGCCCGGGCATGCAGGAGATGCTCTATCCTACGTCCTACATCAAGAGTATGCACCTCGGCAAGGAGTGCGCGCTCATCACCGACGGACGCTTCAGCGGCGGTACCTCCGGCCTGAGCATAGGACATATCTCTCCCGAGGCAGCCTCCGGCGGAGCTATCGGCAAGATCAAGGACGGTGACATCATTGATATCAACATTCCCGAGCGCTCTATCAATGTGCGCCTTAGCGACGCCGAGCTCGAGGCGCGCCCCATGCAGCCGCTCAGACGTCAGCGCACAGTCTCCAAGGCTCTGCGTGCATACGCCGCTATGGTGAGCTCGGCCGACAAGGGCGGCGTGAGAATACTCAAAGACGAATAACCGATGGCAAACGAACTCATAACAGGCGCCGAGATACTCATCCGCTCCCTCATCGACGAGGGCGTGACCACAATCTTCGGCTACCCCGGCGGTGCGATAATGCCCGTCTACGATAAGCTGTACGACTACAAGGACACTGCTATCCACCACGTCTTGGTGCGCCACGAGCAGGCTGCGGCCCATGCGGCCGAGGGCTATGCCCGTGTGAGCGGCAAGGTGGGCGTGGCTCTCGTCACCAGCGGTCCCGGCGCTACCAACACCATCACGGGCATCGCCGACGCTATGATGGACAGCACCCCGATAGTCGTGATCTCCGGACAGGTGGGCGTGAACGCTCTGGGCAGCGATGCCTTTCAGGAGTGTGACATAGTAGACGTGACGCAGCCCGTCTCCAAGTGGGCCTATCAGATACGCAGCGCCGACAAGGTGGCCTGGGCTGTGAGCCGCGCCTTTTATATAGCGCGCAGCGGCCGTCCTGGTCCCGTCCTGCTCGACTTCACGCGCAACGCTCAGACAGAGCTGGCCAGCTATGAGAAGCGAGACATCCACTTCATCCGCAGCTACAAGCCCGTGCCCGATCATACCGCCGACAGTATCAGGGAAGCCGCGCGGCTCATCAACGAGAGCTACAAACCGCTCGTACTGGTGGGGCAGGGCGTAGAGCTCGGCGGCGCGCAGCAGGAGTTGCGCGAGTTTATCGAGCGCGCCGACGCCCCCGCAGGCTGCACACTGCTCGGCCTCTCTGCGCTCCCCAGCGATCACCCGCTTAATGTGGGCATGCTCGGCATGCACGGCTCCTACGCCGCCAATGTCAAGACGCAGGAGTGCGACCTGCTGATAGCTGTGGGCATGCGCTTCGACGACCGCATCACCGGTAAGCTGAGCACGTACGCCTCGAGAGCCAAGAAGATCCACTTTGACATCGATCCCTCTGAGATAAATAAGAATGTGCCTGTCGATGTGCCGGTGCTCGGCGACTGCAAGGAGACACTGCCCGAAGTGACACGCCTGCTCCGGCAGGCCGACCACAAGGCATGGAGAGAGAGTTTCGAGCCCTTCAGAAAGCAGGAAGAGGACACTGTTATCCGCCCGGAGGTCTATCCCACCGAGGGCCCGCTACGCATGGGCGAGGTGGTGGACCGCGTAACCAGGGCGACCTCCAACGAGGCCATCCTTGTGACCGACGTGGGGCAGAATCAGATGATAGCCGCGCGCTATTTCCGCTTCACCAAGAGCCACAGCATCGTTACCTCGGGCGGCATGGGCACCATGGGCTTCGGCCTGCCCGCCGCAATAGGCGCATCGTTTGCCGCGCCCGACCGCACGGTCTGCTTCTTCACGGGCGACGGCGGCCTGCAGATGACCATCGAGGAGCTCGGCACCATCATGGAGCAGAAGGCGCCCGTCAAGATCATCCTGCTCAACAACAATTACCTCGGCAACGTCCGCCAGTGGCAGCAGCTGTTCTTCCAGAGCCGCTACTCGTTCACCCGGATGCTCAATCCCGACTACGACATGATAGCCTCGGCCTACGGCATAGCCAGCCGCACGGTCACCAAGCGCGAAGAGCTCGACGCAGCCATCAGCGAGATGGTAGCCGTCAAGGGGCCCTTCCTCCTGCAGGTGGCAGTGATGGAGGAGGACAATGTGCTGCCGATGTGCTGCCCGGGACACGATGTCGACGATATGCTACTCACATTTTAAACGCTGAGAAAATGGAATCAGACGAAACGCTATTTACCCTAATCATATTCTCCGAGAACCTGCCCGGCGTGCTCAACCACATCACCACGGTCTTCACCCGCAGACAGGTGAACATCGAGAGCCTCAACGTGAGCGCCTCCAGCATCGAGGGCCTGCACCGCTACACCATTACGTGCTATTGCACCGAGGAGCAGGTGAGCAAGATAGCCAAGCAGATAGAGAAGATCATCGACGTGGTCTCGGCCAGCTATTTCACCGAGGACGATATCTTTACGCTCGAGACGGCGCTCTTCAAGCTCTCCACCCCGGTGGTGCTCGAGAATGGCCAGGTGTCCAAGGAGATACGCACCTATGGCGCCAAGTTTGTCGAGGTCAACTCGACCTATTCCATCGTGAGCATGGAGGGCATGACCGAGGAGATCAACGCTCTCTACAAGCACCTCAAGGTGCTCGACTGCATCCTCCAGTTCGTCCACTCCGGTTCTATCGCCGTGACCAAGAGCACGCGCGAGTTTGTTACGGAGTATCTGGCGCGCCGTGCATGCGAGGTGGAGAAATAAGCATATAGCGGAGGCAGAGATGAAGCAGCTCATGGACAAGACGGAGACGATGGACTACGTGGTGGAGCCCTTTCAGGAGGACTTTACCGGCAGGCTGTCGTGGAGCGTACTGGGCCGCAAGATACTGGCCACGGCCGGCGCGCACGCCGACAATCGCGGCTTCGGCATCAAGCAGCTCCTTCCCCGCGGCTATTCCTGGGTGCTGGCCCGCCTCAAGATAGAGATGGACACCATGCCGCGCCTCGGCGATCCCTACAGGGTCGAGACCTGGATACACAGTGTCTATCACACGTTCACGGACCGCTGCTTCGCGATAGTCCACCCCCAGACGGGCAAAGCCTACGGCTACGCCTACTCGACATGGGCCATGATCCACTTTGACACGCGCCGAGCCGTCAATCTCGAGGACCTCCCCGACGGCGGCATCGTCGCCTACGCCGACGCGGAGAAGGCGTGCCCCGTGAGCCCGTTCCGCCCCGTCAGGATGCGCGGCGGCGAGGACGAGTTCTCGCGCGAGGTCGATGTGCTCTACAACGATCTCGATGTCAACCGCCACACCAACAGCATCCGCTACATAGAGCATATCCTCGACCTCTTCCCGGCCTCCCTCTACGAGGCGAAGCGCGTGAGGAGCGCGGAGATGTACTATCGCGGCGAGGCCTACTACGGCGACCGACTGCGCCTGACGCGCCTGCGACAGGCCGTGGGCGAGTACGCGGTGAGCGTAGACAAGCTGCCCGACAGCGACAAGGGCGAGACGAAGCCCGTGAACGCCTGCCTGAGCCGCGTGATATTCGAATAAACATTACACAACATACTATTAACAATGTCCTGCCTGCTCTTCGAGCCCTACGACCCGGAGAGGAGAGGGACGCAAAACAAAAAACAAATGGCAAAGATTAATTTTGGCGGCGTTGTAGAGGAAGTTGCAACGCGTGAGGAATTTCCTTTGGAGAAAGCCCGCGAAGTGTTGAAGAACGAGACAATAGCAGTGCTTGGATATGGTATCCAGGGCCCCGGCCAGTCTCTCAACCTGCGCGACAATGGCTTCAATGTCATAGTAGGCCAGCGCAAGAGCAAAACATATGACAAGTGTGTGGCCGATGGATGGGTGCCGGGCAAGACGCTCTTCTCCATCGAGGAAGCTGCCGAGAAGGGTACTATCGTCTGCATGCTTCTCAGCGACGCTGCACAGATAGAGCTTTGGCCTACTATCAAGAAGCACCTCACCAAGGGCAAGGCCCTCTATTTCTCACACGGCTTCGCCATCACCTACAAGGACCGCACCAATGTAGTGCCTCCTTCAGATGTTGACGTCATCATGGTAGCCCCCAAGGGCTCGGGCACATCGCTCCGTAGCCTCTTCCTCGAGGGCCGCGGCATCAACAGCAGCTACGCCGTGTTCCAGGACGCTACCGGCAAGGCTGAGGAGCGCACCATGGCCATGGGTATCGGCATCGGCTCCGGCTATATGTTCAAGACGACCTTCACCCGCGAGACCTACAGCGACCTCACCGGTGAGCGCGGCGCTCTGATGGGTGCCGTTCAGGGCCTCTTCCTCGCACAGTATGAGACTCTCCGTGAGCACGGACACTCTCCCTCAGAGGCCTTCAACGAGACCGTTGAGGAGTTCACCCAGAGCCTTCTGCCTATGGTAGGCAAGAACGGTATGGACTGGATGTACGCCAACTGCTCGACCACAGCACAGCGCGGCGCTCTCGACTGGATGGGCCCGTTCCACGATGCCATCAAGCCCGTTATGGAGAAGCTCTATGAGAGCGTTGCTTCCGGCCACGAGGCACAGGTGTCCATCGACTCCAACTCGAAGCCCGGCTATCGCGACGGCCTCAACAAGGAGCTGGCTGCCCTCCACGACAGCGAGATGTGGCGCACCGGCGAGACCGTCCGCAAGCTGCGTCCTGAGAACAACTAATTCCTGATCATCCGCAGGGACACTGGGGAGATTAATTCCCCTGCGCCGTCCCGCTTCAGGTACATATTAATCACGCGGGCCCGAATTCGAGATTCGGGCCCGCGTCTGTGTTTTCCTGCGTCTCCTCCGCCGCAATGCGCCACGGCTTGTAAGAATGATTTCCCGGCGCGGGAA
>OMUV01000215.1 GCA_900314335.1 uncultured Prevotellaceae bacterium | reverse complement strand
GCTACCAACAGCGGCCAGATCAAGACCGGTTCCATGAGCCGCACTGACCGTATGGCCAAATACAACCAGCTCATCCGCATCGAGGAGCAGCTCGGCGCAGACGCTCGCTACGGCTACAACCGTATCAAGAAGGAAGCCTAAAGGCGTACGCCCCATCCCCTCTCAGCGCAGCGGCAACCCGCCCGCTGAGAGGATCGGCAACATATTAATAAAGTATGTGGCAAACAAGCCGCATACTTTATTTTTTTTGCTCTCTACTCACGCGTGCACCTGCCCATATTGTAACTCTGGCGCGGCGGACACAAGCTTTGCCCCCTCTATCGTAACAAAAAATTATGGCAGTAAGACCCGCATTTATTTACAATACGAAGCAATAAAAAACAAATTCAGGCGATTTCCTTTAAAAATATTTGGAAAAATGGAAAACATATCATACCTTCGTGGCAATATAGCAATACAAATGTAACAAACTAACCAAATTAAAAACACAATGAAAAAGGGATTTTATTTTCTCAGTTTGTTCCTCCTTTTGTTCATTGCGGGCCACATGTCAGTCGCGCAAGCGCAGGTATATGAGGTGGATATGGACAATCCATGCATTACCTCCAGCGCCCAGCTCTCAAGCAACTGCACATGGACCCCTGACAAAGGATCGGACAATTATCTGCCGGAGAACAACGAAGCGTTCTACGACAAGGGCGATTATTTGGGCACCCTGTTGGACGGAAGTCAGAGCACATACTGGCATTCCGAACCGACCGCCCACGACTACCGTACACAAGTACAGTGGATACAGATCGACCTACAGAACAATGATTTGAAGAACTTCTACTTCATGATGCAGCGCCGCGCCGATATGTATAACGGCACGGAGCGTCACGGTGCATTCCCGAGCAAGATGATTATCTACGGGACCAATGACGAAGCCCTGGCATCAGACCAGAACAGCGATATGAAGAGCTGGACAGAGCTCGTTACGCTATCCGACCTTCCCAGCACGGATGACGCAACTTTCGCCTGGCCGTACATATCAACGCTAATCCAGAACGCCGATGGCTTCCGCTACCTGCGTATCCGTCCTACGGAGGGACTCTATGCATACTGGTGTCCGTCCGAGATACAGATCTATACTGCAAAGGCTGTCACCGACTACCATAAGATACTCAGTAATATTGTCGACTCTATCTACGACGCGCAGAGCAAATACGGCATAGCCTACACCGCAGGCACGACCCCGGGCTTTATTCCCGAGGACGCACTCGAGGAGTACAACGACCAATTTGCCGCCGTACTCGGACTGCTTGACAATACCTCCGCTACTAATGACCAGCTGATAGCCGGCATCGTCACTCTCCGCAAGATAGAGAGCGATATCAAGACTAAGGTTATCCCCTTTGAGGAGGGCAACTATTTTATAAGGAGTGCCTTCGCTCCATTTCAGGCTCAGCAGGGCGTATACAAGCAGCTGATTGTCTCTAACGGCA
Organism: uncultured Prevotellaceae bacterium; assembly: GCA_900314335.1. Taxonomy (GTDB): domain Bacteria; phylum Bacteroidota; class Bacteroidia; order Bacteroidales; family Bacteroidaceae; genus UBA6398. Next base: position 3,483 of record OMUV01000215.1, on the reverse strand, counting down.
ATCTGACGTGGGGCACAGCCGATGAGAACGACCCCGGACAGTACTTCATCATCAAGAAGGTGGATGGCGGATACTCCATATACAACCAGTATACCAAGAAATATATTAATACCGGAAAGGGAGATGCTCGCATCGGCAACTACAGTAACATTCTAGTCTCCGACACTCTGGGTGCAGCTCAGCTGTTCAAACCTACTTTTGACGGCAATTATATGATATGCAACACCGCCAATGAGATGCCGTACCATCCTATTGGACATCTCGATGGTGCAGGAATATCCGGCAACATGGTACCGGCATCTGTCTACGATGACCATTCCAAGTGGGTGCTCGTCAAAGCTGACACTACCGGTCTGGCAGAGATTATTGCAAAAATCGAAATGCAGGCCAAGTGTGATACCCTGGCCGACTCCCTGCTCAATCCGCGCTTGAAGTCTTTAATGCTCAAGGACCCCACTGACAAACTGCTCACCTCTACCGACCAGCTCTCGAGCAACTGTATCTGGCAGGCAGACCACGATGTCAACCTCCTGCTCGATGGTAACCATAACTCATACTTCCACTCCGATCCTAACGGTCTGAACCTGCACAAGGATAAGGAATACATCCAGATAGATCTGAAGAGAGATGATGTGAAGAGCTTTACTCTGGAATATTGGGGCCGTAATGACGGCGCTGGAACAGGAGTGTCTTGGCACGACAGCCCGACATACATTATCATGGAGGGCAGCAACAACCCCGATGACGATGAGTCATGGGTAGCCGTTGACACTCTCTCGAAGAGTATGCCCGCCAACGTCGACGATGCTCACTATGTATCGCCTGTCATAACTGCCAACCAGCCTTACCGCTACTGGAGAATGGTTGTCAAGGAGACTACCTCCACTAATAACTACTGGAACATCTCCGAGCTGCAGCTTTACAACAGCATGACCGCTGCCGAGAACTCACTCTACAGCAAGGTAGCCGAAGTGAAGACAGCCGTTGACGCTCTCGACGCCGCAATAGACGTCGCTCAGGACCACATAGACAATCTCAAGGTAGACGGCACCGAGATGGACGCTATCAATGCCCAGCTCGCCGTTATCGACAAGGTGCTCAATAGCAAGGATACCGTTATCGCCCGTGTGAATGAAGCAAACAAGCTCTACAACAAACTCTTTGTCTTCAATACCAACGGACTCATCACAACAGTCAACACTAAGAACGACGGTACCAACCAGCTTTCGTCCAATGTTACATGGGCAACCATCACGCCGGACAACGACAACTATTCCTTCAACCAGGCATTCATAGAGGACGGCTACAACCTGCTCGGTACGCTCATCGACAACGATGACCAGACCTACTGGCACTCCGACCCGAACCTTAACCTTGCGAACACGGAGAGCTACCTGCAGATAGACCTCAAGCGCACGGATGTCGCTTCGTTCCGCTTCCGTATAGATCGCCGCAATGACCTGTACAATGGTGCCAATCGTCCGGGTGTTCCGCCTATCAAGGCTACCATCTACGGCACCAACGACGATGCTATCGGCACAGACGTCAACGGCTCATGCTCCAAATGGGATATAATCACCAACCTGGAGGACCTGCCCAACACGATTGATATGATGTACTGGCCTTATTTTAGCAACCTCATCACTCCGAAGACTCCCTATCGCTACCTGCGCTTCCGCTGCACCGTAGCATACGGCAATGCTCCGTATTGGTGCATCAGCGGCTTCCAGGTACTGGAGGGCGGAGATGCTTCATACGACAAGGTCAACTCTGAATATTACCGTGTAGACGGTATGAAGGACGCAGCCGACAAGCTTCAGGCAGCCATCACCAGCGTACAGGCTAAGCTTAACGACAACACCGCTACTCTGGCCGATGCTACAGAGCTCAGCGAAGCCATGAAGCCAGTAGAAGACCTTTGGCAGGATACAGCCGCAGCCAACAAGCTATACAACACTGCCACAACGTTAGCCGAGAACACCGAGGTCGGCGAATATATGGGCCAGCTCAGCGACGAGACCCTCCTGAACAACCTCAACAATGTTCTCTCGACCTTCAAGCCCTACAGCTCCAGCACCGCAACCTTCAAGGCCAACCTTGCAGCACTGCAGGACGCTTACGACAAGTTCATGGCCGGCGTCAACAGCGTAGAGCCGGGCAAGTGGTACTACATCCTCAGCGCTACGGCCGACGATGACCACGCTGCGGCCAACTACTATCCCGAACGCGCTACCGTGACCGGCGCCGCCCTCTATATTCTCAACAACGGCGGTGCAGACGGCAAGGGTGGCAAGACCGGTAGCTATGGGCCCACCAACCAGCTGCGCTGGGGTATGGACGATATCAAGGACCTCCCGACTGAGGGCGACCCCGACGCTATCTGGCGCTTCGTTCCCGCTCCCGACAGCATCGGTAAGGGTGCTTACTTCATCCAGAACATGCACACCGGTTGGTATGTAGGCGACTGCCCCGCGGCAGGTGACTTATATTACAGCGCTAATTCAAAGCCTTTGTACGCCTTCAAAGTAGTGTTCAAGGGCAATGGCGAGTTCAACATTATTCCTGTCAACGGCAATCGCGCCGGCATACCTATCTCATTTGGTGACAACGCCCGTCAGATAAGAGGCGACAATACAGGCGATGGCTTCAAGACCCGCGCATCGCTGACGTTCCAGGAATTCTCGACCGAGGACCAGACTGCTGTTGCACTGCAGTTCGCTGCCAACTCCGCCTCTATTGTGACTCTGCCGTTTGCAGTGGAAGACCTGGATATGACTAGTAGTAATGTCAAGGCTTACTCCGTAGTAGGCATCAACGAGGACCACTCCGCCATCGCACTCCAGGAGAAGAACTCCTTCGCAGCCTGCGAGCCTTTCATCCTAGTGGTAGGCGACACGACGGAATACGCCAACAATCATGAGGCAACAGATGTGTACTTCACCTTACCTACTGACTTGACCGTCAAGAGCGACACTGTCAACGGTCTAATCGGTGCCATTTACGGTGCATCGCTCAAGACTCCGGGCTACGGCTACATCAACGGATACGCCCTGCAGGCTTCGACAGACAGCAAGGTTGTCAGCATCGCAACTCACAGCGGATACATCGATCCGGGACTTATCAGCAACACAAGCGACATGATAGATGCATGGCTCCCGCTCTTCGGCAACGGCAAGCTCACCGAGATCTCGACCGTCAAGAACGCCGACGCTAACGCTCCTGTTGACGTCTACACGACCGACGGCGTACTTGTGAAGCACAATGTCGCTCCCGCCGAGGCTACCAACGGCCTCAGCAAGGGCGTATACATCATCGGCAAGAAGAAGGTGACTGTCAAGTAACAGTTCCCTCACCCGATACTATCTAAAGGGCCGCGACTTCCGGGTCGCGGCCCTTTTTGTGTCTCCGCGCGGCGCGTTTACTATGCTTCGGATGAATTATTCACGCCGCGGGTGATTTCCTTTGTGCACGCCGGGAATGCTT
>OMUV01000024.1 GCA_900314335.1 uncultured Prevotellaceae bacterium | reverse complement strand
TGTTTACTGGGCTTCGGGGAACTTTTGCATGACATTTTTAGTTTTACCGGACAGTAATATATCCTTTTTGATAGAGTTGACAGGCCCGGGTAAATGTTATTTCCCGTATCTTTGCATAAGGATATTGCGAACGATATGGATAAACCATTAGCAGAGAGAATGAGGCCCACCTCTCTCGACGATTACGTAGGTCAAAGCCATCTGGTGGCCAAGGGCGGCGTGATACGCCGTATGCTGGAGAGCGGGAGGGTCAGTTCGTTTATATTGTGGGGTCCGCCTGGAGTGGGCAAGACCACGTTAGCCAAGATTATAGCCCATCAGCTCGAGGTGCCGTTCTACACACTTAGCGCCGTTACAAGCGGCGTGCAGGATGTGAGGGACGTGATAGAGCAGGCCAAAAAGAAGACACTCTTCTCATCTGAGCGTAGCCCCATTCTCTTTATAGATGAGATTCACAGATTTTCCAAATCACAGCAGGACTCGCTGCTCGGCGCAGTGGAGGAGGGTACCGTGACCCTTATCGGAGCCACAACTGAGAACCCGTCGTTCGAGGTGATCCGCCCGCTGCTTTCGCGCTGCCAGGTATACACGCTCGAAGAGCTTGGCAAAGATGACCTCCGGACGCTCCTTCACAAGGCCATAACGGAGGACGTCGAGCTTCGTAAGAAACACATCGAGATAAGGGAGGACACGTTGCTGCTCCGTTATAGCGGCGGTGATGCGCGCAAGCTGTTCAATATTCTGGAACTCGTGGTCGACGCTACGCCCGGCGATGATGTGGTTGTTACTGATGAACTGGTAAAGCAATGCCTCAGTCAGACACCGGCCGCCTATGACAAGGGCGGCGAGATGCATTACGACATTATTTCCGCCTTTATCAAGAGCATCCGTGGCAGCGACCCCGACGCCGCCATCTACTGGCTGGCACGGATGATAGACGGAGGCGAGGATCCTGTGTTCATCGCGCGAAGGCTTGTGATCTCCGCATCGGAGGACATCGGGCTGGCCAATCCCAACGCCCTCTTGCTGGCCAACGCCGCCTTTGATGCGGTAGCCAAGATAGGGTGGCCCGAGGGCCGCATACCGCTGGCCGAAGCTACGGTCTATCTGGCTACCTCGCCCAAGAGTAATTCGTCCTACATGGCCATCAACAATGCTCTCGCGGAGGCCAAGAACAGCGGTAATCTGCCTGTACCGCTCCATCTGCGTAACGCCCCGACCAAACTGATGAAGGAGCTGGGCTACCACGAAGGTTATAAATACGCCCACGATTATCCCGGCAATTTCGTCCATCAGCAATATCTGCCCAATGCGCTCTCCGGATCAATGTTCTGGACACCGCAGAATAATCCTGCCGAGGACAAGATGCGCTCTCGTATGGAACGGCTGTGGAACAGGAAGTACCCCGAGAAATGAAAGATCCCGCCAGTGCATTCCCCCAAAATATTGCGGACACGATAGCCCGCCATTCACTGCTCCCGCGCGGGGCTAAGGTGATGGTGGCTCTTAGCGGCGGGAGCGACAGCGTGGCTCTGCTGCTGTCTCTACGGGCTCTGGGCTATGATGTCTCCGCGGCGCATTTCAACTTTCGCCTTCGCGGCGTGGAGTCCTTGCGCGATGAGCAGTTTGTGCGCACCCTCTGTAATCGCCTCGGCATCGTGCTACATGTGGAGAGTCAGAACGCGCGCGCCTATGCCGCTGCTCACGGCGTGAGCATAGAGATGGCTGCCCGCGAGATGCGTTACGGCTTTTTCGCATCTCTTGTCAGCGCCACCAGTATCCCCGTCGCCGTGGCCCATCATGCCGACGACAATATCGAGACGGTTTTCCTCTCCCTTCTGCGCGGCACAGGTTTGCGTGGCCTCACCGGCATGCGCTACCGCGCGGTCATGACCTTCGGCGGATGCCCCGTTACCGTCATACGCCCTATGCTCGATGTGAGCCGGGCTGATGTGCTGGCATACCTCAGCGCCATTGGACAGGATTATGTGACCGACAGCACTAATCAGGAGGACGATGTGAAGCGCAACATGATCCGCCTCGATGTCCTTCCCTCTCTCTGCAGAATCAACCCCTCTTACCGCGAGACACTGCGCGGCGACATCTACCGATTCTCCGAGATGTATAAGATTTATGCCGAGGCTGTGCGCGGTTACCTGCGGCACGTCACCACCGGTCCTTATGGCGACCGGCTGCTGAGTAAGAATGTGCTGCGCTCATGCCCATCGCCTGAGGCCTTGCTCTACGAATGGCTCTCGCCATATGGCTTCCATTCGGCCCAGATACACGACATGCTGCTCTCACGCACGGCGTTCCCGCGGCGTTACCTGCCGGCGGAGAATAAGGGAGGCGGTGAGTTTGTTCTCTATGAGGAACAGAACCGGTTTGTGCTCTGCGATGACCGATCGCTCGCGGACATTCCGCCCATGACCCTGCCGGAGAGCGGTTGCTGCCGCTACGGCGAACTGGCCATAGAGGTGAGCGAATTGCACGACATGCCTTCCCACGAGGAGCTGCGCAATCCCGCCTGCGCCTTTATAGACATAGATAAGCTCTGCGGCCCTCTGGCCATCAGACGGATAAAGAGCGGCGACCGCATGCGGCCGTTCGGGATGAAGGGTACCAAACTGGTGAACGACATCATGGCCGCTCAGAAGGCCGGAGTGGTGGACAGGCTTCGTCAGACAGTGGTCGTCTCGGGCGATATCATTGTGTGGCTGACAGGCCGCAGGACTGCGGCCGATGTGGCAGTCAGTGTTGATACCCGTCACATTCTGAGGCTGTCGATAATCGGATGATTATCTTCTGATATAAATGTAATTCGACCTGTATCTCTACGCTTATCTGACAGATACTTCTGCCCTGACGGCGAAATATGTTTTCTGCTTTTGTGCGAATATATTGGGAGAGGAGAACACTCCCGAAGGAAATCCTGGGCAGCATTAAATGATCCGTATCGCGGAAGTTCGCTTTTCGGGATGAATGCTGACTGTCTGGTAAACGGCCCCAAAATCGCCTTTGTAAGTTGTTGAAAATCAATACTCCGAAAAGGCCGAAATTACATTTGAGATGAGAAAAACTAGCTCAAATGTGTTTTTCCTCATCTCAAATGTAGTTTTGTGGTTGTGCGGAAAGGTTTTTGGAGTGTGCGAAAATGAGTATTCCGGGAATGGGAATATTCATCGTTTACGTGCACAAAGGTAGCGTCGTGGGCCAGCTTAAGACAACCTGAAGGCATTTTCTGAGTCTGTGTAAGTACGTAAGAATCACAGTCCCGCTGAGGAGCAAATTCTACTGCGAGATAAAATATTATATCTGCGAGTAGAACGATCGTTTACTACGAGATAAATTATTTTATCTACGAGTAGAATTCTCTCTCGTCCCGCGGGGATTTTCGCCCGCATGAGAATATATTCATGCGCATGAGAAATTTCTCTTTTCATAAAGTTTACGGACGGAAATAAGTCAGATTTTATGCATTCTTGAAATCCATATTAATAAGTGATCCGAGAGTTTCTCCGCGCGATGTGATAGGGAAGACGAATCAGAAAATTGAATCCCCGTTTATTAGTTTTTAGAATGCGTATTGTAAGGCTGACATTATTTTGCTCTGCCGTGTGATGTTCGTTCTGTTATCATTGTTATGCACTTTTTCCATAAGCTCCGTTTTTTATATACTGGATGGGCATTTTTCCATATGAAAAGTTTTGAAGTTAGCCTCGAAAAACGTACATTTGCAAAGGAATAAACGAAGAAATATTATATATATGGCTCAAGAAATAGGTCGCGTTTCGCAGATTATCGGTCCTGTCATTGATGTGACATTCGATACTGCGGGCAAAAAGGCAGAGGATGTATTGCCTGCCATAAAAGAGGCGTTATATATCATCCGTAGCGATGGCAGCAAACTGGTAACCGAAGTGCAGCAGCATATCGGTGAGGATACTGTGCGAACTGTCGCCATGGATAATACTGATGGTCTTAAGCGCGGGCTGCAGGCTGTGAGAACAGGCTCGCCTATATGTATGCCTGTGGGAGACCAGATAAAGGGTAGAATGCTCAATGTTATCGGAGACTCTATTGACGGTCTGAAACCGCTCTCGAGGGATACGGAATATCCTATTCATCATGATCCTCCCAAGTTTAGCGAGCTGGCTACATCTCAGGAAGTGCTTTTCACCGGTATTAAGGTCATTGACTTGCTTGAGCCGTATCTGAGAGGTGGAAAGATCGGCCTCTTTGGTGGTGCCGGCGTTGGTAAGACGGTGCTTATCATGGAGCTCATTAATAATATTGCCAAGGTGCATGATGGTTTCTCCGTCTTCGCCGGAGTAGGTGAGCGCACCCGTGAGGGTAACGACCTGCTAAGGGAGATGATAGAGTCCGGCGTTATCAGATATGGCGACGAATTCAAGAAGTCGATGGAAGAAGGTCATTGGGATCTTAGCAAGGTAGACTATAATGAGGTGGGCAAGAGTCAGGCTACACTTGTCTATGGACAGATGAACGAGCCGCCTGGAGCACGTTCTGCCGTTGCTCTCTCGGGACTTTCGATCGCCGAGAGTATGCGCGACAGCGGCGGTAAGGATGGTAAGGCTAGTGATATCCTGTTCTTTGTCGACAATATATTCCGTTTCACGCAAGCTGGTTCTGAGGTTTCAGCCCTGCTGGGCCGAATGCCTTCGGCTGTGGGCTATCAGCCTACGCTTGCGAGCGAGATGGGTGCTATGCAGGAGCGTATTACTTCTACGACTAAAGGATCCATTACTTCGGTTCAGGCCGTATATGTGCCGGCTGATGATATGACCGACCCTGCACCGGCTACAACATTTACCCACCTCGATGCCACGACGGTGCTCAGCAGAAAGATTACTGAACTTGGTATTTACCCTGCTGTAGATCCGCTTGCTTCGACATCGCGAATAATGAATCCGCTCGTGTTGGGCGAAGAGCATTATAATTGCGCTCAGAGAGTCATTCATATTCTCCAGAAATACGCAGAGCTGCAGGACATCATCGCCATACTTGGTATGGACGAACTATCGGATGAGGACAAGCAGACAGTTAACCGCGCACGCAAAGTGCAGCGCTTCCTTTCTCAGCCGTTCTCTGTGGCTACGCAGTTTACCGGCCTGCCCGGTGTACAGGTTGACATTGCGGACTGCATCAAGGGCTTCAACATGATAATGGATGGCGAGGTAGACGATCTGCCCGAGCAGGCTTTCCTGAATGTCGGAACGATAGACGATGCTATTGCCAAGGGTAAGAAGATTCTTTCCGAGGTAAAAGACTAAAACGCTTGTTATAGTAAGAGATGAAACTGACGATAATAACTCCGGAAGGTAACGCATTTGAAGGCGAGGTCACAATGGTCTCAGTGCCTGGCGAATTGGGCCCGTTTGAAATATTGAAGGGACACGCCCCGATTATTTCTACGCTTAAGAAGGGTACTATTCGCTATGTGTCTGCCGGAAATTCGGGAGAGCAGGAGATTGTCGGAGGATTTGTTGAGGTGTCCAATAATAATATTGAGGTTTGTGCAGAATTGCCAATAGCTTAGATTATGAGTAGTGCCGTGCGATATATTACGATAAGCAGTGTGGTGGTGTTATCCGTCACAGCAATGGCTTCCGCCCTTTGCTTGTATTCTGATAATGCGGGTGCGGCGCACAGTGTATATCCGTTCATTATTCTCGGCTTGTTCTTTGCGATGATGAACGTGGCATCTATGACAGTGAGGACTCTGCTTGCCGGCATGAACGGCAGAACTCTCACCACGTTTTATCTGGCCGACAAGACATTCCGCTTTGTCCTGAGTCTGGTAGTCATCGGTGTGGCAATATATTTGTCCAAGGCTGCCCGCCTGGAGGTGAGTCTGTTCTCTTTTGTCCTGTATCTGGTGGCTCTGGCTTTTGAAGTGGGCTATTTTGTGACGATGGAGAAGATCGAGAGGACGCAAAAACGTTTGGAAAATGCGAAATAGAATAATATATATATTTGCTGTTCTGTTCTTGGGCTTGTTTGTTACGGCAAACAGGTCGTACGCGGATTCTGCATCTGCGGGCGGCAAACAGAAGATAGACATCCAGAAGATCATCTTCAGCCATACGGACGATGCCTATGAGTGGCATATCACCAATATTGGCAAGAAGGAGATTATAGTTCCGTTGCCAGTTATTTTGTATAGCCATGTGAGCGGATGGAATGTCTTTATGTCTTCCAGATTTCATGAGAACGGCGGTGTATACAATGGCTTTTACATTCCCACTACTGGCGCTTATGCCGGAAAGATAGTAGAGAAGGATCCCTCAACCGGCGCGGAGATAAAGCCATGGAATTTCTCCTTATCCAAAGATGTGGCCGAATTGTTGATGGTCGTGATACTTGTGACGTGGGTATTTCTTTATTGCGCGCGGTGGTATGCCGGCCGCAAGCCGAGTGATGCTGCGCCCAAGGGCTTTGTAGGATTTATGGAGATGTTTGTAACCTCCATAAATGATGATGTTATCAAGAGCAGTATCGGCGAGAAGCATTATCGCAAGTACTCCCCCTATTTGCTAACGGTGTTCTTCTTTGTGTTCACCTGCAATCTGGTGGGAATGATCCCAATATTCCCTGCCGGGGCTAATATTACAGGTAATATAACGATAACGTTCTTCCTCGCTGTTTGCACGTTCTTGATGACCAACTTGTTTGGTAACAAACACTATTGGAAGGATATCTTCTGGCCGGAAGTACCTACGTGGCTGAAGGTTCCTGTGCCGATGATGCCGGTAATCGAATTCTTCGGCGTGTTTACAAAGCCATTTGCATTGATGGTCCGTCTCTTTGCCAATATGCTGGCAGGGCACGCCATTATAATATCATTGGTCTGCATTATCTTCATCACTTTCCAGATGGGTATTATTGCTGGCACCTCGCTCACGCTGGTCAGCATTGTGATGACAATCTTTATGGACTTCCTGGAGCTCTTGGTTTCGTTCATTCAGGCTTATGTGTTTACAATGTTGAGCGCAGTCTTCATTGGTCTCGCTCATCTTGAACCGGAAAATAAATAAACAAATTAAAATATAAAACTATGTCTCTTCTATTAGTTCTTTTAGATGCAGCGCTCGCAAAGCTGGGCGCAGGTTTGGGTGCAGGTCTTGCTGCTATTGGTGCAGGTATCGGCATTGGTCGCATTGGTGGCGACGCTATGTCTGCTATTGCAAGGCAGCCTGAAGAAACGAACAACATCCGTCTGAATATGATTATCATTGCTGCCCTTGTAGAAGGTGTGGCTCTCTTCGCAGTTATTGTTTGTCTTCTGGCTCTGTTCCAGTAATCTTTTAATTCCCCGGAGGAATATATATGCCTGCTTTACTTACACCGGATAGTGGTCTGCTGTTCTGGATGGCATTATCGTTTATTGTCATGTTTGTCATATTGGCAAAATATGGCTTCCCGGTAATCACCAAGATGGTAGACGACCGTAAACGATATATAGATGAATCTTTGCTCAAGGCTCGTGAGGCTAACGAGAAATTGGCCAATATCCGTCAGGAGAGCGAACAAATTATCCGTGAAGCCCGTGAGCAGCAAGCTAAGATTTTGAGAGAGGCCTCTGAGACAAGTCAGCAGATAATAAAGGACGCCAAGGCACAGGCTCAGATAGAGGGCAGTAAGATGCTTTCCAATGCAAAGGAGCAGATAAATGCCGAGAAAGATCTGGCCATGCGCGAGATAAAATCGCAGGTCGTTGCCCTGTCTACTGACATTGCTAAGAAAGTCCTGCAAAAAGATCTTGATGAGCAGAGTAAACAGCTTGACTATATCGATACTTTGCTTGATAATTTGAACAAGTAAATTCTGTGAAATGGATATAGGAACTATCTCTATCAGATATGCGAAGGCTTTGCTAAAATATGCCATAGACGGGCATGTGGAGGATAAGGTATATGAAGACATGAAGATGCTGGCTTCGGTATATCTCCATGCCCCTGAATTGAGGTATATGACAGAAAACCCTCTTCTTTCAGACGAAGCGCGTATGGAGGTTCTGTGTAAGGCCTGCGGAGATGATGTCTCTCAAGCTACAAAGAATTTCTTCTCGTTGGTCATTAAGAAGAGACGGACAGAATTCATACAGTTTCTGGCCAATGCATATATCTCTCTTTATCTGAAGGAGAAAAAAGTAGTCAAGAGCCACTTGACTGTTCCTGTGTCCGTTGACGATGCTACCATTACCCGCATGAAAGATATAATAGGTCATTATGTCGGTAGTAAAGAGTGCGAGCAGGTAGATATGGATGTGGAAGTAGATCCATCGATAGTCGGCGGATTTATTCTGGATTTTGGAACATATCGGCTGGACGCGTCAATTAATAGGCAAATCGATAATATAAAAAAGAATTTATTGCGCACGGCAGATAATGCGTGAGCGCGAAGGAGTAATCAGAAATAAGTTATGTCTAAGAATATAAAACCCGCTGAAGTTTCTAATGTGTTGCTTGAGCAACTTGAATCCTATGATTCAAATCTGAAGCTGGAGGAAGTAGGTACCGTACTTACCATTGGTGATGGTGTTGCTCGTATTTACGGCCTTTTGAATGCAACGGCCAACGAATTGCTTGAATTCGAAAATGGGACGATAGGTATCGTCATGAATCTGGAGGAAGACAATGTCGGTGCTGTCGTTTTGGGTTCGTCTGAAGGAATAAAGGAAGGTCAGACAGTAAAACGTACGGGTAAGCTTGCTTCTATAGAGGTTAATGATGGCGTTTTGGGGCGTGTTATTACGCCGCTTGGTGTTCCTATTGATGGCGGCGCTCCTATTGAGGGAGAGAAGCTCCGTATGCCGCTCGACCGCAAAGCTCCTGGCGTTATTTACCGACAGCCGGTAAATCAGGCTCTTCAGACAGGTCTTAAGGCTATCGATTCCATGATTCCTATCGGCAGAGGTCAGCGTGAGCTGATCATCGGCGATCGTCAGACAGGTAAGACTGCTATTGCCGTAGACACTATAATTAATCAGAAATCCAATTATGAGAAGGGCGATCCCGTTTATTGCATATATGTAGCAATAGGCCAGAAAGCTTCTACTGTTGCCAATACCGTGCAGGTATTGCGTGAACACGGAGCCATGCCCTATACTGTAGTAGTAGCTGCTACGGCTGCAGAGTCTGCCGCACTCCAATATTATGCTCCTTTTGCCGGAGCCGCCATTGGCGAATATTTCAGGGATCGCGGACTGCATGCGCTTGTAGTATACGATGATCTGTCGAAGCAGGCTGTAGCTTATCGTGAAATATCTCTTATCCTTAGACGTCCCTCCGGTCGTGAGGCTTATCCTGGCGATGTGTTCTATTTGCATTCTCGTTTGCTGGAGAGAGCTGCTAAAATCAATGATGAAACAGCAGTGGCCGAGAAGATGAACGACCTGCCTGAATGCATGAAGGGTAAGGTTAAGGGCGGCGGCTCACTTACGGCTCTGCCTATTATCGAGACGCAGGCCGGTGATGTGTCAGCATATATTCCGACTAATGTGATATCCATAACTGACGGACAGATATATCTTGTAACAAGCCTGTTCAACGAAGGTTTCCGCCCTGCTATTGATGTAGGTATCTCTGTCTCCCGTGTGGGTGGTGCAGCTCAGATTAAGGCCATGAAGAAAGTGGCCGGAACATTAAAGATCGATCAGGCACAGTACAGAGAGCTTGAGGCTTTCTCCCAATTCTCCAGCGATATGGACAAGGTCACGGCAATGACTTTGGATAGAGGCCGTAAGACGAAGGAGCTTTTGATTCAGAAACAATATTCGCCTATGCCCGTAGAGGAGCAAGTGGCTATATTGTATTGTGGTATACACGGGCTTCTGGCAAATGTGCCTCTTGATAAGATTGGCGAGTTCCAGAATAACTTCCTTCAGATAATGCGCACCAAGCACCGTAAAGATGTTCTTGATGAACTACTGAAAGGTAATGTTTCTAAAGAGGTTACCTCCATTATTGAGGAGGAAGCCAATGGAATTAGTGCCCAATATAAAAAATAATGGCATATGTCTTCGCTGAAAGAAATAAAAACAAGGATAGCTTCGGTCAAGAATACCCGCAAAATTACTAACGCCATGAAGATGGTAGCTTCGTCCAAGCTCCATCATGCGCAAAAGGCAATAGAAAATATGCGGCCCTATGAGCAGCATCTAACGTCAATCATGGCGAAGTTTCTTGCAGCTTCAGAAGGCGATGTAGAGAATATTTTTACTACAAAAAGGGAGGTTAAATCTGTCGCAATCGTCTGCGTTTCTTCCAATTCTTCTTTGTGTGGAGCTTTCAATGCCAATATTATAAAAGAGTTTGGCAAAGTAGTTGATGAATACAGAGCCAGGAATATTAAGGTGGTGGCTTTCCCTATTGGTAAGAAGATTATAAAGGCGGTAGAAAAAAGCGAGGTAGAGATTTATAAGTCCTATTCCGAAATCTTGGACAATCCTACTTATTCTTCAGCGGTCAAAGTGGCTGATACTTGCATGCAGCTGTATGAGAGAGGTGAGGTGGACGAAGTAGTCCTGCTATATCACCATTTTGTGAGTACCTCAAGACAAGTGGTGCGCCGCGTAAAGTATCTGCCGGTGGATGTAGATTCTTATTTGCAGACTAATTCTCCGGAGAAGTCTGATAGCGAAAAAGAGAATTTGGATTACATCGTAGAGCCTGGCTATAAGGAGGTATTTCTGACTCTTCTGCCGTCGTCCCTTCATATGCAGATATTTTCTGCCGTATCAGACAGTTTGGCAGCTGAGCATGCTGCTCGCGTGATTGCTATGCAGACAGCTACGGACAATGCCGATGATTTGATAGATCAACTCACGCTTAATTACAATAAGACGCGTCAACAATCCATTACAAACGAATTGTTGGATATTGCCAGTGGCTCTATATCTCAGTAGCAGTTCTTCCTTTATTTGCAGAACGCGATTTATAGTAAATAATTATGTCTAAATTGGAACTTTCTATTGAGGTAGAAGTTCTTTCATTTGAAGAATTGCCCGAAGAGAAGCAGTTGCTGATCATAAAGGCTCAGGAGGCTGCTATGCAAAGCTATTCTCCTTATTCCGGATTCTCTGTTGGTGCAGCCTTACGACTTGATAATGGCGAGGTAATCGCTGCGAACAATCAGGAAAATGCAGTGTTCCCTGCAGGCCTTTGTGCAGAGCGGGTAACGCTATTTTATGCAAAAGCAAAATATCCAAATGTAGGAATAAAGAGCATGGCTATTGCCGCGCGTAACTCTGAAGGATTTACATCCAGACCAGTCACTCCTTGCGGCTCCTGCAGGCAGGTTATGATGGAGATGACCCATCGTCAGGCTATGCCCATTGAGCTCCTATTGTATGGCAGGGACAAGGTGTATATTGTTCCCGATGCCACCTCTTTACTCCCTTTGCAATTCGACCAAGACAGCATGCAGTAGATTTGGGCATGATATTTGCTCTGTAGAATAAAAATTAGTGTTATGAGCAAAGAACATACAGAGGAACAAGTGAAAAACAATAATGAGCGGCCTAACCAGAAAGCCGATGAGAAGATATTTGACGAAAATAAAGGCGGGAAACCGAATTCTAAAGAAGCGGGCAAAGGAGAAGATCATAAGGCAGAGCATGAGAAGGTAGATTATGCTCAACAAATTGCTGATCTTAAAGATAAGTACCTGCGTTTAGCTGCAGAATTCGATAATTATAGGAAACGTGTACTCAAGGAGAAGTCCGAGCTTATCCTAAGTGGAGGTGAGAAAGTAATCGTTTCTATTTTACCGGTAATAGACGATTTTGAACGCGCTTTGGACAATATAGACAAAGCAAAAGACCTGCAATCTGCCAAAAGCGGTATAGACTTGATTTATCATAAGCTTATAAAGAGCCTTGAGGCTAATGGTCTCAAGGAGATTGAAGCAACTGGAAAGGATTTTGATACGGATGTGCATGAAGCAGTTGCTATGATTCCAGCTCCTTCTGACGAGCAGAAAGGTAAAGTGGTAGATTGTGTGCAAAAGGGTTATAAACTCAATGACAAAGTTATACGTCACGCCAAAGTTGCAGTAGGACAATAATATTGTTGAGTCATGTCTGATACAGAAAAAGATTATTATAAGATATTAGGCGTAGAACGTACTGCGACTGAAGAAGAAATAAAGACGGCCTATAAGAAGATGGCCATAAAATATCATCCGGACCGTAATCCCGGGGATAAGGAAGCTGAAGAGAAATTCAAAGAAGCTGCCGAGGCTTATGATGTCCTGCATGATCCAGACAAACGTAGCCGGTATGACCAGTTTGGTTCCGCAGGATTGAACGGAGGTGGATTCAGCGGCTTTAGCGGAGGTATGGGCATGGATGACATTTTTAACATGTTCGGCAATATCTTCGGCGGTCACAATCCTTTTTCTGAAGGTTTCGGAGGTTATAGAACAGAGGCTTCGCAAGGTTCTCAGGGAGGTAATCTCAGGCTGCGGGTGAAACTTTCATTGGAAGAAATAGCAAAGGGCGTTACCAAGAAATTCAAGCTTAAAAAATATATAAGATGCCCGGAATGTGGCGGAACAGGCGCCGAAAAGGGTTCTGCTCCCGAAACATGTCCTACATGTCATGGTTCCGGTAGCGTGATGCACCAGCGCCATACTATTCTCGGCTACATTACAACGCAGACTGTTTGCCCGACATGTAATGGAGAAGGAAGAGTAATAAAGCACAAATGTCACCATTGCGGAGGCGAAGGCGTCGTTGTCGCAGATGATATAGTGGAGATAAATATCCCGGCGGGAATTCAGGAGGGCATGATAGTCAATGTTCCTAACAAGGGAAATGCTGGCCGTCATGGCGGTCCTTTTGGCGATTTGCAAGTGGTGATAGAAGAAGAGCCTCATAAATTATTTGTCCGCGACGGGAATGATATTGTGTACAATCTTCTGCTCACTGTGCCTCAGGCAGCTTTAGGAGATACTGTAGAAATCCCTACTCTTGACGGCAAGACAAAAATTTCTATCAGCCCGGGCACTCAGCCTGGCAAGGTGCTCAGGTTGCGTGGAAAAGGTTTGCCTTCGGTAAGAGGATATTCCAATACTTCGGGGCTCGGAGATCTCATTGTTAATGTAAGCGTTTATATTCCTGAGAAGCTGACAGCCAAAGAACGTTCGGCATTGGAGACTCTGAGGGAGAGCGAAAATGTCAAACCGGCGGAGAAAGTAAAAGAGACAATTTTCCAAAAGTTCCGGGCTTTGTTTGATTAGACGTGAGGCAATGACGTATCAGGAAGCAAAAGATTATCTTTATAATCAGACTCCGCTTTTTCAGAATATAGGAGCAGGCGCTTATAAGGAAGGGCTGGAAAATACGCTGGCATTAGACTGCCATTTTGGTCATCCACATACTAAATACCGGACGATACATATCGCCGGCACGAATGGAAAAGGATCATGCGCGCATACTTTAGCAGCTGTTCTGCAGAGTGCCGGTTATAAGACTGGCTTGTATACGTCTCCTCATCTTGTAGATTTTAGCGAACGAATCCGTGTGAACGGCAAGCCCATTTCGCCCGAATATGTTGTAAATTTTGTCACGCACGAGAAGAACTTTTTTGAGCCTCTTCATCCATCTTTTTTCGAAGTGGTGACAGCAATGGCTTTTAAGTATTTTGCCGAGCAGAATGTAGATGTTGCCGTTATCGAGGTTGGCATGGGAGGAAGGTTAGATTGCACAAATATCATTTCCCCTGACATTTCAATCATCACAAATATCAGCTTTGATCATATGCAGTTTTTGGGCAATACGCTTTCAAAAATCGCATATGAGAAAGCTGGCATTATAAAGCGGAATACACCGGTTGTGGTCGGCGAATCTCTGGCAGAAACAAAACCGGTCTTCGAAAATAAGGCTCATGAGATGGATGCGGAGATAGACTTCGCCGATGAGGATGATTGGATAGATAAATTTTCTCTTTCTGCCAGCGGCTGCGAGATAAAGTCAAGCCATATTTCTATGCCATTGCATTACGAATTAGGAGGAGAGTATCAGCGGAAGAATGCAAATACCATCCTCCACGCAATAGCCCGTTTGCGAACATTGGGATATGGCATAGATGATGATAGCGTATGCGCCGGTTTCTCTCATGTCGTAGAGCTTACAGGTCTTAGAGCCAGATGGGAAAAGTTGTCTTCCAATCCGACAATCATTATTGACACCGGGCATAATCCAGCCGGTTTGGTCATCAACCTTCACCAGCTTAAGGGCATGAATGCCAGACGCATAATGATAGTACTGGGCATGGTAAGCGACAAGGATGTCGACTCTTCTCTGGCGCTAATGCCCGCAGATGCTGTTTATTATTTTACTCAGGCGTCAGTAAAGCGTGCATTGGATAGAGGGAAGCTGTATGAGAAGGCTCGGAAACATGGATTGAGCGGTAGGGCTTTCCCCGATGTTCCTGCTGCGTTTATGGCGGCTCTCCAGGATTCGTCAGAGGACGATGTTATTTATGTCGGGGGTAGTAACTTTGTGGTGGGGGATTTGCTTCGCTTCATTGATGGCAGGCCAGTCAAATCATTATTAAATAAATAGCCTGCTTCTGCCTATTTATAATTAATTATTACTACGTTATTCTGATTTAATTATAAATAGCATTTCTCCGATTTTTTGTAAAACAGAAATTCCTACTTTTGCAACACTAACCATTCTGTCCGTTGTGTACGGGCTTTTGGCTAATGATAAATCTTAATTGAAATTTTACAGAGTGAGTATGAAGTGTAAATTTTTGACTCTTATTTTAGGGTTACTGGTGGCTCTGCCCATATACGCAGATACACCGGTGAGCAATGGTGCTTATCGCTTGTCAAGCGGCAGGTCTCCGTCACGTGTTCTTTCGGTGAACGCGAGTGGAAAACTGGTGGTAACTACTAAGAACACCTCCGATCTTTCTCAGGTATGGCTATTGGAAAAGACTGGTGACGGCTCTAATGGTACAGCCTACATAATGCGAAATGCCAATTCTGCTCTTTATGTACAGGGGCAGGAGACCGTTTATCAGAGTTTCTATACTGATAGTACGGTATACAACCTTTATGTTAGGAGTCACCCCACTGTTACTGGTTATTATAACTTTAGCAGCGCGGACAATTTTACTGGTACTAAGTGCATACACGAAGATGCAAGCGGTAATATTGTGCCGTGGTCGCCAGGGACGGGCACGTCTGCTTCCGGCACAGAATGGAAGCTGGTGAAGGTTACTGAATTTACCGACGCGCAGATCCGGGAGAGTATCACAGCAAAGTCACCGTATACAACAATAGCGACAGGAAAGCCTTTCCGCATTCTTTCTGCCACGTACGGCCGCGCTATGTGTGTAAATATCTCAGACAATACGGTGACGACCGAACCTCGGGCCAACGACGTCGCGCAGTATTGGAAGTTTGTTAAGACATCAGCCGGTTATAGGATCAGGAATCTCTATACCAACCGCTATATTCAGAAGCAGAACGGGACACGTAGCCAGCAGTATGCTACCTCTTCTACCGCTTCCGGTGCATTCACAATAACCGAGAATGCTAATTACCCTTATGATGTCGTTTACGATATCAAAGATGCGGGAAGCATCGGCCTCCATTGCGCTTCAACTCAGGGCTATAAAGTAGTAGGCTGGGATGTAAGCGACGGCGTGAGCAACAGAGCATCGGCCTGGGTGCTTGAACCTGTCAATATTAGCGATGAGGAAATAGCAGCAGCAAACAAGCAATATCAGGACAATCAAAAGCTGATCAACTCCACTTCTACTATTCGTTCGCGCCTTAGAACATTCTTCTCCGACTATGCCTGCACGCAGCTCAAGGACCAGTATGCTCAGATGAGCGACTCTGCGCTCTCCGCAGCCATGTCTGCGCTTCCCCAGCAGATAATAGATATAGCCCTCAAGGTGAAGAACAATAGCTGGGATAAGTGGGAGCAAACGTTCCGTGAGGCTAAGTATGGAGCATATAGCAATCCTGAATATTGGGGCTCCACTCTTACTATGACACCTTATGGACGACAGAACAACCCGACCGGTATCACGGCCGATAAAAATGAACTGATGTTCGTATTCGTGGATAGCGATGTTCCCTCTGGCGCAACCCTCTCGCTCGAGACGGCAAGTACTACTTCTGTCTGGGGCTCCTATTCCAAGGATCTTGTCAAGGGACTCAATATCTTCTTTGCTCCCGAGGACAATAGCCAGATATACATCAATTATATCTCGGCCAATGGCTCGCTCATCTCTTCTTATGACAGCATTCGGATACACATCGAGGGAGGCCGCGTTAATGGATACTTCGACAATACTCTCTACAGCGATGATGATTGGGTGGAGATGAACAATGACGGACTGTTCAGTGGCCCAGTAATCGATGTGAAGAGCAAATATGTGATGATGCATATGAACAGTACGCTCTTCAAGCAGAATGTCGGCAATCAGATACATAGAATAATGGGCGTCTGGGACAAGATCGTGCACGACGAGCTCAATCTCATGGGCCTCTTGGAGAACGACCAGCATCCCGACATCTGGGAGGGCGTTTATCCGAGCAAGTTCAACAACCTTATGGAGTGCGCATCGATCACTGGTGACGGGTACATGTATTCTACGAACAATTATACGGCATACAACGAGACTACCTTGAGCACAGTCCTGAATTATTCGGTGATGAGTACAGGCGAAAGCATATGGGGACCGGCTCATGAGATAGGTCACTCCAATCAGAGCGCTATAAAGATTATAGGCTCTACGGAGATTTCCAACAATCTTTTCTCCAATGTAATGGTATATCTGACAGGCAACTATACCTCACGCGGCTGGAATCTTCAGGACGAGCAGCCGATGCTTGCCGACAGACAGTCATGGCCTGAGCGCTACAACTCCGGAGCCATAATGAGCCTGACACAGATGTTCTACTCAATGTATCTCTATTTCCATGTCCTTGGCAATGATACCACTTTCTATCAGAAGGTGTTCCATACATTGAGAAACGATCCTCTCTCTCACCCGGCCAATCCGGGCATTACCTACGGCAAAAACGACTATCTGAAATTTGCGCGCGTCTGCGCTAAGGTTGCCGGAGCTAATCTCAACGATTTCTTCCAGTATTGGGGCTTCTATTTCCCGGTGGAGAATCTGGCCGTGAGCGATTATGCCGACTATACTGTGACTACCACTCAGGCCGATATCGATGCGACGAAAGAGTACATAGCCAATTGCGGCAAACCGCTACCGCAGCTGATCTTTATGGAGGATCGTGTACGGCCTGTCAAGAAGGCTGATGGCACATACAAGTTATCTTTAGGAGACAACCCATACTCAGAATGTAAGAGCAAGATGGGGCAGTATGAGGATTATCCGCTCAATCTTGAGCCCTCCGGTTATATCTATACCGTCTCCAGTGCCGGTGTAGTGAGCGTGCCTTCCGCAGCCAAGAACGCCGTGGGTATGATAGTCTACGACAAGGATAGCAATCTCGTTTACGTGGCCAACACATATTCGTTCACACTTCCGTCTTACGTGCTTCAGGATGGTGGATACAAAATCTACTCTGTGCGCTCTGACGGCACACTGACCAGAATGTACAATCGTACCAAAGACACTTATTATACTATGCGTGTCTACCGGGAGGGCAATCGCACTGCCATTACCCATTATACCGATGGCCTCTCGGCAAGCGGCACTATTCCTACGCTTTCGGGCAATGATATGGGCTATGTCATTACTAAAAATGCGCCTGAGTCCCTTACCGGTCTTACGAATGTGATCAGTGTTGATAAGACGGCAGAAAATGTTGTTCTTGATGACAGCGTCGGCTATTACGCCCCCGTCGACTTTACAGCAAAGTCTCTGACATTCACCACTCATTTGCCTTCCCGTATCAATAACAAGGCGTTCCCGTTTGCATTCCCCGTGACTGCAGCCGGCGACTATACGGTTGAGACCGTCGGAAGCATTGCAGTGCAGGGCGACTCCACGCTGCTGAAGTTGGTAAGCGTTGGCGACAGCGTTAAGGCCGGTCAGCCTGTGTTCTTCTCTGTAAAGAATAGTGCTCCGGACTCCTGGACCTATACTGCCAATAATGTAAGCATGTTAGGAAGCGGTCGTACTGAGACTATTGATGATGTTTCGCTGTCGACCAACTTTGCCGACGCCACCTACAATGGTACATTGTGGCAGTATTCTCCGCTGGGCTTGTGCTACAGCCGTACGCAGGACAGCGCACTCCCGTTGACACCGTTCGCCTCATGGCTTCAGTCGTCGACAGCAGATGCCCCCGATAACTATTACCTGAGCAGCGAACTGGTGAACGGCATATCGACCGTGAAAGTTCCCGCCAAGGCCGGAGCGCATGTGATATACAATGTAGAGGGAATGCGTGTGACCGATCCCGTGAAGGGCGGCATATACATTATCGACGGTAAGAAGCAAATATACAAGTAAATCTTTGCCGGCATCTGCCCGACAGCATTGAAATTAATCGGCGGGCCATTGTCTCTCTCAAAGGGATGATGGCCCGCTTCTTGTTTTCTCCGGGGTGATGCAAGCAGATAACTCCTCATGCCTTACGCCTGCCTGCGATTTGAATGAGCCTGAATAGAGCGGGGTAGATTGGAATTTTCTCATCCGCGTGAGATTCTTTGGGCCATGCGGTAAGACTTATGCGATGCGATGAAACAAGTACCGGTAAAAGCGAATGTCCTTCGTTTACGCCTCTTTTATTATATTCGTGAAGCCAGTCACGGACACGCAGAAGCCAATTTTGCAATGAATGCAAGTACTTGATTATCAGTGTTACGTGAGGAGTGAAATTACATTTGAGACGAGTAGAACTACCTCAAATGTAGTTTTCCTCAGGTGCCTTGT
>OMUV01000075.1 GCA_900314335.1 uncultured Prevotellaceae bacterium | reverse complement strand
GCGGCAGGAAATTAGTATCGCGTATCCCTTCGCGCACTTTCTTATGCGGCAGGCGGCCCCTGAGGGCAGGGGCCTTCCCAGCCAAGCTTCGCGCAAAACGATACAAGCTTTTCCGTTGTTGAAGTCCTCACTCCCCTGCACTGCTATTATATTTTCGCAATCCGAAACGATAGCGCTTTTCCCTCTTGTCAGAAAAGGCATTCCCCACTTCTCAAAAAACCTTCCGCATTTCTCAAAAATTACATAGGACATGAGGAAAAACACATTTGAGACATTCTAAAACATCTCAAACATAATTTTGGCCCTCTGCGGACCGCAGAAAATCAGCCATTTACGCGGGCGCAAAAATCGCCTTTAAGTCGTCAGCAGGCGGCCCGGAATTGTATATAGGAGGCGGAAGCATGTTCCGCTTTCGCTTTCGAGAGACACCTTCTGCGCACTCTTCAAAAAACCTTCCGCATTTCTCAAAAATTACATAGGACATGAGGAAAAACACATTTGAGACATTCTAAAACATCTCAAACATAATTTCGGCCCTCTGCGGAGCGCAGAAAACCAGCTACTTACGCGGGCGAAAAATCATCCTTCCCGGACAGCGTATGATCCATCACCGTGACATCAGATTCAGTACCTCCTCCGCCTTGTCGCGGACTCAGGGCGGAGGAACGGCTGTGCGGGCGGATTTTCCATTATCCGGACATTTCTCTCCGGGCTGCCTGCCAAAAGATAAAATATTTGCCTCATGAGGCACAAAAACGAAAGCAAATGGCGCGGGATAAGAATTATTTTTATAGTTTTGCATGCAGAAACAAACATTTGCCGAGAACGGCCGGAGAGCTGCAATCATCATCTCCGCCCCAGGCAATAAAAGAATATATGGACGACTATCACGCGGAAAACGAAAGTTAAACCGGCGGGAGAAAGGATAGAGCCTTACTCCTGTCTACAACATTTTTGGAGTAAAGCTTATGCGTACATACTGGAACATAAACGGCGGGCTTCACACCGTCGATAATTGGCAACCAGCTTGCTGGACTCAGGTGACGTGCCCCAATGACGACGACATCACCTTTATGATAGACAAGCTCAAGATTCCCGAGTATTTCATAGAAGACATCCGAGACAAGGACGAGCGCCCGCGTTACGAATACGAGGACGGGTGGGTGCTTATCATCCTGCGCATACCCTATGTGCGCGAGGTGCGCTCACACACACCGCACACCACCATCCCGCTCGGCATCATCCTCAACAAGGACGTCTGTGTCACGCTGTGCAACTATGAGACCAACATGATGATCGACTTCATCGCCTACCAGCAGAAGCGCGGCGTAGGCTTTACCGACAGCATCGACCTGGTGTTCCGGCTCTTCCTGTCCTCAAGCGTGTGGTATCTGAAGCGACTCAAGCAGATCAACACCCTCATCGAGGAGTCGAAGCTCAATCTGGACCGCAAGATAGACAACGATGACCTCGTGGGCCTCTCGAGACTGCAGGACAGCCTGACATACTTCGCCACGTCGATCCGTGGCAACGAGATGCTGCTCTCCAAACTCAAGTTCAAGCTCCCCGTCGACGAACTGGATGCGGACCTTATCGAGGACGTCAACATCGAGATGAGCCAGGCGCGCGAGATGACCAACATCTACGCCAACATTCTCAATTCGACGATGGACACGTACGCCAGCATCATCAGCAATAACATGAGCGTCGTCATGAAGACCCTCACGGCCGTGTCCATCATCCTCATGCTCCCCACGTTGATCTACAGCCTCTACGGCGTGAACCTGATCAACGGCATGGAGCAGTACAAGTTCGGCTTCCCGCTGCTTGTGATAGCGTCGATCGTCATCACGGCCATTTGCGTCATCGTGTTCCACAAGAAAAGCTGGATATAAGCGACGTCGCTCCGCCCGGCATATCTCACGCGGGACATAAAAAATCATAATTGGCATACTATTTTTCAGCGCGCTACGCAAATATTCGGAAAAATATTAGGCCATATGAATAAAAATGCTTTAATTTGTAGGTCATAAAAACATCACGCACGCAGAATGAAACCCTCTGAAGAAGGGCTCCTGAATGACGAGCCCATTAAGAATGAGAACACTCAGCCGGCAGCAGCAGAGCAAACGCCCGAAGAGACTGCCGAGGTAAATAATACAGAGACAACAGCAGAGGCTCCGGCTCAGCCCGAGGCCGCCGCACCCGCGCCCGCCGAGCCCGAGGCAACGCCCGCCGCCCCCGCGGCAGCAGAGCCCGAAGCTCCCGCAGCAGAGGCCGCGCCGGCCGCTACAGAGGCTCCCGCCGAAGCAGCAGCCGCCGCTCCCGAAGCCGCAGCAGAGGAGGACACGGAGAAGAAAGAATATGTAGTGCCGACCACCAAGCAGGAAGTCATAGAGCGCCTCAGGGCTCTCTCGCACGGCGACAAGACTCCCGAACGCGAGGAGCTCGACATGCTCAAGCGCACCTACTATCGCCTGAGGCGTGAGGAAGTGGAAGCACAGCACGAGGCGTTCCTCAAGGACGGCGGTAACGATGACGATTACCTGCCCATGCCCGATGCGGACGAGCAGAGCTTCAAGGCCGAACTGAGTCTGGCCAAGGAGAAACGCGCCAAGGATCACGAGGCGCTCGAGGCCAAGAAGCAGGAGAACCTGAAACGCAAGGAGGAGATACTCCAGCAGATTAAGGACCTCTCGGCATCGCCCGAGGAAGCGAACAAGAACTACGACAAATTCCGCGCGCTGCAAGCCGAGTGGAAGGAGTGCAACCCCGTGCCGGCAGAGAACGCCACCGAGCTGTGGAAGAACTATCAGCACGACGTGGAGAACTTCTACGACATGCTCAAGCTCAACAACGAGTTCCGCGAGTACGACTTCAAGAAAAACCTGGAGGCAAAGACGCGCATCATCGAGTGTGTGGAGAAACTGGCCGACGAGCCCGACGTGATCTCCGCCTTCCACCAGATGCAGAAGTTCCACCAGAAGTTCCGCGAGATCGGCCCCGTAGCCAAAGACCTGAGAGAGCAGATATGGGATCGCTTCAAGGCCGCCACCACCGTCATCAACAAGCGCCATCAGGAATACTTCGAGAAACTGCGTGCAGCAGAGAATGAGAATCTTGATAAGAAGACCGCGCTCTGCGAGAAGGTGGAGGCCCTCGATTTCTCGGGGCTCAAGACCTACGCCGAGTGGGACAAGATGTCGGACGAGATAAAGGCCCTGCAGGCCGAATGGAAGACTATCGGATTCACACCCAAGAATATGAACACGAAGATCTTCGAGCGCTTCCGCAAGACCTGCGACGCATTCTTCAACGCCAAGGCCGAGTTCGTCAAGAGCATGAAGGCCTCCCTGTGCGAGAACCTGGAGAAGAAGACCGCCCTCTGCGAGAAGGTGGAAGCCCTCAAGGACAGCACGGAGTGGGCCAAGACAGCCCGCGCCATCAAGGAGCTGCAGAAAGAGTGGAAGGAGATTGGCCCCGTGACCCGCAAAAACTCCGAGGAACTCTGGAAACGCTTCAACGGCGCCTGCAACGCATTCTTCGACGCCCGCAAAGCCGCCGAATCGTCGGTCAAGAAGAGCGAGAAGGAGAACCTGCAGACCAAGCGCAGCATCATCGAGGAGCTTAAGAGCATCACCGCCGATGCCGCCGAGGAAGGCGTGAAGAAAGTGCGCGAACTGATGGACAAATGGCAGGAGACCGGCCACGTGCCCTACAAGTACAAGGAGGATCTCTACCAGGCATACCGCAAGGAAGTGGACAGGCTCTACGAGGCGCTCGACATGCGCCACATAGCACGCCGCACGGAGCGCTTCAAGGCGCAGGCCACGGCAGCGATGCGCAAGGGCGGCGACGCTCTCTACGATGCTCGCCAGCGCCTCTACGCCCAGTACGAAGCTAAGAAGAACGAGATACAGACCTATGAGAACAACCTCGGATTTCTGAACGTCTCGACCAAGAGCGGAGGCGGATTTGTCGACGAGATAAAGCGTCGCATCAACGGCCTGAAAGCAGACCTTGAAGCGCTGAGGCGCTCTATTGAGGAACTGGATGCCAAGGCGAAGGCCGAGCAGGAAGGCAAGGCCGACGATAATGCAGCCGCCAAGCCCGCAGAGCCGCAGGCCGATGCCAAACCCGCAGACGCCGACGCGAAACCTGCTGAGGCCGACGCGAAGCCCGCAGAGCCGGACGCGAAACCCGCTGAGGCGGACAGCAAACCAGCTGATGCCG
>OMUV01000030.1 GCA_900314335.1 uncultured Prevotellaceae bacterium | reverse complement strand
GAGGACTTCAAAAATAAGGAATCTTAATCTATAATGCGCGAGGCTGGCTGGGAGGGCCGCTGCCTCAGCGGCCGTAAACAATCGCGCCGCATACGTCAGAGCTGGCGTATGCGGCGCGGGATAATCGTAATGGGGATGAATTTACTTCAGGCGGGCTAGGGTCTCGGCTATGCGCTTGAGGCCTTCGCGGATGTTGTCCTGGCTGGTGGCGTAGCTCATGCGGAAATATTCCGGAGCACCGAAGGCGTCACCGCTGACGGTGGCCACATGGCCCACATTCAGCAGGTAGAGCGCGAGGTCGGTGGCGTTGTTGATGACGTGCTCGCCGTCGCTCTTGCCGAAGTAGCTGCTGCATTTGGGGAACAGGTAGAAGGCTCCGTCGGGGCAGTTGGTCTCCAGTCCGGGGATGGCGCGCGTGAGCGAGACGATCAGGTCTCTGCGGCGCTCAAACTCCTGCCTCATCTCCTCGACGCACTCCTGCGGCCCGTCGAAGGCGGCGGCTGCGGCTATCTGGCTGACGGAGCACGGGCCGCTGGTGTACTGGCCCTGAAGCTTGTTGACGGCCTTGATGACCCACTCCTCGGCGGCGGCGAAGCCGATGCGCCAGCCGGTCATGGCGTAAGCCTTGGACACACCGTTGATGATCACCGTGCGCTCCTTCATGCCCGGCACCTGAGCCATGGAGGCGTGGTGGCCGATATAGTTGACGTGCTCGTAGATCTCGTCGCAGATGACCATGATGCGCTCGTGACGCTTGAGTACCTCGGCTAAGGCCGTGAGCTCCTCAAGGGTGTAGACGGAGCCCGTAGGATTGCTCGGCGAGCAGAGCACGATGGCGCGCGTCTGCGGCGTGATGGCTTTCTCGAGCATGGCGGGCGTCATCTTAAAGTTGTCCTCCAGACCCGTCACTACCGATACGGGCACGCCGTCGGCGAGCTTCACCATCTGGGTATAGCTCACCCAGTAGGGAGCGGGGATGATCACCTCGTCGCCCTGGTCTACGAGGGCCATGATGACATTGCATACGCTCTGCTTGGCACCGTTGGAGCAGAGGATCTGAGAGGGGGTGTAGTCCAGGCCGTTCTCCCTTTTCAGCTTGCCGACGATGGCCTGCCTCAATACGGGGTAGCCGGGCACAGGAGAGTAGTGGGAGTAATTGTCGTCGATGGCCTTCTTGGCGGCTTCTTTGATGTGGGCGGGAGTATTGAAGTCGGGCTCACCAACGCTCATGTTTATGACGTCCACTCCTTTTGCCTTAAGCTCATTGCTTCTCTGCGACATGGCGAGTGTGGCCGATGGCGCAAGGCGATTTAACCGTGCTGAGAGTTCATTCATTTTATGTGGTGATATAATGGTTCTGAGATTAATTGTCACTGCTGCGGCCGAAGATGCGCAGGATGTAGAGGAACAGGTTGATGAAGTCGAGGTAGAGCGAGAGGCTGCCCATGAGCGCGAGCTTCTGGGTGTTGTCGTTCACCTCGTCGCCCCACTGGAGGAGGAAGGCTTTGATCTTCTGTGTGTCATAGACGGTCAGGCCTACAAAGAGGAGCACGCCCACGTAGGTGATGACCCAGTAGAGCACAGAGTTGGCCCAGAAGATGTTGACCACCGAAGCGATGATGAGGCCTATGAGCGCCATCATGAAGTAGGAGCCGAAGCTGCTCAGGTCCTTCTTAAGCACTGTGCCGATGAAGGCCATGGCCGCGAACATGCCTGCCGTGATGAAGAACGC
This sequence comes from uncultured Prevotellaceae bacterium, assembly GCA_900314335.1. Classification (GTDB taxonomy): domain Bacteria; phylum Bacteroidota; class Bacteroidia; order Bacteroidales; family Bacteroidaceae; genus UBA6398. The sequence goes on along the minus strand of OMUV01000030.1, from coordinate 9,807 downwards.
CGTAGCGATGCTCTCCTGCGTGAAGGCCACGAAGATGAACGACATCGTGACGCCGTTGAGGACGGAGTAGGCTGCGAACATGAGGCCTGCGGTGGCAAACGACATGCGCATGATGCGCGCCGAGAGAATGAATACAAGCGCCAGTTCGCCTATGATCACGCCCCAGAAGAGGCCGCGATTGGTGAAGACCGCCTGCAGCAGGCCCGGATTGGAGGCTATATAATATGCCGTGAGGCCGGTGACGGCCAGAGCCAGGGCCATCCACAGGTACACACGGCGCATGAGCACTCTGAAGGCAGACTGTACGCCAGAGAGCGCGGGATTTTCAAATTTGATTTCTCTTTCCATTTTGTTCTTTCTTATAGATTGTGTTATGAATGTCTTATCAGAGGTGCAGGTCGTGGCCCATGCGCTCCTTCTTGGTCTTGAGGTAGCGCTCGTTGTATTTGTTGGGCTCTATCTCGATGGGCACATTCTCCACGATCTCCAGTCCGTAGGCTTCGAGGCCCACGCGCTTGACGGGATTGTTGGTGAGGAGGCGCATCTTGTGCACGCCGAGCTCGCGGAGTATCTGCGCGCCCACGCCGTAGTCCCGCTCGTCGGGGTCATAGCCGAGGTGGATGTTGGCGTCGACGGTGTCATAGCCCTGCTCCTGGAGCTTGTAGGCGGAGATCTTGGCCATGAGTCCTATGCCGCGGCCCTCCTGATTGAGGTAGAGCACTACGCCCTTGCCCTCCCGGTCGATCATCTGCATGGAGCGGTGCAGCTGCTCGCCGCAGTCGCAGCGGCGCGAACCGAAGATGTCGCCCGTGGCGCAGGACGAGTGGACGCGCACCAATACGGGCTCTTCGGCGTCCCATTTGCCCTTGATGAGGGCTATGTGCTCCTTGCCCGTCGATTTCTGGCGGAAGGGGATGAGGTGAAAGTGGCCGTAGTCGGTGGGCATGTCTACTTCTTCGCCCTTCTCGATAAGGCTGTCGGTCTTGAGGCGGTAGGCTATGAGGTCCTTGATGGTGAGGATGTGCAGGCCCCACTCCTTGGCCTTCTCGATGAGCTGCGGCATGCGCGCCATGGTGCCGTCCTCGTTGAGGATCTCGATGAGCGCGGCGGCGGGGCGCAGCCCGGCGAGGCGGGTGAGGTCGATGGCGGCCTCGGTGTGGCCCGCGCGGCGTATCACGCCGTTGTCCTGGGCGTAGAGCGGGCAGATGTGGCCGGGCTTGCCGAAGGTGTCTGGCGTGGAGGCGGGGTCGGCAAGGGCGCGGATGGTGGCGGCGCGGTCGTGAGTGCTCACGCCCGTGGTGCAGCCCTCGAGCTTGTCGACGGCCACGGTGAACGGCGTGCCGAGCAGACTGGTGTTGTTCTCCACCTGGTGCTCGAGACCCAGTTCCCTGCAGCGCGAGATGGTCAGAGGTGCGCACAGCACACCGCGACCGTTGCGCAGCATGAAGTTGACCTTCTCCTCCGTGATCATCTCTGCGGGAGTGATGAGGTCGCCCTCGTTCTCGCGGCTCGGGTCGTCCACTACGATGACGAACTTGCCCTGCCTGAAATCATTTACGGCTTCTTCGACTGAAGCCAACTGAAAATTATTGTCTGTCTCTTTCATATTCTTGTGTATTGTCTGCCCCGGCCTTCGCATCCGCCTCGGCGGAGCCTTTGCCGGTGATTTTGCTGATGTATTCTCTCTCTTTTTCGCACGAAGATACGATTTGTTTCATATCTCTGAGCAGTCTGAGGCGAAATTTCCACATTCTCAGCCAGAAAAAGATGCCCACGGGGAGGATGACGCCCGATATGCGGTTGAGCCAGGGGTTGGCGAACGGCGATACGTGGGCTGTGGTGAAGATGATGGGGAAGCGGTTGAGCTCGTCAAGCACACGGAGGTCGCGGCTGTTGGACAGGCTGTCGACGATGCTCTCCATCTCCTTATTGATCTCCTCGACGGCATGGTCGGGCACAGGCGAGAAGAAGTGGTGGATATAGTTGGGCGCGCGCCAGAGCTTCTGGGCGGCGTTGTAGCGGCGGCAGCGTTCGGCGAGAGCCCCGAGGCGAGAGTAGATGTCGCTGTAGTCGGGGTCGAAGACGATCACCTCCTTGGGCACAATGTGGCGGCGTGTGCGCAGCCCGAAGATGCGGCGTATGAAGCGGCGGTAGGCCTCGGCGTTGAAGACGGCGCTGTCGTTGTTGGCCTTGTAGGTGAGGAACGCGCCCAGCGGGGCGAGCACCATGACGCTCATCCACATACCGAACCATATCTGCCAGCGGCCCTCCTTGGCCAGCTTCATGCCCGAGGTGTTGATGATGTAATAGAGGATAAAGATCATCACCGACAGCACGGTCGGAGCGCCGAGACCGCCCTTCTGAATGATGGACCCGAGCGGCGCGCCGATAAAGAAGAAGATGATGCACGTCAGCGAGAGGATGAATTTCTCGTGCCAGGCTATCTCGTATTTCCTTATCATCAGATCGTTGTCCTCGACGTCATACTTCTGCCACTCCAGGTCCGTGGCCATGCTGCTCATGCGGCTCTTGACCTGCGCTTCGATGTCCGCCTTTTTGTCCTGCGGCAGGGCGGCGAAGAGGCTGTCGATGTTAAGTTTCGCGGCCTGCGCCATCACTTTCGGTTCGCGCCTCTTGTATTCGGCCACGGCCTTGTTGATGGCGGCCTTGCGCTGGGTGGCGAACACTTCCTCGGCCCTGCGGCGCGCCGTGCGCTCGCTGTCGGACATCTCCTGCACTGTGCCGTCGGCACCCTGTATGACTGGCGTCGGCGCCTCGGGCGGCAGCGGAGCGTCGCGCCCGATGGAGTTGAGCGCCACATAGTCGATGGCCGGCGCAGCGCCAAGGCCTGCGGCGCGCGAGATGTAGTCGTAGGTGGAGCGCCCGAGCGAATCGCCGTGGAGCTCCATCGAGTCGACGCCCGCCACGAGCTGCTTCATGTTCTTCGACTCGGGGCGGTTGCCTATAGAGCCCGCATCGAGCAGGTTGAAGTTGCTGTCAAAATCGATGATGAATTTCTTGTATCCGAACGTCTCCCTGTCGTAGGGGACATAGGCCCTGACGGTCATGCCGCTGCCCGTCTCCAGGTTCTCAAACTCCTCGCCGCTGAAGAGCTGGAGCATGATGTGCTTCTTGTCGCCCGTGATGTCGAGCTTGGCAGAGTCGGCCAGCACGATCTGAGCCTTGTTGAATCCCTGGTCAGTCTTGTAGATGATGACATCGTAGAGCATGCCCGTATCGTTCTGCTTCTCCTTGACGTAGATGTTGATGTTTGGGATGCCGCTGTAGAACACGCCCTCGGGTATCTCCAGCGCCGGCGCGCTCTCGTGCATGCTGATGAGCAGTGTGCGGAGCTGAAACTCGGCGTAGGGGCTCGTCACATTCTGATAGTAGAAAGACACGCCCGCGATGGCCGCCACGATGAGAATGAGCGGCCGCATGATGCGGATGAGCGACACACCCACCGTCTTCATGGCCAGCAGCTCCAGCCTCTCGCCCATGTTGCCGAAGGCGATGAGCGAGGAGAGCAGAATGGAGAGCGGCAGAGCCTGCGGCACCATCGACACGGCCATGTACCAGAAGAACTGGGCAAACATGTCCATCGTCACGCCCTTGCCGATCAGCTCGTCGATGTAGCGCCATGTGAACTGCATCATCAGCACGAACAGACATACGAAGAACGTCCCTGCCAGTAGGGCAAGAAAGTTGCGCATGATAAAAAGGTCGAGCTTTTTGACGGGTCTCATATATGATTTTCGGACGGGCTGCTGCTGTCCGGCTTTATAACTTGCAAAAATACGAAATATTCGGGCATTAATACGATTAAAACTATTACTTTTGCCTTATATATCATAATAAACTCACCTTAGATACGATGAAAGTTAAGATTATGCTGGCCGCGGCGGCCATCCTGGGGATATTCTCCGCCGGCAGCGCCTCCGGAAGCGAAAACAAGAACGACAGAATCAATGTGATCTTCGAGACCGACTACGGTAACGACGCCGACGATGCTATAGCGCTCGACGCCATCCTCAAATACTGCGACGCCGGAAGGATGAAGCTCCTGGGCGTGAGCACACACAAGGGCGGCGATAACATATGCCCCGCCGTGGACGCCACGCTCACTTGGTACGGCTACGGCAAGGTGCCTCTGGCCCGCAGCCCGCGGCCCGTGGGGAGCGGGGACGGCAATGGCTACGCCGACTCCGTGGCCCTCAAGCGCGACGCCTCGGGACGCATCGCTTTCGCTCAAGCCCACAAGGGCCGCTATGAGGACGCCATCGCGTTCTACCGCCGTACCCTCGCGCGCCAGAAGGACAGCAGCGTCGTGGTCATCTCCGTGGGATTCGGCACCAACCTCGCCCTGCTCCTTGAGAGCGGCCCCGACAAATACTCCCCTCTCACAGGGCGCGAACTCGTGGCGCGCAAGGTGAGGCTCCTCTCCATCATGGCGGGCGACTACAGGGAGAAGCCCTTTGTCGAGTTTAATGTGAGCAAGGATATCCCCGCCATGCGTAAGGTCTTTGCAGAGTGGCCCACCGACATTCTCGAGAATCCGTTCGAGATAGGCGAGAGGGTCGTTTGCCCCAGCAGCGTTATCAACGAGCGCCTCTCCTGGGGACGCCCGCATCCGCTCTTGTGCGCCTTCAACGGCCTCAACCCCAACCCGCACAATCAGGCCGCCTTCGACGTGATGAGCGTGATAGCCCTCGTCCACCCCGAGATGTTCAGCCATAGCGAGCCCGGGACCATCACCATCGATGCGCAGGGCTACAACCACTTCACCCCGTCAGCCACGGGCCGCCACCGCTACCTCTATACCAATGAGGCGCAGGACGCAGCGCTCCAGAAGCTGATCATAAAGATTGTCTCGACCAAGCCCAAAAACTTCCGCAAGTAATCCACACCTATAATATAGATTATGAATAAGGAAAAAATCATCCGCCTCCTCTTCCCCGAGGCCAGCAGTAAGACCGCCGACCGTCTCATTCTGGGCCTGCGCCTGATGTTCGGCATCATGCTGCTCACCCACGGCATCACCAAGATCGTCAACTTCGGCGCTACCGCGCCCATGTTCCCCGACCCGCTCGGCGTGGGCAGCGCTGTGTCGCTCGGCCTTGCGATATTCGCCGAGGTGGGCTGCTCGCTGGCCCTGCTGTTCGGGCTCCTCGCACGCCCCGCCTGCCTGGTGCTCGCGTTCAACATGTTCGTAGCTATCGCCGCCGTCCATCATTTCGACTTCCTCGGCGCCGGCGAACTGGCGTTCCTCTACTTCGTGATATTCATGGCCATACTGCTGACAGGCGCCGGGCGTTACTCCGTGGACCATCTCCTGCGCTCCCGTCTGCAGGCCGGCGCGTACATGTGAGCCTCCGAAGCCCCTCCTTTCGGGGTTTTTGCAGGAATACAAGGCTCCAGGCCAATAGGCTCTGGGCGTGCCATGCCCGTTGCGCGCCCTGTGTATCATCATCCTACTTTGCGGTCGCTCCAAGATGAATATGTATGCAAAATAGAATGAAGAACTCACGGCGTAGTGCTGAACTCAGTTCTTAATCTTCAATCAAATATCCCGTCATGGCCATGGCATCGGCTGTATTCACTCAGAATACAGATGGTCCATGACGATGTTGAAGTTGTAGTCCGGGAACTGCTTTGTGATGGCAGTGACAAACTGGCGATGGAAGGCCTCGTCATCGTGGATGGTGTGGTCGGGAATGATGTCAAGGGTGATGGTATGTGTCTCGGCGAAATAGAAAAATCCATGCGACTGCAAGATGTGCGGATACTGCCCTACGAAGCCCAGTATGCTATTCTGAAGGGCCGACAGCTCACCGGAGGTGTAATGCGCATAGATGCCCACGGTGGCGATAATGTTGTACTTGTCATAGAGTTGCTCGGTGATGCGGCGCGTGAGCGAATGGATGCTACGCGCCGTCATGGTGTCGGGAACACTCACATGCAGCGAACCAATGATGGCATTAGGGCCATAGTAGTTGAGGATGATGTCATATACTCCCGATACCTCGGGATATTTCATCACATCAGTCTTGATTCTTGCCACCATCTCTTTAGGGATGCTCTTGCCAAGTAGCTCACCTACGGGCGCGCCGACCATGCCGATACCAGCCTTGATGATGACCAGCGAGATGGCCGTGCCTATAAAGCCATCGAGATTGAGCCCTGTCAGCAGCATGATGCCCGCAGAGACAAGCGTGGAGAGGGTTACCACGGCATCAAACGTGGCATCGGCACCACTCGCCACCAGCGCATTGCTCTTCAACTTCGTGCCCTCGCGCTTGACATACCATCCCATGACAATTTTCACGATGATGGCGACAATGATGATGACGAGTGTGACGGTGGTATAGTCGGGACTTGTGGGGTTGAAAATCTTCTTTACGCTCTCTACTAAAGAGATGATGCCCGTAGAGAGTACGATGACAGCGATGATGATGGCACTGAAGTACTCTACGCGGCCATAGCCGAAGGGATGACTGCGGTCGGCAGGCTTTTCCGATAGCTTAGTGCCGACAATAGTGATGACAGACGACATGGCGTCGCTGAGATTGTTCACCGCGTCCATGATGATTGCCACCGATCCTGCTACCCATCCTGCCACGGCCTTGAAAGCGGCAAGGAAGAGATTGGCTGCTATGCCCACTATGCTTGTACGGATAATTTCTTGATTCCTATTCGTTTCTCTAATCTGTTATTTCTATCGAAGTGCAAAGTTAAGAAATAATGAATATTATGCATTCCGACAAGCGTTACGCGGCTCGATGTTTTCCCTTTGTGAGGTGACGCGTCGATTTCGGCCGGCACGCTTTCCACCCTCCGGCATCTATCCGCCCCACTGCTTGGGACGCGACCGCCGACAACGAAAAAGGGAGCCTTCTGTGGCTCCCTTGTATCGCGGTCGTACCGGTTGATTGTTTTACTGAAATTGAGAATTGAAACTCTACGTCGATTGTTGTTGGTCAAAAGCATTGCCGCGTTTCGCAACGGGGCAATTGAAGTTTTACTAATATAATTACAGAAACGAAAAATCTATTTTTGTTGTCCTTTGCTTATCAGGCCCTCGATGAAGCCCGGGTCGATGTTACCCGTGAAGTCCATCACCACGAAGCCCTTGCTCGTATTCTCGGGCGCCACATACACCAGTTCGGCTATCCGCTTGCCTATCTGCCGTGTCCAGAGGCAGTCGCCGTAGGTCTGCTTGCCGTTCTCCTTGTAGGGGGAGTAGTGGCGGCGTGAGCGCTTCAGGAGGCCGACGGCTTCTTTTCTCAGCGCGGAGGCTTCGGTTGTGCCGCTGATGATGCGCAGGCTCTTGATGCCCTCGAGGGCTTCCCTGAGCCCGGCTGTGTCTCCGCTGGGGTTCTCAGAGCTCAGCATGGTGCTGATCATCTTGGGCCCCACGGTGATACACTTGACATTGCTGCCGTTGTCCCTCCCCTGCATGAAATGCGAGGCGAAGTCCTGTGCGCTCTGGGCCCATGTGGTGAGCGAGAGCATCACGGCAGCCATCAGGACTGCTAATCTTTTCATTGAACGCTTTTGTCTTTGCCTATTGCGCGGGCCGAGTCAGCGCTCTGCTGCCTTTGCAATTCCTCCGACATGTCCCTGAGCGATGACGACACCTTCTCGGCGGCCACCTGCGGGTCCTTGTAGGTATCCTTATAGGTGGCGTAGTTGAAGTCGGGCGTCGCGGCGTTCTCGTTGCGGAACGAGTGCTCGATGGCACCGCCGATGGTCAGGACGACAGCCACTGAGGCGGCGGCCTTGAGGAAAGGCCTGAGCCGTGCGGCCACTGAGATGTGGCGGGCCCTCACTACGTGCTGCTCTCCGGGCTCGATCATGCGAAGCATCCGCTCGTCGAACTCGGCGCCCAGATGCTCGCTTGCGGCGACATCCTCGTAGGCGAAGAGGCGACGGTAAGGCTCGAAGCGGGAGGGCAACTCGCGCTGGCGAAAGAAGGTGCGCAGCATCTCTTCCTCCTCTACGCTTGTCTCGCCCTGCCAGTACCTTTCCAGCAGTTTGTCTATGTAGCTATAATCCATAATTCTCTTTTTTCTCTATTTGTTTACGTATGTACTGACGTGCCCTGAAGATGTTCACCTTGACGCTTGCCTCGCTTTGCCCTGTGATCTGGGCTATCTCGGCGTACGACTTTCCCTCGATGTCTCTCAGCTGTATCGCTTCCCTCTGCGGGACGGGCAGACTGTCGAAGAGTTTCCTGACGGCTTCCAGCCGCTCGGAACGTATCAGCAGCATGTCCGGAGGCATCTCGCGGTCCTCAGTGGGCGGAGCATCCGAGAGGGGGATATTGCTCTTCTCCTTGCTCTTGATGTGGTCGAGCGCCAGATTGCGGCACATCGTGAGGCTCAGCGCCTCTATCGACTCTACCTCGCCCAGGCTCTCTCTCCTGTCCCATATGCGCATCAATATGTCCTGAACGATGTCCTCGGCCTCCTGCCTGTCTAACGTAATGCGAAGCGCCAGCCGGAAAATCTTGTCCTTGAGCGGCAGGACATCCTCGCGAAAACTGATAGCGTTCATCGTTCTTTATAAGTAAGACGAATAGGTGGGAAAAAAGTTACAACAAAAGTGAGATTTTTTCTCAATTTCTTTTCGGAAGAAATCTAAACCGATAGTAATCAGAAGATAAGGCTGTAGAGAGAATCTTCGATATCGGCATATTTTATATGCTCTGCGATGTCTGCGGGCAGCATTCCCTCTTCCGCCATCCTTCTGAGCATGGTGCGTGTGGCGTCCCAGTATCCGCCGACATTGTAGAGCACCACCGCGCGGTCGTGATAGCCGAGCGTGGAGTCGGCCGCCACCGTGAAGATCTCGTCGAGCGTACCTACGCCGCCCGGCAGGGCCACGAAGACGTCCGCCTCGCGTATCATGGCGGCCTTGCGGTCGCTCAGGTCGGCGGTGTAGAAGGTAAAGTCGCAGTCGTCCTGCAGCCCGCGCTCCCTGAGGCGGTCGGGGATGATGCCGAGCGTCTTGCCGCCGGCGGCGTGCACTGCGTCGGCCGTGACCTTCATAAGGCCACACTTCGATCCGCCGTACACCAGCCGCGCACCGCGGCGTCCTATCTCGCTTCCTAAGCGCCGCGCCGCCTCTGTATAGTCTGCCCTCAGCGGCGTGCGCGAGGAGCAGAACACGCCGATGCTTCTCATGACTTGACGGCTATTGCTTCGATCTCGATGGGGGAGTTCTTGGGCAGGGCCTTCACCTCCACGGCCGAGCGCGCCGGTGCGCAGTCGCCGAAGTAGGACGCGTAGGCCGTGTTCATCTCCTTGAAGTCGTTCATGTTGGTGAGAAAGACGGTCGTCTTGACCACGTCGGCCATCGTGAGCCCTGCGCTGTAGAGGATGGCGCTGATGTTGTCCAGACTTCTGCGGGTGAGCGTACCGATGTCCGTGCTCTCTATCTTGCCGGTAGCGGGGTCGGCGGGCAGCTGCCCGGAGACGAACACCATATTCCCCGCCTCTATCGCCTGACTGTAAGGCCCGATGGCCGCAGGCGCATTGTTTGTGACTATTTCCTTTTTCATCGTTGTGTGATTTAGTTACGCATATTATATATATGTATGATACAAATATACGAAACATTGTTTTCCCTGCCAAAGAAGCAGACACGAAAAGTATTTTCAGAAGGGAAATGATGCCGGGCGGCATTCTATAGCTGGGAGGGCCGCTGCCTCAGCGGCCGCCTGCCGCCGCATAAGTGTGCGAAGGAATACGCGATACTAACTTTCCGTCGCTTCGCCGCACATTAGATTTTCCACCTCGCTCTTGG
>OMUV01000077.1 GCA_900314335.1 uncultured Prevotellaceae bacterium | reverse complement strand
ATCAGTAATCTTGAACCGCTTCGGAATGCCTCTGATTGAGAAAAAGGTGTATTTCATAGTGTTTTCGCCCAAAATACTCACAATGGAATGGTAAAGGATTTCTTTAGCGCTTTATGTTTTTTAGTCAAAAAATATGACATTATGACACATACTGGTAAATGGCAACCTTATTGTACTTTCTCAATTAGTGCCATCGGCATCCGCTGTGCTTAAAATCATAACTGATACAACGGCAGTTTAATCTATCTTCCTGCAAATAAGATGGCGGAGCTTCATTCTCCGGATAAAAGGGTAATTAACATTATTAACAACATTCATAGTATTCGGTATGTGGGTTAAAAATATTATAGGCTCTAGCAGATTTCCCAAACCTACAGGATATACTTCTTGGTTGGCATATTGGGAGGCACAAACTGGCTATAAAGCATTCTTCTGCTCTGCAGACGGTTGCACGAGAACTGATTTAGTTGGTGCACACGTACAGAAAGCTAATAGCGATGACAAGAAGTGGTACATAGTACCTCTCTGTACATCTTGTAACCAAAGAACTGATACCTTTAATGTGACAGCCACATTGGTACCAGTTCCAAGCAATCTGTAATTAAAATTAAAAGGCTCTCTCCTTGTTACAGCAAGGTCATGAGTCACATTTGAAGCTACTGTCATTTTGGCACTACGACAGTGGCTTTTTTATACTGTTATATTTAACGGATAATCGTTGACGGTATTGCCTTTCTCCTCAATGTCTAAAATTTCGATGTCTTAATGTAACAATCCATTTTATGGTGTTGTCGTATATTTTATTCTAAATGAAATTATTCGGTATGTTCGGAATTTGGCAGACCCAGCATTTCTATTTTCCAAATATTGCGAGTTTTATAAATCTAAAGTATAGCGGCATGCGTTTTACATAAACACGCGGAGCCCTTATTACTCTCAGCCAATACTCCATACCAAAGTGTTGTAACCATTTGGGAGGACGGCTTAATACTCCGGCCATAGCGTCAAAAGCACCACCTACGCCGTACAGGCATCCGACATTTATCTTATGTTTATATGTAAGAATAAATTTCTCTTTTCGTGGAGATGGTAGTGCTATGAAAAGGAAATCTGGACTTTCTCTGGATATAATCTCTGCTATCTCATCTGTTTTTTCTTGTGGAAAGTATCCATTACGCATCCCAGCAATAACAAGATCAGGATATTTCTTTTCCACGATAGGACGAAGCGAATCGAGAGTAGTTTGCTTTGCGCCGAGGAAATATACTTTCTGATGTCTTTTATTAGCTTCAGCCAGAAGAGCCTCAAAAACATCTGGAGAAGGGACACGTTTCTTTATGCCGTAGCCTTTTCTTTTCAAGAAAAAAGTTGGCAGGAAGCTATCCACGTTGACTATATCAGAATCGAGAATAGCTTCTTTCTGTAATGGATCTTTCTGGGCCAAAGCTACAGTTTCCGGATTTGCTCCGGTCAGATGGATTCCCTTTCTGCCTTCGTCAAGCCATTTTTCCACGAAGTCTGCTATCTCGCCAACGGAAAGTAGATTATACTTAACATTCCAAATCCGGACTTCCTTAAGATCTTCGTTCATAAAGTCAGTATTTTCTCCATACCATTTTGTTGACTATTCCAACGTAGCTTTGGATAATCTTCACCACCTTTGTGCTTACATTCTCATCGGTATAGGCCGGGACTGGTGTGCCATAATCCCCATTCTTGACCAGCTCTACTGCCGTATCAACAGCCTGCAGCAGGCTCTTGGTATCGACACCCGCGATGATGAAGCCGGCTTTGTCAATAGCTTCGGGACGCTCAGTAGAAGTACGGATGCAAATAGCGGGGAAAGGATGACCCACACTGGTGAAGAAACTGCTCTCTTCAGGCAGTGTACCACTATCGCTGACTACGGCGAAGGCATTCATCTGAAGGCAATTGTAGTCGTGGAATCCGAGAGGTTCGTGCTGGATGACACGATGATCCAATTTGAAGCCTGTCTGCTCCAGACGCTTGCGGCTACGCGGATGACAGCTGTAGAGTATGGGCATATCGTATTTCTCAGCCATATTATTGATTGCAGTAAAAAGCGAAAGAAAGTTCTTCTCCGTATCTATATTCTCCTCACGGTGAGCCGACAGCAGAATATACTTTTTCTTCTCCAGCCCAAGGCGCTTATGAATATCACTGGCTTCTATCTCGGCCAGATTGGCATGGAGCACCTCAGCCATAGGCGAGCCGGTGACATAGGTGCGCTCCCGTGGCAGTCCGCAGTCGGCCAGATAGCGACGCGCATGTTCCGAATAGGCCATATTGACATCACTGATGATGTCAACGATGCGGCGATTGGTCTCCTCCGGCAGGCACTCATCCTTGCACCTGTTGCCTGCCTCCATATGAAAGATAGGTATATGCAGGCGCTTGGCTCCAATGACGCTCAGACAGGAGTTAGTGTCACCCAGCACCAGCACGGCGTCCGGTTTGGTCTCGACCATTATCTTATAGCTCTTGTCAATAATGTTGCCCATTGTGGCGCCGAGATCATCGCCCACAGCTTCCATATAGATATCAGGGGCCTCAAGCTTGAGATCCTTGAAGAACACTCCGTTGAGATTGTAGTCATAGTTCTGGCCGGTATGCGCGAGCAAACAGTCAAAATACTTGCGGCACTTAGTGATGACAGCCGCCAGTCTGATTATCTCCGGTCTTGTGCCGACTATAATAAGTAACTTTATTTTTCCGTTGTCTTTAAAATGTTTCATTTCCTTGTTTTCTTATATCCATGTTAGCCATTAGATGACATAAGCCTGAAGCATCCAGATCACTTTTGAATGACGTCCTCTGACTTTAGAGGAGCATATGCACCAGCCTTTATTTCAATGATGACGCATGGTGTCAGCGCTTCCACAGAATGATATTGTCCAATAGGTATCTGAAGCCCATAGTTGCCTTCAGACGCATCAAGATGAAATCTTTGTGTCTCATGTCCATCGGCATCGTAAAAGATTTCATCCATCTTGCCCCGCAGTATAACAACCGTCTCGATGGTAGTTGTATGGCGATGGATGGGAACAACGGTGCCTGGCTCCATCACGTTCAGCATGCGCTGAGAGTCTTCTTCTGCATTGTTGCGAAGGTCAAAATTCATGCGCTTACGTTCGGAAGCCCTAGCCTGCAGCTGCAGACTGTCCAATAATTTGTCGTCAATAATCATTTGCTTACCTTTTCATGAAATGTATCAGGGTGAGAAGGATCAAACTGCTCGTTGGCCCACATCACTGTGATGAGATTCTCGGTGCTGGAAAGATTGATAATGTTATGGGTATAGCCAGGCAACATGTGTACAGCCTCTATCTTGTCGCCGCTTACTTCAAACTCCATCGTATCATCAGTGCCGATCTTACGCTCCTGTATCAGCGCATGACCGGAGACAACGATGAAGAACTCCCACTTGGTGTTGTGCCAATGTTCGCCTTTCGTGATGCCGGGTCTGGAGATATTTACGCTGAACTGGCCACAATTCTTAGTCTTCAATAGTTCGGTGAAGCTCCCGCGTTCGTCCGTATTCATCTTCAGAGGAAAAGCCACTTTGTCTAGAGGCAAATAGCTGAGATAGGTGGAGTACAGCTTCTTAGCAAAGCTGGCATCAGGAATCTCCGGCATCATAAGCGTTTGCGATTGATCATGGAAGGTATGCAGCAAATCGACTATCTCTCCCAGAGTAGCTTTGTGTGTGACGGGGGCATAGCAGTATCTGCCCGTCGCGGATGGCAGCACATCCAGACCGTCAAACTCGCAATGATGCTCCTTGCCCTCCAGCGCGTCCATCATCTCCGCTACAAGGTCGTCGATGTATAGCAGCTCAAGCTCCACCTTAGCGTCGTTGACATGTATGGGCAGGTCATTGGCGATATTGTTGCAGAATGTCGCGACGGCCGAGTTGTAATTGGGCCGGCACCATTTGCCGAACAAATTGGGGAAACGATATACCAGAACCTTCGCGCCCGTCTCCTTGCTGTAATCGAAAAACAATTCTTCGCCGGCCTTCTTAGAGCGTCCGTACTCAGAGTCGCCAAAGCGTCCGGAGAGCGATGCCTGCTGCGAAGAGGAGAGCATGATGGGGCAATTGTTACCATGCTTCTTCAATGTGTCAAGCAAGGTCGAGGCAAAGCCGAAGTTACCCTGCATAAACTCCTTCGGATCTTTAGGACGATTGACACCGGCAAGGTTGAACACGAAGTCAGCCTCCCTACACCAAGTATCAAGCTCGGCCGGAGTCGAGTCGAGGTCATATTCGTAGACTTCTTCTATCTTCAGCGCGGGGCGGGTTCTGTCAAACCCGTTACGGATATTCATTAGATTGGCGCAAAGGTTTCGTCCCACGAAACCTTTGGCGCCTGTAACCAATATTTTCATCGCTACTTACTCACTTCTTATCTCTTTAGCCTTTGCCTTGGGGAGAAGCCCCATATCCTCCTGCACAAAGCGCAACTTCATAAGCAGGTCCTCCATTCCCTTCACATCCAGGCGGCGGGTGTTGTGGCTATGGTAACTCTCTATCTTTGAAACATCGGCTACGCCCTCTGTGAAATACTTATCATAGTTGAGGTCACGGTCATCACACGGGATGCGGTAATAGTCGCCCATGTCTTCAGCCCTGATCATCTCCTCACGGGTAACGAGTGTCTCATAGAGCTTCTCACCGTGACGCGTTCCGATAATCTTTATCTCAGGTTCATGATCGATAAACGGTTTACCGGTACCCTTCACTTCTTTGTGGCAGTAGATGTTGACCAGAGCGTGAGCCAGCGTATCGAGTGTGGCTGCCGGAGCTTTCTGGACAAAGAGGTCGCCGTTGTTGCCATGGGTGAAGGCATAGACGACCAGGTCGACAGCATCGTCGAGCGTCATCATGAAACGAGTCATATTCGGGTCGGTGATAGTGATGGGCTTGCCCTCTATCATCTGCTCTACCCAGAGAGGGATGACAGAGCCGCGGCTGGCCATCACATTGCCATAGCGCGTACAGCAAATAGTGGTCCTGGCATTATCGCCGAGCTCACGCCCCTTGGCGTAGGCCACCTTCTCCATCAGCGCCTTGCTCATACCCATCGCGTTGATGGGATAGGCAGCCTTGTCGGTAGAAAGTACTACCACATTGCTCACTCCATGCTCGATAGCGGATTCCAGCACATTGTTCGTACCTAGGATATTGGTACGAACAGCCTCTACCGGGAAGAATTCACATGAGGGCACCTGCTTGAGGGCTGCGGCCGAGAACACATAGTCTACTCCCGACATGGCTATGTCGACAGAACGCTTGTCGCGCACGTTGCCGATATAGAATTTCACTTTCGGATTCTGAAGCATGTGACGCATATCGTCCTGCTTCTTTTCATCACGTGAGAAAATACGGATCTCCTTAATGTCTGAATTGAGGAATCTACGAAGCACGGCGTTTCCAAATGAGCCCGTGCCGCCTGTTATCAACAGGACTTTGTCTTTGAATACTGACATAATTTGATTTTTTAATTCTGACTATCCTTATATATTTGTTCCAGCAACTGAATTACTTTGTCTGCTCTTTGCTCGTTATTATCAAATTCTTTAAGTCGTTCTCTTCCTTTTAAGATCAGATGATTTCTTAATTCAGGGTCATGGACAATGGAAAGAATTTTATTAGTAGCATCTTCCGCTGAAAGAGGGCTATAATAAAGAGCAGCATCATGACATAGCCCATGAGCAAAGTCCTTATCTGTCGTAACGATAGGGACATCCATTTTCATAGCTTCAGGATAGCTGGCCGAAAAGCATTCTAATAGTGAAGGCTGCAAAAGTATATCGGCTTGCTCGTACAGGCTGGGGCATTGTTCTATATCGACATGGCTCAGAAACAAAAAATGACTTCGTAAATCTTTATCCAATTTGGGGAAATCATCTTCATTTATGGTCAGCACAATCCTGAATTTTTCACTTTTCTCCTCCAACAGGCGTGCGATCTCCTTATATATTTCCAAATTCTTATGAGGATAAGAAGCGCTAATAGTTAGCAGTGTAAATCCGTCAAAATCGGGTAACTTTATATTGTTCCATTGTCTGGGTTGGTCATATACCTGATGATAATAATTAGTTATCGTGAATACCTTTTTTCCGGGAAACAACTTTTGTAGTTGTAAAGATATTTGAGGATTTTCTGTCCAGAAATAATCAGAGCTTTTGTCGAAGAGATATCTGAGAGCAGCTATCTTAATATTCGATTTTGTGCGTTCCAGCCAATTCATCCTTGCAAAATAGGGCGAATGTCTTTGAAGCAGTTGGGACCGTGCGAAGCCGCTTAAATGCGGTACCTTCGGCACCCATTTGGACACGCCAAACACGGTAAACACGATATCTATATGATATCTATTTACTATGCTATCCAAATATTTATCTCTTCCTAGCACGAGGTTAGAAAATGTATTTCTCACATTATAATGGAGGACCGTAACGTTCGCGTAATCTTTTATTTTGTGCTCCGTGTCATTCATCTGAGCAGAGAGCACCACTGTAAAATGATGCTGAGGATACTTGTCCAGATAGCAGCATATCGAGTCCCCCACCTGTATACCCCCGCCATGAGTAAGATTAGAAGCATTAATAAGAATATTTAGTCTATTCATTTGCATTTATATGTAATTTCACTTTAACAGAGAAGGGCACTCTGCATTACTAAAACCTCAAACGCAGGAATTATTTCATTGCAAACATACAGATTCTCAAAAAAAGAAACGTATTATGGACGGAAATTCTATCATGCCCATTTAGGAACCTCATCTATTGTTCTTTCCCAAATACAAATTAATAGTTTCCGAACTATCCTCATTTATAATTTTTGCCGGCACCCCAGCACAAATACAGTTGTCTGGTATGTCTTTCAGTACAACAGCATTGGCACCGATGACGACATTGTTTCCTATTTTTACATTACCTTTTATTTTCGCTCCTGCGAATATCACACAATTGTCACCTATTGTTGGTATACCTTTTCCTCTTGCGCTCCCTATTGTAACACCTTGGTAAATTGTACAATTTCTGCCTATAGACGTAGCACCGTTTATTACAATACAGGAAAAATGACCGAAGAGAAGTCCCCTTCCCACATTAGTGCCAGGAGGCAACTGAATTCCTGTTTTGTAATTGTAGTGTTTATATACCACAAATGAAAGAACATATAGACAATAGTAGAATAACCCTTTCTTCTGTTTGAAAAATGATGCTATTTGTATTTGACTGAAAAAAGTTGACTCTCAAAAGAAGTCAATCATGTATCAGTTAC
>OMUV01000194.1 GCA_900314335.1 uncultured Prevotellaceae bacterium | reverse complement strand
AGGAAAAATTCTACTCGCAGATAAAAAATTTTATCTCGTAGTAGACGACTCGTTATCTCGCAGCTAAAATAATTTATCTCGCAGTAGAATTTACGCCTCTGCGAGGCGGCGATTTTCAGGGCATTATAAAGGCGTTTTAAGCCCATTCTAAGATACTTGTATGGCGGATGGCGTCGCGGGGAAATAAGGCGGATCGGCTACGGGCGCGGTGTGGCGGGAGCGAAGAGGCGGGAAAAATTGGCGGCGGTCGTCACGGCGAGGTCTTCGTCGCGGAGCGCTGACAGGCGGTCGCAGAGCGGCGGCAGGAGCTCGGGCGCGGCCGTGTCCGTCTCGAGCAGGATGCGGTCGGACGGGCAGATGCGGGCGCTCTCCTCGTTGTAGCGCACGCCGAAGGAGATGGTGAAACCGGCGTCGAGAAACTGCCGCATCGTGGCGGGCTTGCCGCGGAAGCCGTGCACTATCCAGCGCGCGCCTTCCCGGCGGACTTTGGCCTGAGCGAGGATGATGTCGGCGGCGCGGACTATGTGGAGGATCATCGGGAGGCCCGTGGCGGCCGCGATGTCGGCCATCGACGTGAACACCTGCTGCTGCACCCCGAGGGGGACGGACGACGTGCGGTCGAACCCGCACTCCCCCACCGCACTGATGTGGCCCGCGGCAGCCTCGTCGGCGATGCGGGCTGCGACGGCCTGCCAATTATCCGGCACAGAGCAGGGGTGTATGCCCATCGAGACATAGCGCGCATTAATAGCGGCACTCGCTTCCGCGCTAAGGCCGCTCATGTCCACCACCGCGGCGTCGGTGAGAGGGCTCGCGTGATGCGTGTGGGCATCGGTAAGGATGGCGGCGTCGCTGCTCATGGCACAGGGTCATAGCCGCTGCCTCCCCACGGGTGGCAGCGCAGGATGCGCTTCACGGCGAGCCACAGCCCCTTGACGGGACCGTACTTGCGCAGAGCTTCGATGGCATACTGGGAGCAGGTGGGGGTGAAGCGACACGACGGCGGGGTGAACGGGGAGATGTAGCGGCGGTATATCCGGATGGGGAATATGAGCAGGGCCGTGCACAGCCGGGATAGACGGCCTGCCAATTGCGTCAGATTCATGACTTGGGCATCGAGAAGGCGTCGGCTATGCGGAGCATCAGATTCTGCATCTTACGCTCCGTTGTCTCATAGTCGCGGAGGTCGTCGGAGAGCCAGATGATGGCGATGTTGAGCGTGGGCGAGTCGGCGGGAAGCGCATCGGTGAGCAGGCTGCGGTGCAGCCGCCACGCCTCCCTGATGCGGCGCTTCACGAGATTGCGGTCCACGGCGTGCCTGAAATGGCGCTTGCTCACGCTCACCAGCACCCGCGCCCGCGGCCCGGGCACACTGCCGTAGCGGCATACGGCCCTCAGCGGCCAGGCGGCGAAACTGCGGCTGCCCTTGTCGAAGAGGGCGTCGATGTCCCGCTTCCATGTCAGCCGTTCACGCTTTCTGAATGTATTTCTCCGCGTCTCCATCCGTGCAAAGTTAGTCATATTATCCTTATTTCGGCATTCTGTCCCCATCCGGCGCGCGTCAGCGGGTAGAATAGACATAGTTGAACCGGCCGCCGGGGGCTGTGTCGCCATTCTGGTAAAAGTCCATGATGTCCCCCTCGCGCTGCATGTTATCGTTCCATTTGAACTCGATATCCACATCGCCGGCGCCGATGCCGAGCAGAGAGCGCGGGATAGCGATGGCGAGCTTGTTGCCGCGGGCCTCAAAGCGCACGTCAGCGGCCTTCTGCCACATCCATATCCCCTGCACATTGCTCTCCAGGACTGCCTTGTGAGAGTGGGGACTGACGCGATTGACGATAAAGTCGTAGCCGTTCCAGCCGGTAGCCTTGTTGCGGTCCATATCGAGGAGCAGCTGCATCCAGTGGGGGCCGTCGGAGGGCGTGAGCGGCGCGGCCGTCTCGACATAGAAGTAGAGATACTGCGCATCGCGGGCCACCCGGGCGCCGACGATATCGTTGCGGCCGGAGCGGTTGACATAGTGATTGCTGAAATAGCCCTGCGCGTCGCGCGGCATGGTATTGCCGCGGTAGGAAGCGTAATAGGGGCTCACGTCCTCCCACGCGGAGAAGTCCTTAAGGCGTATGGTCTTCGGGGCGCTGGGGCGCGGCGGCTCGTCCATGCCCTTGAAGCGGCGCACCTTGTCCACGAGCTGCATGTAATAGACGTCGCCCTTGTCGCCCCAGCCCTTGTTGGGCTCTATGTCGCGGCTGTGATCCCAGTCAAACTCGTCGACGAAGGAGAACGGGTCGCCGTTCCAATTATCCTTGGGCAGCCACATGCCGGCGACATACTCATTCCAGCCCGTGACGAACACCATCTCCGGGTCGAGCTCGAAGGCGCGGCTCCACTGCTCCTCAAAGTTGCGCCCGTAGAGATAGGCGTCGGGGCGCGGGTCGAAGCCGTCGCGCACCGAGAAACTGCGGCCGTAGGAGTCCTTGACATTGAATGCGCCGCAGTGGCCCTTGCGCTCGGGACTCGTATTCTGCGCCACGCCCACGGGCACTTCCTCGTAGGTAATCCGGCCGCCCGGGAGAGAGTCGCGGACATAGCCGTGCTGGGGATACACCTCGAGCCATCCCCACTGGTCGCCGCGCCACGGGCCGCTGACATAGTCGGGCTGCGGAGCGCGGAATGTGAAGAACGAAGCTATCGCCTGGTCCTCGGCGTCGGTCTTGCTCAGCATGTCGGGGTAGGCCATGATGCATGGCTTGCCCTTCCACATAAACCAGAGGTTCTTGTATCGCCCCGGGCTGTAGAGGTCGGTGTAGAGCTGGCGGAGCGAAGTGTGGGCGTCGGGTGTGGGGCCGAAGGGGAGGATGAAGGCTACCTTAGGGACGTTGACGCCGTCGGCCTGAGCCTTCTCCCATGTCTCGAGGAGGGCTTCGTATGACTCCTTCCAGGTCAGCGAGCCGTTGGTGCAGTCGAAAAACACGGCGTCGACGCCCGCGTCGGCCAACATCTCGGCGTGCTTGCGCAGCACCCACTTGTCGGTGGTCTGATAGTAGCCGAAGAGCGGCTCCTCCCAGAAGAAAAATCCCGGTTTGTCGTCGCCCCAGGCGGGGTGGTTGTAGTCCTTGAGCGCCTCTGGGTAGCGGCGCAGGATCCGCGAGATGTTGCGGACTGTCTTGGTGGTGTCGCCGCGGCCCTGATGCCAGGTCCAGTAGAACATCGCCACATATTTGTTCTTGCGCTTGCGGGGCGCGTCGCGATAGCTCCTCACCTTGCGGCCCAGAGCGTCCTCGGCGGCCCAGCCGTCGCTGCTGACCACCGCCTGCGGCGTTACCGTATCGACGCGGAGCGGCTTGGCGCCGTCTGTCGCGGGGACGTGCCTGCGCATCGCCGACACGGACGCGGGCATCGCGGCGAGCATCATCACGGTGGCCGCCTTGAGAGAGAGTTGTAAGAGGGTATTGTTCATTAGTTATGTATTGGCTATTCCGGGGTGCACTCTTCTTCGCCCCGACCTGCGGGACAGCCGCCACGCTCTCATGCATCGCGGACATCTGCCGCTGGAGAGCATGCAGGAGGAGGCACCTTTCTTGCAAAATTAACCAATTCATTAGAATTACATCATTTACGGCGTGACAAAAAGGCCCCGCCGATACCTATATATTATATATGCGTAAAAATTTCTCCGCCCGCAGGCCTCCCGTGTTGCGAAATCTTACTACTTTTACATATCCTGAGTGGTAATGAAAACATCGCCTTCCGGCCCATCGCCGCGAAGACCACCGGAGAGAATATCATGGTAAATCAGAACATCAAGGTATGCCGCGCCTCGGCGGGCAGCGGCAAGACATTCGCCCTCGTGAGCGAATATATCGCGCGGGCCATCGACAGCGCATCGGGCAGCCCGGCCTTCGCCTCCATCCTGGCCATCACCTTCACCAACAAGGCCACCGGCGAGATGAAGATGAGGATCCTCAACACGCTCAAGAGCATAGCTGGCGGCGAGGCGCGCTCGGACGCCTACGTCGGCGCCATCAGAGGCCTGCTGGGCGGCAGGATAAGCGAGGAGGAGATACGCCGGCGGTGCGGCGCGACGCTCGCGGCGATACTCGACAACTACGACTACTTCGACGTAAAGACCATCGACTCGTTCTTTCAGCGCATCATAAGCGACATAGCGGTCATGATAGGCTATGAGACGGAGCTGCAGGTGTTTCTGGGCGACGACGAAGCCGTCGACGGCGCGGTGGACAGCCTGGTCAGCGAGGCGGCAAGCGGCAGCAACAAGACGCTCACCGCCCTTATCGAGAATTACATCTCGCTCAACGCCGAGGACTCGGACACATGGGACTTCAGGAAGGAGCTGAAGCGCTTCGGCACGAATGTATGTCAGGAGATCTATATGCGCAACTCCGCGCGAATAGACACCACGCTGGGCAAACTCGACACATTCACCAAAATCTACAAAGCTCTCAGTAAGGAACGCAAGACGGCGGCAGACAACATCGCCTCCCTGCCCGCGGGCCTGGACATCGACTACAGCCTCGTGTACAAAGGGAACACTATCCAGCAGTATATAGCGCGCATCTCCGACGTAGACAAGTACAGCGCCGGCAAAGGCATAGATCCCGGCAGCACGGTCATGAAACTGATAAATGGAGACTATGGCGCGAACCCGAAGACCAGTCTGGAGCAGCTGACAGCGTGGTCGGACGAGATGCTGGAGTTCGAGAAGAAGAAGAATGATTACTACAAATCCTTCATAAGCGCCGACCTGACGCTCCGCCACCTCAACGAGATGCGCATGCTCCAGGCCATCGACCGCGAGGTGAAGCGCGAATGCCGCGAGCAGGGCCGCATACTGCTCTCCAAGAGTCAGGAACTGCTGAGCGGACAGCTCAGAGAGTCGGGCGACATCTCGTTCGTCTTTGAGCGGGCCGGCCGCCGCTACCGCCACATCATGCTCGACGAGGCGCAGGACACCAGCACCATGCAGTTTGACAATCTCAGCAAACTGATAGATAACGTCACGGCCACGGGCGGGAACAGCTGCCTCATAGTGGGCGACGTGAAGCAGAGCATCTACCGTTTCCGCGGCGGCGACTGGGAGATCCTGCAAAAGCTGGGACAGAAGTACGACCCCGATGGGCGCAACACACTGCACAACAACTTCAGGAGCGAAGGCAACGTGGTCAAGTTTAACAACGACCTGTTTGCCGCCATCCGTGACGCTTACTCCGGTGACTACGGCGATCTCTACGCCGATGTGAAGCAGAACATCATCAAGGGCCGCGAGAACAGGGGCTATGTAGACATCCGTATCTACGAGAAGGAAGGAACGGCCGAGGAGCAGCGGGCGCGGCAGTGCGAGGGACTGCTGGAGAGCATACGCACGGCCCATGACGCAGGCGTCCGCTATGCCGACATGGCCATCCTCTGCCGCTCCAAGGCCGACATCACCACCATCACGGACTATCTGGCCGTCAACACTCCCGAGATCAGCATCACGACAGAAGAGGCCTACAATCTCACAGGTTCCCTCGCCGTGCAGATGATCATCGCCGCCATCCGCTACATTAATGGCGATGCCACATCCAACCCCGACATTATCAGCGGTTACTTTCTGGCGCTTGAGTACAGCCGCATGCTCTCCCCCGACTTCACCGCGCCGGTATTCGCCGCCGGCGACCGCGAGGCCAAAGCCGTGAAGAGCTTCATCCATAGCCACCTGCCCGATGAACTGACCCGCGACGGGGCATTTCTGGTGCGCCTGCCGATAGACGAACTCGTGATGCGCCTCATCCGTATCCTCCGCCTCGGGAATCTCAGCAGCGAGTCGCAATACATATTCACCTTTGTCGACTATGTCAACTCGTACGCCGCCCTCAACGGCTACGACCTGCAGCGCTTCCTCGACGACTGGGAGAGCGAAGGCCCCGGGCAGCGCATCAGTTCCGGTCAGGAGGACAGCATCAGCGCGATGACCATTCACAAGGCCAAGGGCCTCGAGTTTCACACAGTGTTCATACCTTTCTGCGACTGGAAATTCGTGGCCAACAACAAGGCGAACACCATGTGGTGCGAGCCGAATGGCGACGCCTCGGACAAGACGCCCGCCGTCTACAGCGACATTCCCCTCGTCCCCATCAACTTCCACAAGGCAGCCATGAACAGCATCTACGCAGGCGATTATCAGAGGGAGAGCCATAATATCATGGTGGACAATCTCAACTACCTCTATGTGGCTCTCACACGTGCGCGCTGCAATCTCTTCGTCGGCTACACGCACAAAGCGGAAGCCGGTCCCCGCTCCAATCCTGACGCCATCACCAGCATCACAGCGGGGAGACTGATGGACCGCGCCCTATCCGGCTCTGACCTTAACCCCGACGAATATAAAGGAGAGATAATCCCCTCCGCGCCCGCAGACAATAAGAAGGCAGAAGACACATTCTCCACGGAGGGCGAACTGCTCAATTTCCCAACATCCATTTCCAACCATGCCTGATAGTTTTCTCCACAGAGTGTTATCCGACCTGCGCTCCCGCGGCGCCGGAAGCGACAGGGTGCGCCTCGTGTTCCCCTCCACGCGTGTCCTCATAGCTTTCCGTAGTATCTCCAGGGGCTATGCGCCCGAGATGCTGACGATGAGCCGACTGATGCGCGAGATGTCGCGCCTCAAGAAGGCCGACGGCCTCGACCTGACGTTCTCCGTCTACTCCTCCTACTGCGATGTGTGCCGGCGGCGCGACATAGCCCCACTGGCCTTCGAGCAGTTTTATCCCTGGGGGCAGATGATGCTGTCGGACTTCAATGACATAGACCTCGCGATGGGGGACGCAGACAGCATCTTCCGCGACACACAGAATGTCAAGGCCATCGACAGCGGGCAGTTTGCCGACAGCGCCATGATTGAGGAACTCAAGGAATATTTCTCCTACTTCGAGCAGGCCGCAGACGACTCCATGCGCGGGCGTTACCGCATGATGTGGGACCTGCTCGGCGACATTTACCACGACCTCAGGGACCGCTGCTCGGCAGAGGGCCTGGCTTACGACGGCGCCATTTACCGCCGCGGCGCAGAGCGAGCTGCGGAGCGCTGTCCCGAGGGAAGATTTGTGTTCATCGGCTTCTGCCGCCTCAGCCTCGCCGAGAAGGCGCTCATGCAGAGCCTCCGGGCGGCGGGCCAGGCCTCATTCTACTGGGACGACCTCGCCCCTTTCATTTGCCATGAAGGCAGCAAGGCCGCCGCTCTTATCTCCGACAACATCAGCGCCTTCGGCAACAGTCTGCCCGCCGCTGAGGCTGCGCCAGGGCCCGACATAGAGATCATCTCCACCTCCACGCGCAGCAGCGAAGCGGCCTTTGTGCGGCAATGGCTCGACTCCGTGGCGGTGCGCGGGGACAGCACGACGGCCATCGTCCTGCCCGACGAGACGCTGCTGCCCATGCTGAGCCATGTCCTGAGGCTGGAGCGCTACGACACCCTCTTTCACGCGCCCGTCACCGGCACAGCCACCTACGCGGAGATAATGCGGGCCCTGCAAGGCCGGATAGCCGACGGCACCATGGGGAGCGCGGACGATGTGCTCGCGTTCCTCCACGACACTATAGGACGACTGAAGCCCGAGGAGGACAGCGCCGACTTCACCCGCGAGAGCGAGGCGTACAGGATGGCCACGGAGGCGATGACACAGACCGAGGCGCTCGTACACGGCCACAGCGATGCGGCCGTCTCGGCCCGGGGCGTGGTGATGCTCTTCCAGTCCATCCTGAGACGGGTCGACATGCACGCCGCCGGGGACGAGGACGACGAAGAGCCGGCCTCCGCGCCTTCCTCCCGCATCGCCATCCTGACGCTCGACGAGACGCAGGCTCTGGACTACGACAACATCCTCGTCATCGGCTGCGAAGAAGGGTCGCTGCCCGCCTTCAGCCGGACGGAGACCATGCTGCCCGACGTGGTGCGCCTGAGCTGGAACATACCGCTGCGCAGCAGCCGCAGCTTCACCGACGCATATCTATTCTACCGCCTCCTCAAGCTTCCCGCGCGCGCCACACTGATCTACTCCTCCGCCTCCACGGGCATCGGCAAGGGGGAAGTATCGCGCTTCCTGCTACAGCTCATGGCCGGGTGGACTGTACGCGGCGTCCGCAAGTTCACCCTGGGATGCGCCTACGACCAGATGGATGCGGGCGGCATCGACAGCGTGCCCAAGAGCCGGGAGATGCTGCAGGGCCTCAGGAGCATCGAGCCCACGGCCATGACGCTCTACATGGAATGCCCGCTGAAATTCTACTTCAGCAAGGTGGCCTCGATGCGCGAGCCCGAACCGCTCGCTCAGAAGATGCCCGCCAACCTGTTCGGCACGCTCTTTCACGCCGCCATGCAGTATTACTACGAGCAGAAGCCCGCCACGCTCATCACCCGCGACACCATTGCCTACGACCTCAAAGAGCCCGGCGCCGCCTACCTGAATCGCTGCATAGACCGGAGCTTCACGGAGAACAAGGTGGAGGACAGCCCCATCCTGCGCGACATCATCCTGAGACTCATGCGGGAAGTGCTGCGCTACGACATGAAGATCACGCCGTTCACCATTCAGCCCGACCTCATCGAGAAATTCATTTATACAGAGGTTAGGACAAGGTGCGGGAACAATGAGATCGCCGTCCGCATAGGCGGCAAATTCGACCGCGTTCACACCACCAACGGCGACGCCTACACCGTGGTCGACTACAAGACGTCGACCTGGAAAGAAGCGCTCAAAGCCAGCAGCCTCGATGCCGTATTCAATACGCCCGCCAAGGTAGAGCATTTCAACTATATCATCCAGACACTGCTCTACTGCCTGGCGCTCAAGGACCACCTCACGGAGAGGGGCATCCGCTTCACCTCCATCAAGCCCGAGCTCTACTTCATCAACGGCATGTCGAGCCCGCTGTTCTCGCCGTCCATCACTATCGATAAGGAAGAGGTTGTAAACATCGGCCCTTACGAGCGGAGCCTGCGCGGATATTTTGGCAGCATCGTCGACAGCATCTTCGACCTTAACGAGCCGTTCGAGGCTACGCCGGGGAAGGATCAGTGCAAATACTGCCCCTACAGCATGCTCTGCAGCGCGGCAGTGAAAAAATAGCGCCCGCCCCGGATTCTGACCTGTTCGCTTCGCTCAAATTCTCCGGCCCATTGTCAGGAATGGAGGAATTGGACGAAGCGAATCGATATGCGCGAAGGCAGACGGCGGATGCAGAGGAGGGCGTTCCGGCCGCTCGCAATCCAGCTCTTTCTGCCAAATGACTTCGCGCCCTTCAGGAATTTGAATTTCTTCTCCTCCGCGATCAGCAGCATCACGGCATGAGGCGACTCCCAAATGCATAAAAGATGCATATTCGCTTCGCGCAGACAGCCCCTTTGCGCACATCTGAAAAAACTTTCCGAATAACTCGAAAACTACATTTGAGATGAGGAAAAATACATTTGAGGTAGTTCTACTCGTCTCAAATGTAGTTTTAGCCCTCCGGAGACACAGATTTTCAGGTAGTTAGAAAGGCGTCCCGACAGGCATTTCCAGGGACGGATTCCGCATTCGGGAAATGCATAAAAGATGCATAAGAGATGAATATTCATTTTTGCAGGAGAGGCCATTTGCGGACGCCGCGAAAGAATAAATACCACCCTCCCTCTTCCCTGCCAAAAGGAACTTTTCCGGCTAAACAGGCATGCACATCATCGCAGGATAATTTTTGGCACACGGTTTGTTATATCTGTTATATACAAAATAATTCTTACCTTTGCATTGAAGGAGCAACACATTCTTTATGAACAATCAGTTTTCACCACGAGTATCCCAGATACTCATATATAGTAAAGAGGAAGCCGAGCGTCTCAACTCCCGCGTGATTGACCCAGGACACATGTTCCTCGGCCTGCTGAGGGAGAATTCGGGCAAGGCTATTGAGATCCTTGACAAATTTCATGTTCACCTCGATCAGATCAAAGACAAGATAGAGGGCGAACTGGTAAAGAATACGGGGGATACGCGCACAGATATATTCAGCGAGATAACGCTCTCGCCGGAGTCGGCACGCATACTGCGCCTCGGCACACTCGAGGCACGCCTGATGCACAGCAACAGCGTGGACACCGAGCATCTGCTGCTGGCTATGTTGCGCGAGAACGACAACATTGTCAGCCGTACCCTCGCCGAGAACGATATCACCTACGACTCCGCCCACAAGATGCTCGAGACCAAGCCCGACATCTCGGCCGGCTTCGCCTTTGAGGACGACGACGATGACGAGGCTGAGAGCGACGCCCGCGGCGACGCGGGTTCGGCTCAGGCGCAGAGCTTCAAGCCCGCGCCGGGCAACGAGACGCCGGTGCTCAACAACTTCGGCTTCGACCTCACGGCCGCCGCCATGCAGGGCAAACTGGATCCCGTTGTGGGCAGGGAACAGGAGATAGAGCACATAGCGCGCATTCTGCTGCGCCGCAAGAAGAACAATCCCGTGCTCATCGGCGAGCCCGGCGTAGGCAAAAGCGCCATCGTAGAGGGACTGGCCCTGAGGATAGCCGCACACAGGGTGCCGCGGGCATTCCTGCACAAGCGCATCATATCGCTCGACATGGTAGCGCTGGTGGCCGGCACGAAATACAGGGGACAGTTTGAGGAGAGAGTGCGCGGGCTGCTCAACGAACTTAAGAAGAATCCCGAGATAATCCTGTTTATCGACGAGATACACACCATCGTAGGCGCAGGGTCGGCTCCCGGAACGATGGATGCGGCCAATATCCTCAAGCCCGCCCTGGCGCGCGGCGAGATACAGTGCATCGGCGCCACGACAATGGACGAGTACCGCAAATCGATAGAGAAGGACGGCGCGCTCGAGAGGCGATTCCAGAAAGTGCTCGTGGAACCCACCAATGCCGCAGAGACACTACAGATACTGCGCAACATCAAGGGCCGCTACGAGGAGCACCACAATGTCGTCTACACCGACGATGCGCTCGAGGCTTGTGTATCACTCACCGACCGCTATATCTCATCGCGCTCACAGCCGGACAAGGCCATCGACGCCCTCGACGAGGCCGGTGCCGGAGCACATGTGTTCAATATTCAGGTGCCGCCCGAGATGGAGAAACTGGAGAACGACATCGCCGCCCTCAAGGAGGAAAAGGAGAATGCCGTCAAGAAGCAGGACTATGAGAAGGCGGCCGAATACCGCGACCAGGAGATCACCCTCACACGGCAGTACGAACAGATGCAGAGGCAGTGGGAGGCAACGATCAAGGAGAACCGCCGCACCATAGACCGCAGCAGCATAGAGCAGGCCGTATCGTCGATGTCCGGTGTGCCCGTGGAGAAGATGGTAGACCAGGAAAGCATGAAGCTGCGCGGCATGCACGAGAAGCTCGCAAGCGAAGTCATCGCGCAGGATGAGGCTGTAGAGAAGCTCACGAAGGCCATACTCCGCTCGCGCATCGGGCTCAAGGACCCGCGGCGCCCCATCGGGACGTTCATGTTCCTCGGCCCCACCGGCGTGGGCAAGACATTGCTGGCCAAGAAGCTCGCCAACTTCATGTTCGGCTCCGAAGACGCTCTCATCCGCATCGACATGAGCGAATATATGGAGAAATACAGTGTGTCGCGCCTCATCGGAGCGCCCCCGGGATATGTGGGCTACGACGAAGGCGGGCAGTTGACCGAGAAGGTGCGCCGTCATCCCTACTCCATCGTTCTGCTCGACGAGATAGAGAAGGCCGCCTCCGACGTGTTCAATCTGCTTCTGCAGGTGATGGACGAAGGCCGCCTCACAGACAGCAACGGGCGCACGGTAGACTTCCGCAACACGGTGATCATCATGACGTCTAACAGCGGTACTAAGCAGCTCCGCGAATTTGGCAACGGCATCGGCTTCAACACGGCTCCCGCCGGCGACAAAGCCCGCTCGGAGGAGATCATCCGCAAGGCCCTGAGCCGCACATTCGCGCCCGAGTTCCTCAGCCGCATCGATGAGATCATCACATTCGCTCCGCTCGGCCGCGAAGCCATGCGCAAGATCGCCGACGCCGAGGTGGGCAAACTCATAGCCCGCACTAAAGGGCTCGGGTACACTCTCGAGGTCTCCGAGGCCGCACGCGACAATATCGCTGTGCGTGGCTTCGACTCGCGCATGGGAGCGCGTCCCCTCCGCAGGGCTATCGAGGAGGGAATAGAGGACCCGCTGTGCGAACTGCTCATGGACGCCGGCGACAAGGCCCCGTCGCGGCTCATCACCGCCGATTACGACGCCGCCGCTGACAAATATTCCATCCTCTGGGGCAAACCTGAGACTGTACAGCTAAAACAAGAATAATCCATACTCCCGCATAGGGACCAAAGGGCTGCATGTGGCACACGCTGCATGCAGCCCTTTTTATTTTCTCCGCACTGCTCTATCCCGGAAAGAATTGATAACTTTGCCCGTGAGCCTCATGCCGATGCGCAGAGGGCTCACAATATCGATATGATACGCCAGTTCTCATTCCGCCTCAAGCCTCGTCCTCGCGGCTGTTACCTTGTGACCGACGAGGTGCTCTCCCATTTGCCCCGGCCCCTGCCCGAGGCGGGACTGCTCCATCTCTTTCTCCAGCACACGTCCTGCGCGCTCACCATCAACGAGAACGCCGACCCCGATGTCCGCACGGACATGACCGCCATCATGGAGCGCCTTGTCCCCGACGGCGAGCCGTACTACCGCCACACGCTCGAGGGCGCGGACGACATGCCCGCCCACGCGGTCAGTTCCCTCCTGGGGGCGAGCCTCACCATCCCCATCACCGACGGGCGGCTCAACCTCGGCCTCTGGCAGGGCATATGGCTGACCGAGTGGCGCAACGCCCGCCTGCCCCGCACCATCGTAGCCACCATCATCAGTTAGACAAGATATGAAACACTTATTCTATCCATTTTTTGCCTCTTTCATTATGCTCAGTTCATGCATGGCTCAGGACAACATCCACGAGCTCTCACCTCAGGACTTTTACACGGAGAGCGCCGCGGACAGCAACGCCGTGATCCTCGACGTGCGCACGCCGGAGGAGTATGCCGCCTCCCATCTCGCCGACGCCGTCCCGGCCGACTACCTCAACACCGCCGTCTTCGACTCGGTACTCAAAGGTCTGAGCCCCGACAAACACTATTACATCTATTGCCGCAGCGGGCGCCGCAGTCACGAGGCTGCGCTCAAGGCCGAAAAGCAGGGTCTCAAGGTATGGGACATGAAGGGCGGCATACTGGCATACGAGAAGGCGGGACTGCCGCTCCAGCGCACCGACACCTTTACCACACCTCGCGGCTCCAGTGTCATCGTCACGCCCATCGGTCACGCCTCAGTGCTCCTGACCGCCGGCGACAAGCACATCTATGTTGACCCCGTCCGTGCGCAGCGTCACCACGTGGACTGGGCCGCGCTGCCTAAGGCGGACTATATCTTCATCACCCATGAGCACTACGACCACTTTGATAAAGCGGCCATCTCACAGCTGACCAAGGCCGGCACACAGGTGATCCTCAACCGCCGCTGCCGCGAGATGCTGGGCTCCGGCCGCGCTCTCGGCAACGGCGACCGCCTCTCGCTATCCGAAGGTCTGACAGTGAAGGCCGTGCCGGCATACAACACCACCTCCGGCCGCGAGAAGTATCACCCCAAAGGCCGCGACAACGGCTACATCCTGAGCATCGACGGCCTTACGCTTTACTTCGCCGGCGACACCGAACCGATAGATGACATGCGGAAGCTCGGGAACATCGACGTGGTTTTCCTGCCATGCAATCAGCCCTTCACCATGACGCCCGCGCAGCTCTCGGAGGCCGCGATGGCCATCCGCCCGAAAGTGCTGTTCCCCTACCACTTCAGCGATACGGACATCACGGAAATTCCGCGCCTGCTCGGCGGCACCGGCATCGACATCCGGATGCGGCCATACCAGTAAAAGAAAATTCCAGACGGAAACATAACTAAAGAAAACATCCTGCGCTCGGGAAGCACAGGATGTTTTCTTTGAGCCGATACCCGGACTTGAACCGAGGACCTACGCATTACGAATGCGTCGCTCTACCAACTGAGCTATATCGGCAGTCTTGCTAAAACCGACTGCAAAAATAATGAATTCTCCTGACAGAGCAAACTTTTTGCGGGCATTTTTAGCGTTGCGAACAGAATTTCGTCTGTGCGCCCCGCTTCCGGCGACCGCTTCGGCCGCTCCGGAGGCGACAAAATCCGTGATTCAGAATAGATTTCCTATCTTTGCAGCGCGCCTCCGCGATGCGCCGGCAAAAGTCAGGGCTGCGGCACCCGCTCGAGCATAGGAAACGATAGCTGCATATATTAATATGTACAGGCCCGCGCAAGTCGGGACGCAGCAAAAGCCACACATAGACACAGAATCTTAAGAAAATGCATCAGAAGATGTCCAGAATAGCACGCGACCAGCATACCATCCGCATGATGATAAGCCTCTATTGCCGCCATCACCTGCATCATAGCGAGCCTTCGGCGGAATACCGGGCGCTCTCAGACTACGCCTGCCGCCGCCTGCAACACTGCCGCTGGGGCGAGGCGAAACCGGCCTGCAAGGACTGCCCCACTCACTGCTACGCGCCCGACAAACGGCAGAAGATGCAGGAGATAATGCGCTGGACCGGTCCGCGGATGCTCTTCTATTCCCCACGCGCCACAATGCGCCACCTCGGACAATGCATCTCCAGCATCCTCGCGAAACTGCGGGCTCGGCGCTGACGCCCGTGCGCTTCACACAAAGCGCAATACGCCTTTGAGGGGAAGTCAGCCGGGAGCACCGCTGCAGCGCGACGCCTCACAGATTATCGGAAACCGAATATTCATCTTTTATGCACCCTGTATTCATTTTCCGAATACGGAACACGCCCCGGGAAATGCCGGTTGGGGGCCCGTGTAACTATCTGAAAATCTGTACTCCATAAAGGCCAAAACTACATTTGAGATGAGAAAAACTATCTCAAACATGTTTTTCCTCAAGTCCTATGTAGTTTTCGAGTTATTCGGAAAGTTTTTTCAGATGTGCAGAAAATGCTGTCCGCGCAAAGTGAATTATTCACTATTATGCATTTCTATGGTCACGAAAATCATGAGAAATTCCACGTCACTTATAAAATCCGGCCCGCAGGCTATCCGCAGGCCGTAGAATTGGTTATAAATAGTTATAGCTGAGGTGGTGCGCAACAATTTGCATGAGAGCAAGGGCGGAAGACGGGAAATTTTGCTACTTTTGCAACATAGTATTCAGAAATCATACAGACACATGCATTCATACAAAGGATTTTTCCTCTTTTGCGGCATTGCGCTACTGGCATGCCTCACCCTGCAATCGTGCGACGACGAAGACAGCTACGGCAAGCGGAAGTCGAAGGAACGCAAGACCATAAACTCGTTTATCAAGAAAGGGACGCTGATAATGGCTGCGGACGCCGCCGACACACTGGTATATGTTCCGCCCATCAAGGTGATAAGCGAGAAGCAATTTGAGGAGCAGGATTCCACAACCGACGTATCGAAGAACGAATATGTCTACTTCCCGCAGACTGGCATCTATATGCAGATCGTAAGGGAGGGCGTGGGCGAGAAACTCAAGAGCGGAGAGAATGCCACCATCCTGTGCCGCTACACCGAGGTGAATGTCCGCGGCGACTCGATACAGACCTCCAATCAGAACATCTACTACACCGCCGTGCCCGATAAGATGACGGTCTCCAACACGCTTGGCACATTCACCGGCTCATTCGTCTCGGGCGTGATGTACTCCACCTACGGCTCCGCCTCTACCACGGTATCCGTGCCGTCGGGCTGGCTGTTCCCCCTGACATACATCAGGATAGGCCGGCAGGACAGCGAAGACGGCAGGATAGCCAGGGTGCGCCTCATCCTGCCCGATGCCCAGGGCCAGCAGGATGCGAGCAAGAATGTGTACGCCTGCTTCTACGACATAACATATCAGAGAGGTTATAAATAAAAGCCACGGGCGATGGGAGCGATACGGTTTGCAGTCATCGGCACGAGCGGCATCACGCGGTGGTTCCTCAGGGGGGCCTGCGAGGACCCGCAGTTCCACCTCGCTGTGGTGTGCTCCCGTTCGATGGAGAAGGCCAGGGCCTTCGCCGCAGACTATGAGGGGGCTGAGCCCTGCGATTCGCTCGACGCTCTGGCCGGGCGCAATGACATCGACGCCGTCTACATAGCCACACCCAACAGCACACACGCCGCCATAGCCATCCGCATGATGGAGAGCGGCAAGAGTGTGCTCGTGGAGAAGCCCGCAGCAGCCAATGCGCAGCAGTGGCGCGCCATGACAGAGGTGGCCTGGCGCAAAGGTGAGACGCTGATGGAAGCCATGCTCCCCACGATGAGCCCCAACTTCACGGTGGTCCGCGACCGTCTGCGCGGCATGGGGACGATAAGGCGCTACACGGCCTCCTACTGCCAGTACTCCTCGCGCATCGACCGCCTGAGGCGCGGCGACGTGACCAATGTGTTCATGCCCTCGATGGGCGGCGGCGCGACAATGGATATCGGCGTCTATACGCTCTACCCGATGGTGGCGCTCTTCGGGATGCCCGCCGAGGTAAAGGCCATGGCCGGCATGCTGCCCACGGGCGTCGACGGACAGGCCATGGTGAGCATGCGCTACGGGGAGATGATGGCTCAGGTCACCTACTCCAAGGTCGACGACTCCAGCCTCCCCTCCGAGATAGCCGGCGACGGCGGCAGCCTGCTGCTCAGTTCTATCCACCTCCTGCACGAGGTAAAATATGTGCCGCACGCAGCTCCAAGCTCGGGGCAGGGCCCGGCGGCGGAGGCGGAGATCATAGCCACGAAGCCTGCGGCAAACGATTACTACTACGAGACGCACGAGTTTATCTCCCTTCTGGAGAGCGGCCGGAAGCAGTCGGACATCAACAGCTGGGACAACAGCCTCCGCACGCTGGAACTGACCGATGAGATACGCCGGCAGACGGGCGTCGTGTTCCCCGCAGACTCAGCTAACGCCTGAGCGCAAAAAAAGAAAAGGATTGAAAAGGACTTTCTGTCAGTCCGGACA
This sequence comes from uncultured Prevotellaceae bacterium, assembly GCA_900314335.1. Classification (GTDB taxonomy): domain Bacteria; phylum Bacteroidota; class Bacteroidia; order Bacteroidales; family Bacteroidaceae; genus UBA6398. The sequence goes on along the minus strand of OMUV01000194.1, from coordinate 7,137 downwards.
CATCAGATCAGCGATTATCTCGTCGGCGATATAGATGCCGTCGCGCGTTAATCTCAGTATCTCCCCATTATTATCGCTTATTATCGCGGCCTTGCCGCAGCGGATGTACGACGCGGCCTGAGCGAGCAGATATTCTTTGCGCTCCGCTCCGAAACATCTCTCCACCTCAGAGAGCAGAAGTCCGTCGGAGGTGCGCAGACGCGTCATTACCATCTCATCATATTTCTCATTGTCCGAGAGTCGCTCTATGCGGCATGGCACATTCGCCTTACTCTCTGCGTAGGAGCGCACGTCGGGCAGATTGATGCGCCTCGAGTCGCCGTCGTAGGAGTGGGCGCCCGCGCCGAGCCCGATGTAGGGGACGCCGTGCCAGTAGGAGGAATTGTGGCGCGCGCGAAAGGACGGGCGGCACAGATTGGATATCTCGTAGAGCTCATAGCCGGCGGCGGTGAGGCGGTCCACGAGCAGATTGTACATACTAATATATGTCTCCTCATCGGTCTCGTGCACACGGCCGGCCTGCAGCTGAGCCGTCAGCGGCGTGCCCTCCTCGTAGCTCAGGGCATAGGCGGAGATATGCTCGGGCGCGAGCTCCACGGCCCTGTCGATGTCGGCCGTCCAGCGCTTCAGGTCCTCGCCGGGCAGGGCGTAGATGAGATCGATGCTTATGTTGTGGAAATATTCCCTGAGACGCCGGTAAGCCTCTATGGCCTGGGCGGCGGTATGACGGCGGTGGATACGCCTGAGCAGACTGTCGTCGAAGCTCTGCACGCCCATGCTGATACGGTTTATCGGCAGCTGCGCGAGGCCCGCGACATAGGGCTCCGTGATATCGTCCGGGTTGACCTCGATAGTCACCTCGGCGTCGGGGCTCACATGATAGACGGCATAGAGCGTCTCGAAGATGCGCGCCAGCTGCTCCACGCTCAGCTGCGAGGGCGTGCCGCCGCCTATATATATTGTGCTTACCTCGCCGCCCGGGCTCTCCTCGCGGCGCTCGGCGGCCTCTGCGCACAAGCGCACCACATAGCGCTCCCGCCACTCCGCTCCGAGCGTGGTGGAATAGAAGGCGCAGTAATCGCAGCGTGTCTTGCAGAATGGGATATGTATATATATGCCTGTCATCGCGGGATAAAACATCTCAGACGGTGCAAAATTAGCGCTTTGCGCCTTAACCGCCGGGCGAAGGAGCGTATTATTTGGCCGGGGAGGCATAAAAACGGAATAAGAGCTCGGGAATCCGTCCGAAAAAGGCATAAACAGGCCGCCGCAGAGGCATTATGGAGCGAAAAAGCTGCCAAAAGAGAAAAATTGTGGGGCAAAAGGTTGCTTATCTCGCGAAAATTTAGCAAATTGCAGCCCGAAAGGCATCAAAGAGGTGCTGCATACTTTAAAATCATTAACCGGATTATCATGAAAGTATATCAGACAAAGGAAATCAAGAACATTAGTCTCCTCGGCAGCGACGGTGCGGGTAAGACCACTCTCACCGAAGCATTGCTTTATGAAAGTGGTCAGATACAGCGTAGGGGAAGAATCACGGCCAAGAACACCGTGAGCGACTATTTCCCTGTAGAGCAGGACTATGGCTACTCGGTATTCGCCACCCCGTTTCACACAGAATACAACGGCAAGAAGCTGAACTTTATCGACTGCCCCGGTTCGGACGACTTCATCGGCGCAACGATCACATCGCTCAGCGTGACGGACACGGCCGTCATCATGATCAACGGACAGAACGGCGTGGAGGTGACGACGCAGAATCATTTCCGCTACTGCGAGAAGCTCAACAAACCGGTGATATTCCTCATCAACCGTCTCGACGACGAGAAGTGTGACTACGACAATATCATCCACCAGTTGCGCAGCCTCTACGGCGACAAGGTGACCCCCGTCCAGTTCCCCGTCAAGACCGGCCCGGACTTCCACGAGATGGTCGACGTGCTGCTCATGAAGCATTACACATGGAAGCCAGAGGGCGGCAAGCCGGAGATAGACGACATTCCCGCCGACCAGATGGACAAGGCGAAGGAGTGGCACGCCAAACTGGTAGAGAACGCCGCCGAGAACGACGAGACGCTCATGGAGAAGTTCTTTGACACGGAGAATCTGACCGAGGACGAGATGCGCGAAGGCATTCGCAAGGGCCTCGTGACCCGCAGCATCTTTCCCGTGTTCTGTGTCTGCGCAGGCAAGGACATGGGCGTAAGGCGAATGATGGAGTTCCTGGGCAATGTGGTGCCCTTCGTGGACGAGATGCCCCCTGTGGTCGACACGGAAGGCGAGGAGATACATCCCGACGCCGCAGGCCCCGAGAGCATATTCTTCTTCAAGACCGGCATGGAGCCGCACATAGGCGAGGTACAGTACTTCAAGGTGATGAGCGGCACAATCAAGGAAGGCGACGAACTGGACAACGCCAACCGCGGCTCGAAGGAAAGGATCGCGCAGATATTCTCGCCCTCCGGCGCCCTTAGGGAAAAGGTGAGCGAGATGCAGGCCGGCGACATCGGATGCACCGTCAAGCTCAAGGACGTGCGCCTGGGCAATACGCTCAACGGCAAGGGCTGCAACTATAAGTTCGACTTCATCAAATATCCCGACTTCAAGTACACCCGCTCCATCAAGGCGGTCAACGAGAGCGAGACGGAGAAGCTGATGGCCTCGCTGACACGCATGCACGAGGAGGATCCGACGTGGGTCGTGGAGCAGAGCAAGGAGCTGAGGCAGACACTGGTGCACGGACAGGGCGAATTCCATCTGCGCACACTCAAGTGGAGAATAGAGAACAATGACAAGATAAAGATCGAGTTCGGAGAGCCGCGCATCCCCTACCGCGAGACGATCACCAAGCCCGCGCGCGCCGACTACCGCCACAAGAAGCAGAGCGGCGGCGCCGGCCAGTTTGGCGAAGTGCATCTGATCATCGAACCGCTAGTGGAGGGACAGCCCGCAAAGCCCGTGTACAAGTTCGGCTCGCAGGAATACCGTATCACGCCGCGCTCGACCGAAACGGTAGACCTGGAATGGGGCGGCAAACTCGAGTTTATCAACTCCGTCGTGGGCGGAGCCATCGATGCCCGCTTTATGCCCGCCATCCTCAAGGGCGTGATGAGCCGCATGGAGCGCGGCCCGCTCACCGGCAGCTATGCGCGCGATGTCAGGGTCATCGTATACGACGGCAAGATGCACCCCGTGGACTCCAACGAGATCTCCTTCACGCTCGCAGGCCGCAACGCATTCTCGCTGGCCTTCAAGGACGCCGGACCGAAGATTCTGGAGCCTATCTACGACGTGGAAGTGCTGGTGCCGGGCGACCTGATGGGCGACACGATGAGCGACCTGCAGGGACGCAGGGCTATCATCATGGGCATGGACACGGAGGGCAACTATCAGAAGCTCACCGCAAAGGTGCCTCTCGCCGAGATGTCCGACTACTCCACTACGCTGAGCAGCATCACGGGCGGCCGCGGCCACTTCAGCATGAAGTTCGCCAGCTACGAGCTCGTGCCCAGCGATGTGCAGCAGAAGCTCATCGCCGCATTCGAGAAGGAAAACAGCGAGGAATAACCTCAATCTAGATACGCAGCAGAATTACACCCCCTCTGTGAATTATCAGTTCACAGAGGGCTTTTTTCGTCCCGCCGCGCCCTGAGGAGGGACGTAATATGGCAGGATTTTGTATTTTTGCATCAAACATCAGAACTATGCAAAAGTTACTCATATCTTTATTCATCATGGCTTTGTCGGCCCTTCCCTCTCTTGCCGGTTCCGGCATCACGATAAGCGACATCGCCGGCGGGAAATATTCCCCCCGTTACATGCGCTCATTCCGCCCCGCTCCCGACGGAGCGAACTATATGCAGATCAGCGAAGACGGCAAGCGCCTCATATCATGCTCCTTCAGGACCGGAGCCGAGACCTCGACCGTCGTCGACCTCAACAGCGCCCGCGGCGCCAAGCTGAGCAGCATCGAGGGCTACATCCTCTCGCCCGACGGCAAGCGCATACTCATCCAGACCGGCACGAAGAGCATCTACCGCCGCTCCTTCACGGCCAATTATTACATCTACGACGTGGGCAACAAGACCCTCACGCCGCTCACGAGCTCAGGCCCCGTGATGCAGCCGCAGTTCTCCCCCGACGGAACGATGATAGCCTATGTGCGCGGCGGCAACCTGTACATAGTCAAGCTCCTCTTCGACAATGCCGAGAGCCAGGTGACCAAAGACGGCGAAGTGGGCAAGATTCTCAACGGTGTGCCCGACTGGGTCAACGAGGAGGAGTTCTCCACCGCCTGCTCCTACGTCTTTACGGCCGACAGCAAGATGCTGGTGTGGGTAAAGTATGACGAGAGCCGCGTGCGCGAGTTCTCATTCCCGCTATACAAGGGCCTGAGCCCCGAGAGGGACGAATACCGCGAATACCCGGGCTCCTACAGCTACAAATACCCCAAAGCCGGCGAGGAGAACTCGAAGGTGAGCGTCCACTCCTACGACATCAAGAGCCATGTGGAGCGCGCCATCGATGTGCCGCTCGACGCCGACGGCTACATACCGCGCATCTTCCAGACCTCCGACCCTGAGAAGGTGGCCGTGGTGACCCTCAACCGCCATCAGGACCGCATGGACATCTACGCCGCCAATCCCCGCTCGCGCATCTGCAAACTGCTCGTGAGGGAGAACAATGACAAGTATCTCCGCGAGTCGGCCTACGAGAGCCTCAAATTCTACGGCGACCACTTCGCCATGATCAGCGACCGCTCGGGCTACAATCATATCTATTGGTATGACATTAACGGCCATCAGGAAGCTCAGGTGACCAAGGGCAATTACGAGGTGAGCCGATTCTATGGCTACAATCCCGAGAACGGCTGCTTCTACTATCAGGCCGATATCGACGGCCCGCGGTATTCCACCATTCTCAGCACCGACCTCAAGGGCAAGACACGCCGCCTCACCACTGAGAAGGGCGACAACTCTGCCAGCTTCAGCTCCGACTTCAAATATTTCATCAATGTCTACTCCTCGCTCACTACGGCTCCCGTCACGACGCTGCGCAGCGGCGACGGCAAGGTGCTCAAGACGCTTATCGACAATAAGAGCGTCAAGCAAAGCGTAGAGGCCGACGCGCCCGCCACGGTCGAGATGTTCTCCTTCACCACCTCAGGCGGCACGGAGCTCAACGGCTACATGGTAAAGCCCGCGGACTTCAGCAGCAGCAAGAAATACCCGGTCATCATGTACCAGTACAGCGGCCCGGGCTCGCAGGAGGTCAAGGACTCGTGGAGCTCAGGCTTTATGAGCGGCATGGTGTGGGAGCGCTATCTGGCCTCCAAGGGATTCATCTGTGTATGCGTTGACGGTCGCGGCACAGGCGGCCGCGGCGCCGACTTTGAGAAGCAGACCTACCTCAGGCTCGGCCTCCTCGAGGCGCAGGACCAGGTAGAGACGGCGCTCTGGCTCGGAGGGCAGAGCTATGTCGACAAGGATCGCATCGGCATCTGGGGCTGGAGCTACGGCGGCTTCAACACGCTCATGTCGATGAGCGAGGGACGCGGTGTCTTCCGCGCCGGCGTGGCCGTGGCCCCCGTCACGAGCTACCGCTTCTACGACACCGTCTACACGGAGCGCTACATGCGCACACCCGCGGAGAACGCGTCGGGCTATGACGACTGCCCCATCTCGCGCGCCGACAAGCTCCACGGCGACCTGCTCCTCATCCACGGCACAGCCGACGACAACGTGCACTATCAGAACAGCGCCGAATATTCCGAGGCCCTCGTGCAGAGCGGAAAGCAGTTCCAGATGCAGGTGTACACCAACCGCAACCACAGCATCTACGGCGGAGCCACGCGCGAACACCTCTACAACAGGATAGCCGACTTCTTCGTCGACAAACTGAAATAAAATCCTTATCTACAGGAATAACATAACATTACAAACAAACTCACAGAACAATGAAAGACTTAAAGGGAACAAAGACTGAGAAGAATCTCGAGACAGCCTTTGCAGGCGAATCGAAAGCTACGAACAAGTACACCTACTATGCCTCCAAGGCCAAGAAGGACGGCTACGAGCAGATAGCAGCCATCTTCGAGGAGACGGCCCGCAATGAGAGAGAGCACGCCAAACTGTGGTTCAAGGCCCTCAACGGCGGCACGATCGACGAGACACTCGCCAACCTGAAGGACGCAGCCGCCGGCGAGAACTATGAGTGGACAGAGATGTACGCCCAGTTTGCCAAGGAAGCCCGCGAAGAGGGCTTCACGCAGATCGCTGCCAAGTTTGAGATGGTAGCCGCCATCGAGAAGCGTCACGAGGAGCGCTATCGCAAACTCGTAGACAACATCGAGAAGGCCAAGGTGTTCGCCCGCGAAGGCGACCGCGTATGGATCTGCCGCAACTGCGGTCACGTGGTGATCGGCCCGAAGGCTCCGGAAGTTTGCCCCGTTTGCGCTCATCCGAAGTCGTTCTTCGAGATTCTCGCAGACAACTATTAATCCGCCACTCTTAAGGACATCCACGCCGCCCTGCCGCACCATTGCGACATGGCGGCGTTTTTATTTCCCCGCCGTGCACCGCGCCGCAGGGATAACGGTCGTAATTTCCCGGCCTGCGCTCATCGCCGGCCGCAAAGAGGAACATATACCATTAGTATGCGCTTCTAATCGCGTTCGAAGGCTTGTACCCGCGGCGTAGAGCCTGTTTCCAACCCTTTTCAACCATCTGAAAATAAGCAGCCCGCAGCGGGGAAAATTCTACTGCGAGATAAATTATTTTAGCTGCGAGATAACGAGTCGTCTACTACGAGATAAAATTTTTTATCTCGTAGTAGAATTTCTTCTGCTCCCACGGGAATTTTTCCTGCCCGGATGAGAACTTTTTCTGGTCGCATGAGAATAATTTTTCATCCGCATGAGAATATTTTTTCGTCCGCATGAGAATTTATTTTCATGCGCATGAGAATTTCGTCTTGTCCCATGAGAATTTCCGCACATGCGGGTAGGCTTTCCGATGCGCCGAGGTCGTCACGCCCGGAGGGGAACAGGTATATTTCACGCACGTCCGACGGATTCTTCATGCGGCTTTGCTGACGACGTAAAGCCAATTTTTCCACCTTTGTAACTTCCTAAAA
>OMUV01000014.1 GCA_900314335.1 uncultured Prevotellaceae bacterium | reverse complement strand
CGTTAACTCGTAGATAAAATAATTTATCTCGCAGTAGAATTTAGCCCTCTCGCAGGCGCTGAATTTAAGGTATTTGAAAAGCGTACGAAAGCGGTTCTAAGTCGTCGGCAGCCGCCTTAAGATTGTATACTGACAGGGCATACGGATGGACTTCCCCTATTTGGGAAGCATCGTGTATGCACTTCTCAAAAAACCTCCCGCGCAACTCAAAAACTACATTTGAGATGAGGAAAAACACATTTGAGGTATTTTAAAACGTCTCAAATGTAATTTCGGCCCTCATATGGCTACTGATTTTCATATACTTACAAAGGGGCGAAAACTGCCTTCACGTCGTCGGCTTCCGACTTAAGACTGTATACTGGCAGGGCATACGTACGGATTTCCCCGTTTCGGGAAACATCGTATATACACTTCTCAAAAAACCTCCCGCTTAACTCAAAAACTACATTTGAGACGAGGAAAAACACATTTGAGGTATTTCAAAACGTCTCAAATGTAATTTCGGCCCTCCGCGGGACACTGATCCTTACGTAGTTACGCAGGCCTCAATTATCCTTTCTACAAATGGATTACAGAAGGGGCACTATGTTTACCGTACAGTAATATTTTCTTATAAGCAACGAGACATTCATTCTGTCCCCGCATTTTTCCGCCAGAATTCAGAAAAGCTCTTATTCCTGCGAAGAAACAGCATTTTCAACAAATGGGATTTTCGTCAAGCGGAACGGGAATTTTCACAGAAGCATTATAATAGTCCGGGAAATCCGGCGTTATAATAATATGAAGTTCTATTCTTTTACAGCGAAACTCGGGATAATCCTATCCTTTATAATATGTATGCTGCCCTTCCGCGCCGCAGCCCAGGATAACAAACTGCCGATAGGGACGTTTACCCCGATGCGCAACGAAGTAGAAAACAATTACGATTTCTGGATTTATACCCCCGCCGACTACGAAGCCAACAATCATGTCACGCCTCTCATCATCTTCCTGCACGGCGCCAGTCTGTGCGGCCATGACCTGAACCGTGTGCGCCGCTATGGTGTGCTCGATGCCATAGAGCGCGGCAAGATAATCGACGCCATGGTCCTGGCTCCGCAGAACCCGGGAGGCGCATGGGACCCTCAGAAGATCAACGCCCTCCTGGAATGGACGGAGAAACACTATCTCGTCGACACCACGCGCGTCTTCGTGATAGGCATGAGCCTCGGAGGCTACGGCACGCTCGACTTCGTAGGCACTTATCCCCACAAGGTGGCGGCGGCCATGGCTCTCTGTAGCGGCTGCTCGCTCAAAGACATGTCCGGACTGGGAACTGTGCCGCTCTGGATAATGCACGGCACCGCCGACCGCGCCGTCAGCATTGAACAATCAAAGCGCATAGTGAACTATCTGCAGGAGAACCACGCCGACTCGCTGCTGCGATACAACTGGATACAGGGCGGCTCCCACAGTCTGCTTGCCCGCCTGATGTACCTGCAAAAGACATACGACTGGCTTACCGCCCATTCCTCGGCCGACACTCCCCGCGCCGTAGACCGCTCTTTCGACATCGACATGAACGACATCCGCAAGACCTACGACGAACTGCAGTGGTACAAAAACATGTTTGAGAAAGACTGATGCGCCCTCAGCGCCTGTCTGAAACTCTGGCAGAATTGATTCCTCCGGCGTCAGGCATTTCTTCTTACGGAGAAATGCCTGACGCTCTTTATAGCATTCCATTCATTTTATAAAGCGTCTCTCTTCATGGCATCACATTCTTGGAAAAAAGTTCCCGTGCCATCCTGTCCGGCATTTCTTCATTTTTGGCCTGCGCCTGCTAATCTATCTTCTAACAGCATTCTTGCCATTTTTGGCGGAAGTTTCTGCCATCTGCGGCAGACTTCTTTGCACTCCCTTACGAAAGGGGGGCACATTTGTTTCCCTCTTTTCTATCCATATAGCGTTGGTACAGCTCTTGCAAACTATTAAGTAGAATATCAACCAAATAAATAAAGACTATGAGCAAGAGAATTCAAAAAGGCGAGACATTCAACACAAGTAAAGCAATCGATTACGCAGAAGGCGGCGTGGTGAGCAAGGAACTTATCCACAACGATTCGGGCAGCGTCACGCTGTTCTCCTTCGACGAGGGACAGGGTTTGTCGGAGCACATCGCGCCGTTTGACGCATTCATTCAGGTGATCGACGGCGAGATGGAACTGACGGTCGAGGGCACGGCGCACGACATCAAGGCCGGCGAGAGCTTCATCATCCCCAGCGGCGCGCGCCATTCTGTAGCGGCACGCAAGCCCTTCAAGATGATCATCACGATGATACGCGATAGGGCGAAATTATGATGTGTGACTCTAGTTCAGAACCAACAGAGAGGACGCTTTGCGTCCAGAGAAAAGCATAAATTAGTACACCAACAAAAACAGGAAATATTATTGACAATGAAAATATTAGTGATATACGGTTCCACGACCGGGACAACCGAAGGCGTGGCAGAGCAGATAGCAGACAAGTTGGGAGCAACGGCAGTTAACGTAGCCGATGTGACAGACGAGCAGATAGCCGGGGCGGACAATCTGATACTTGGCTCCTCTACATGGGGTGCCGGGGAACTGCAGGACGACTGGTACGACGGCCTGGAGAAACTGAAAGCCGCAGACCTGAGCGGCAAGACGGTAGCCATCTTCGGCGTCGGCGATTCCGCGAGCTACAGCGACACCTTCTGCGGCTCGATGGCAGAGATATATCATGCGCTGGAGAACAGCGGCGCACAGATTGTGGGCGCAGTTCCGACTGACGGCTACCAGTTTGACGACTCGGCATCAGTCATCGACGGCGAGTTTGTCGGTCTGGCTCTTGACGAGGACAACGAGAGCGATAAGACGGCGGAGAGGATCGACGCCTGGGTGAAAGAGATCACTCCCTATCTGAAATAATACGATACGAATGGCCTTAAAAGGCTTTTCGCGGACGGGCTGAATCTTCCATAAGTTGCGCTCTGTTACAAGGTTTTTGATTACCTTCGTAGCAGATTAGCGAGCACCTATGGAAGATTCTGTTTATATGGCATTGCAACATTGTCCTCTCTTCGCGGGAATGGAGGAAGCGGAGATAGCCCTTGCCCTCAAAGCGTTCCCATGCCGCATCGTAGACTACTCACGTCACGAGATTTATGCTCTGGCGGGCCTTCCGCTTACGCATGCCGACATCGTGGTGAGCGGCACACTGATTTGCCGCATGGCCCCGCTGCACGGACGGCCGGTGGAGATGACGCGGCTCAGAAAGGGCGACATGGTGGCTCCCGCGCTCCTCTTTGCCAACGATGGGGCTATGCCGGTGAGCGTGGAGACTGACACGAAGGTTAAAGTGATGCGCATGACGAAGGAGAGCTTTCAGAAAATGATCGACACGGACGCCAGACTGAGAATGAATTTCATCCGGCTTATCTCATCGACCTGCGTATTCCTGACCAGGAGGACAAGGGTGCTGGCGCTGATGAGCGTGCGCGAGAAGGTGGCGTTCCTGCTGCAGAAGGAGGCTGAGGCGCAGAATACGCTCTCCATAACGTTGCCGCGCAGCCGTCAGGAGATCGCAGACAGCTTCGGCATACAGAAATTCTCTCTCAAGAGGGTGCTGACTGAGATGGCAAACGAAGGGACAATCACGATAAACGGGCGGGAGATCACGATTCTCAGGCCGGGAAACCTGAAATAACGATGCTTGCTCAGCCTGTTCTTCGTGCAGATCGTACATTTTCACGCCGGAATCTTCGGCCGGAACACTAAGATGAGCGACACAAATTCATTCATGAGAAATAGGAAGCATAATCCCCTGCTCCGGGCATGAATCTGATTGATTTTTCATATCTTTGCACAGCGGGCAGAGGAGCGCTCCTTCTGCTTCCCGATATCGCTAACCATAACAACTACAAGATATGATAAAAATCAAAACGACAATGCTCACGCTGCTGGCTACGGCGTCGTGCATGTTTGCCGGAGCTCAGGGCGTGAAGCTCTCCGGCAATGTTTTCTACTATGAGCCCGGGGCTGTAAAGGTATCCCAGGCACAGTTTAACCCGCAGTCGGGCAGCACAAACGCCGCAGGTCAACCGCTCAGCATAAAGAGCCAGATAACGGCGGAAGGTGGCGTCAGCACGGTCACGGCTACCGTGACAGCTACGAGGCCGGTGTATTTCCGTCTGGAGTATACGGACGCGTTTGAGGGCACTGCCGACGGATGCCTCTACTACATGCCGGGATTCTGGTATCACAAGAATATGCGTTCGCCCAAGGAGGCTCCCTCGTTCAAGACATCCAAGAGCTGGACAGTCAGAGAGGATCGCCTCAGCAGCCCGCTCACGGGTATATTCAACGAGTCTACCGGCCGCGGCGTGATGGTGCTGCGCAGCATAGAGCCTCAGGGCACAGACTGCCTGGCCAAGGATCTGTCGGGCAATGTAGTGCTCTCCGGCAAAACGACTGTAGGCTACACGGGATTTGTGAACGCAGACGGCAACGCTCCCGCGCTTTCATTCGGGTTCCCGTACAAGGAGCAGCCTACCCGCTATATCCGCAAGCTGCAGCTCATCCCGGGCATTGCGACCTTTGAGAAGCTGTCGGAGGGAGAGAGCGTCACAGTGAGCTGGAAGATAAAGGGCGGCAACTATAAAGACTACTCTGAGTTTGTCGCCGGCGCCTGGCAGTTCTGCTTCGATGTCGACGCTCCCGCGCCGCTCACGCCGAAGTATACGGACGATGCTGCCAAGGATATATTGTCCAATTATTTCCGCGAGTCCTTCGTGGACAAGTATGACGCCATCAAGTATCTCTCGAGCGGGGGCATGGACGTGGCCACGTGCGCTTCGGTACCCGAGGCAGAGGTCGGATTTGTAGGCCGCACGCTACTCAACGCATTCAACGCCATCGAATACGGCGAGGCCAAGGGAAAGCCCGAGCTCGTAAAGATAGGCAATGCGGTTATCGACTCTTATCTGGAGAAAGGATTCAATGAGACCGGCTTCTTTATAGAGTGGATAAACGCAGCCAAGAACGAGAAGACCAAGGTATTCAGCATCCGTCGTCAGAGCGAGGGCGTGATGGCCATGTTCTACTACCTCCAGTATGAAAAGCTTCACCACCGCTCTCACGCCAAGTGGGAGGCCCGCCTGAAGACGCTCCTCAACAACTTTGTCAAGATGCAGAAGCCCGACGGTTCCTTCGCGCGCAAGTTTGACGCCTCGTTCAAGGACGTTGACCCCTCCGGCGGCAGTACGCCGTGCGCTACGCTGGCTCTCGCCATGGGATACAAGTATTTCAAGAACAAGGGATATCTCGAGGCTGCCCGCAAGACGATCAGCTATCTCGAGAAGAATATTATCTCCACCTCCGACTATTTCTCCTCCACGCTTGACGCCAACTGCGAGGACAAGGAAGCATCGTTCTACGCCTGCGACGCGCTCTATTACATCTCGTTCGTGGCCAAGGGCAAGGAGCGTCAGCACTATATCGACCTCTGCAAGAAGGCCGCATACTTCTGCGCGTCGTGGTATTATACATGGGATGTGCCCTTTGCTACGGGCCAGATGCTCGGCGACCTCGGTTTCAAGTCGAGAGGCTGGGGCAATGTATCGGTCGAGAACAACCACATCGACGTATATATCTTCGAGTTTGCCACCATCCTGAAGTGGCTCACGGCCAACACCGACGAACCGCGTTTTGCCAAGATGGCCGACGTCATCCACTCCTCCATGCTCCAGCTCCTGCCTACGGACAAGAACCTTTGCGGCGTGGGCAAGGTGGGCTACAATCCTGAAGTGGTGCAGCACACGACCTGGGATTACGGCCGCAACGGCAAGGGATTTTACAATAATATCTTTGCTCCGGGATGGACGGTAGCCTCGCTGTGGACGCTGCTTAGCGCCGACCGCGTGAGCGCCTTCTTCGGCGGCAAATAACTCTGCGCCGCCCCGCCTCTCAGGCGGAGAGAATCGCTATAATAACAGCGGCATCGCTTCCGGGCAGTGCCGCTGTTATTGTGCTTAATGCGCAGACGATTTCTTTACAAAATGCATCGCGCCCCCATTACATCATCCTTATAACACACAAAGCGGGACACAAAAGCATGCACTCCCTTCACAATAAAGGCGCATGGCTCTCCGTTATCTACATGAAGTGTATCCGGACGTTTCTGCCCGGAGAATTACCTCGCGCTAAAGTGAAGCTGACAACCCGCAATATATCTTTAATATCCATCATTCTGCTTGTTCTCTCTGCCTGCTCGACCGAGAAGAACACCTCTATGACGCGTTTCTACCACTCGTTTACCGCGCGATACAACACTTATTTCAACGGTCACGAGGCTTACAAGGAAGGCGTGGCGGCGCAGAGAGACGGCAACAAGGACGACTACACCGATATGCTGCCCTTCTTCTCCGTCAGCAACAAGTCTACCGCTTCGCTGGGCAAGGGGAACTTTACCACAGCCATTGAGAAGAGCGAGAAGGCTATAAAGAACCACTCCATCAAGCGCAAGCCCAAGATAGACCGCACGCGCCGCCGCACAGCCAAGCAGAAGCGCATCCTGGCCAAGAAGGAATACAATCCTTTCCTAAAGAACGCCTGGCTGCTGCTCGGCATGTCGCAATTTCATCAGGGAAACTTTATCGAAGCGGCTTCCACATTCTCCTATGTCTGCCGCCTGTATGCCGCCGAACCGGATGTACTGCAGGAGAGCCGCGCCTGGCTGGCCACATGCTACAGCGAGCTTGGCTGGTATTATGACGCGGAGGACATATTCCGCAACAAGATAGGCCGCGACTCTGTGCCGCGCTCTGCAAGAGCCACGCTCAACGCCGCCTACGCCGACTTCTACTCCCGCCAGAAGCGCTACGACGAAGCTCTGCCCTACATTCTCCGCAGCATCAAGCACGCCGACGGTGCCATATCCAAGGCTAGGCTATACTACCTCGTGGCTCAGATCTACGACAAGCAGGGCGAACGGAAGAACGCATACAAGTATCTCTCCCGTGTGATACGCAAAAGCCCGCCCTACGAGGTGCAGCTCAACGCCCGCATCATGCAGGCCGAGATGGCCTCCACTGGCAAGGCGAAGAGCATGATATCCCGCCTCAAGCGCATGGCCGGCAAGGACAAGAACAAGAACTACTACGATCAGATATACTACGCCATCGGCAACATTCACCTCGCCTCCGGCGACACGACGAAGGCCATCGCCGCCTACGAGACGGGCGCAGGGAAATCCACCCGCAGCGGCGTAGAGAAGGGCGCGCTGCTGCTCAGGCTGGGCAGCATATATTATAACAGGCTGGACTTTACCTCGGCCCGCCGCTGCTTCTCCGCCGCCGTCGGCATGATCTCGAAAGAGAGGCCCGATTACGACAGCATCTCCCGGCTCAGCAAAGTGATAGAGGAGCTGGAGCCGCATACCTCGGTCGTCTTCGTACAGGACAGCATGCAGGCGCTCGCCAAGATGCCCGCCGACAAGCAGAACGAGGTGTTTGACAAAGCCATCGAACTGGCCAAGAAAAAGATACGCGAAGAGAGGCGCAAAGCCGCCGCGGAGGAGCTGCGCAAGAACGGCGGGCGGGCGAACAATGCCGCTACCGCTTCGCAGGATCAGAGCCAGAACAAGAGCGGCAAGAGCACTGGCGGCGCTGACAGCAAATGGTACTTCTACAATCCGCCTGCCGTGACAAGCGGCAAGGAGTCCTTCCAGCGCATCTGGGGCAACCGTCCCAACGAGGACAACTGGCGACGGAGCAACAAGGAGGTCACACAGCCCACCACCACAGACGAAGAGAACGGAGGCGGAGAAGTGAATGACAGCACCGGCGTTAAGGGCAAGGCCAAGACTGACACCACGCAGACGAAGCAGGAAGCCGGCAAGGACAGCGTCGCTACGGGTGGCGGCGACAAATCGAAGAAAGGCGAGAAGCAGGATGAGCGCCTCACGAGAGAGTATTATCTCCAGCAGCTGCCGCTCACCGATGACCAGATAGCAGAGAGCAACGCCAAGATAGCGGAAGCCCTCCACAAAGCCGGCGTGATCGAGAAGGACAAGCTGGAGAATCTGCCGCTGGCCGAGAAATCCCTGACGCGCGTCTTCACGCAGTATCCCGACTACAAGCAGATGAACGAGGTGCTCTATGAGCTCTTTCTGCTCGAGTCGCAGATGGGCAACAAGGTCGAAGCACAGAAGTACAAAGACCTACTGTCCTCACAGTACGCTCAGGACAAGCTCACCAAGATTATCACCGACCCCAACTTCGAATACGACGCCCGCTACGGACGCCAGACGGAGGACTCGCTCTACCGCGACGCCTATGAGGCCTACAAGCGCGGCGACATTGCGCCAATAATGCGCAATGCGGCCGTCTCCGCTACGCGCTTCCCCGACGGCGACAACCGCCCGCGCTTCATGTTCCTCGACGCGATGGCAAACCTGAAGGAGGGCCGGCGCGACGCATTCCTCTCCGAGCTCGACACCCTCATCAAGAAATATCCCAAAGAAGACATCACCGCCCTTGCACAGTCGATCTACAAAGGTGTGAAGGCCGGCCGCGATCCGGGCACGGGGATGTTCAGCATAGCTTCTCTCTGGGAACGCCGCAGTGGCGGAGCCGACGCGGTGCTCGACTCGCTCGCCGCAGCCGGGCAGCTCTCCAAGGAGAGGAACACACCCTTTAACGTTATCATAGCCTATCCCGCCGACTCGGTGGACCAGAACGAGCTGCTCTACGACGTGGCCAAATACAACTTCACCAACTTTGAGGTGCGCCGCTTCGAGATAGAGCAGACCGCACAGGAGGGCCTCGGCGAGCTCATCGTCAAGGGCTTCAAAAACTTTGACGAGGCCCACTCCTACGTCCAGATGCTTTACACCGAGAAGTCCGTTCAGCCGAAGCTCGTGCACACGCGCATCATCGTCATCTCGACCGACAACATGCAGAAGCTCGGCGTAGACTACAGCATCGCCGACTACCAGAAGTTCTACGACAAGAACTTCGCCCCGCTCAAGATAAAGCCCGACCTCATGCTGGACCAGCAGACCGACATCTACCAGAGCGAGGACGCGCTTCCCTCCGAGTCACAACAAAGCGATGAACAACAGGACAATAATGATGACAACGAGCAGGACAACCAGCAGAATGAAAACAATCAGGATGACGGCTGGTACGATTTGCAATAGCAGGCTGCTGCTTATGCTGCTTCTGGCCCTGACCTTCCGGGCCGCGGGAGCGCAGATCAGAGTAAACCAGCTGGGCTACCTGCCGCACGACTCCAAGGTCGCCGTGCTCGTGAGCCGCGAGCCGGTGCAGGTCAGCTCCTTCAGCGTTATAGACGAGACGACGGGCCGCACAGTTTTCTCCGTCAGGAACGGCGGCGTCCGCAAGAAGGCGAAAGGCAAAATCACCGATTATGGCGAACTGGGCCGGATAAAGAGCACGGCGCGGCTTGACTTTTCAAAGCTGAAAGAGCCGGGCAAATTCCACATCGAGGCCAGTTGTCTCTTCGCGGGCAAGACGGCCAAAATGGGAAAGCCGCTGAAGCTCGTGTCCCCCTCGTTCAGGATAGGAAAAGACGTATACGATGGCACGGCGGACTTTGTGCTCAATTACCTGCGGCAGCAGCGCTGCGGCTGGAACCCGTTCCTCCGGGACAGCTGCCACACGCGCGACGGGATAATCGTCGGCTACGTCTCCCCCGGCGGCTCTGAGACGGGCGAGAACACATCTCCCACGAGAGACAGCACATATCTGGACTGCCGCGGCGGCTGGCACGACGCGTCCGACTGTCTGCAGTACACCACCACCTCCGCCACGGCCATCTACCAGATGATGTTCGCTTACATGCAGTGCCCCGGAGCATTCGGCGACAGCCACAACAGCGACGGCACAGCCGGAGCAAACGGCATACCGGACATTGTCGACGAGATCTACTGGGGGCTCCGGTGGCTAAACCGCATGAACCCGCGCCCTTACGAGATGTACAATCAGATCGCCGACGACCGCGATCACGTCGGCATGCGCCTGCCCTCCAAGGATATGGCCGATTACGGCTGGGGAAAAGGCGGTCCGAGGCCGGTGTGGTACTGCTCCGGCGAACCTCAGATGCGCGGCCGCCACGGGCTGCTCAACAACACCACGGGCATAGCGAGCACGGCGGGCAAGTTTGCCTCCTGCTTCGCTCTGGGCTCACGGGTGCTGAGGCCGTTCTACCCCGCATTTGCAGCCACCATCCGCGACAAAGCCGCCGTGGCTTACCACGCAGGAGTCAGGAAACCGGGAGCATGTCAGACGGCATCGGTGCTGTCTCCCTACATCTACGAGGAGACCGACTGGCAGGACGATATGGAGCTCGCCGCCTTTGAGCTCTACCGCATGACCACGCGCGACGATTATTACAGCGACGCCGCCCGGTATGCACACGCCGTACCTGTGAAGCCATGGATGCTCGCCGACACGGCCCGCCACTATCAGTGGTATCCGTTTATCAACCTCGGCCATTACCTGTTAGCGCGCGAGAAGGGCGGCAAACTGCGCTCAGAGCTCCTCAGCGACATGCGCGCCGGCATCGACCGCGTATACCGCAAAGGCAAAAACCACCCGTTCCACTTCGGCATACCGGGCATATGGTGCTCCAACAACCTTGTATCGGCCATGCTCACGCAATGCATTCTCTACCGCCGCCTCTCGGGTGACAATACCTACCGCGAGATGGAATGCTCCCTGCGCGACTGGCTCCTGGGATGCAATCCCTGGGGCGTCAGCATGATCGTCGGTCTGCCAGCCGACGGAGTCTACCCTACTCAGCCCCACTCCTATATCATCCGTTACCATCTGGGCAACACGACGGGCGGACTGGTAGACGGTCCTGTCTACAAATCCATATTCGGTTCGCTCATAGGCATCAGCACCGAAGGCGGGGTGAACTATGAGGACTATCAGCCGGGCGACGTCGTTTATCACGACAGCACGCACGACTATTCTACCAACGAACCGACCCTCGACGGCACTGCGAGCCTCACCATCCCCTTCGCTCTCTTGCAGCAAGCCGGGCAGGAAGAGCGGAAATAACAAGTGAATCTCCTTGCGGCAATGCCAATCTGCAGGACGGAGCATGTCGGTTCTGAAATAGGAATAAAGCCGAAACAGAATAAGCCAGCCGACCTTCAGCAGGCTTGATTTCAGCCTTTATAAAGTTCTAAAAATCAGCACCCCGCAGAAGCGCAAATTCTACTACGAGATAAATTATTTTATCTACGAGTTAACGAGTCGTCTACTACGAGATAAATTTTTTTATCTCGTAGTAGAAATTCTTCTTCTCCCACGGGAAATTTTTCTTGTCCAATGAGGATAATTTCTGATCGCAACAGACTGCGAGTCCGTTCGCATGAGAATTTCGTCTGTTCGCATCAGAATTATCTGACATGCGGGAAGCCTTTTCCGCTGTGCGCATGTCGTCACTTCCGGAGGGGAGGACGTATATTCCACGCACGTCCGGCGTATTCTTCCTGAGGCTTTGCTGACGACGTAAAGCCGATTTTCCCACCTTTGTAACTTCTTAAAAATCAGAGCCCCAAATAGGGCGAAAATTATGTTTGAGATGTTTTAAAATACCTCAAATGTGATTTTCCTCAAGTCCTATGTAGTTTTCCTGTTTTGCGGGAGCATATTTCCATTGTGCGCATTCGGTGGTCCCCGCATAGTGGATTACTCATATTATATATGTATCGGAGTGCGCCCGGAGGCGCAATATATTTCCCTGCAAAAGAGAAACGCTGCGAGAAATCGCAGACGGCAGTAATTCTAACGGCATTATAAGGGCATAAAAAGGCTGTCAGGCGGCGGGAAATAAGAAGATAAAAGCGTATATTTGCAATATATACAATAATACAAAGGATATGAAAAAGTTTTTGCTCAATGTGCTCAGTTCCGCCGCCGGCGTATTCATTGCCATCGCCATTATAATCGTGTTCTCGCTGATGATGGTGATAGCCCCGCTCGTAGCCTCGGGCCGGTCGTCCATTGCGGCCCACTCCGTGCTGCGTCTGGACCTGAAGGGCGTCCTCTCCGAGCGCGCCAGCAGCAATCCGCTCGTCGACATGAACCTTCAGTCTTACAATCCCAGTCTGGAGGAAATGCTCCGGGCCATAGACGTGGCGAAGCACAACAAGAACATTGACGGCATTTACATATCCGCGGGCGTGCTCGAAGCCTCGCCGGCCAGTCTCGAAGAGCTCAGGCGGGCCATCGTCGAGTTCCGGAAAAGCGGGAAATTCGTGGTCAGCTACAGCGGCACCTATACTCAGGGCGCTTACTATGTATGCTCCGCCGCTTCTGAGATACTGATGAACCCGGCCGGCGAACTGGAATGGCGCGGCCTGGGCGGAGAGATGATGTTCTACAAGGACCTGCTGGACAAGGTGGGCGTCAAGATGCAGGTCGTGAGAGTGGGCACCTACAAGAGCTACGTAGAGCCGTACACGTCGACCGCGATGTCGCCGGCCAACAAGGAGCAGGTGTCGCGCTACCTGGGCAGCATCTGGGACCACATGCTCGCCAATGTCGCCCTCTCGCGCAAGATACCCACCACGACGCTCAATGCTTACGCGGACAAGTATATGGCCCTGCAGGACAGCCGCGAGACACTGCGCTCGGGGCTCATCGACAGTCTGGCCTACGGGGATCAGGCGCTGATGGCCATCGCCCGCAAGACCGGGAAGGACAAGATAAGCGATATAAACTTTGTAAGGCCGGCCGACCTGTTCGAGGCGACGGATGATAACACCGCCGGCGGAGAGGTCGCCGTCTACTACGCCACGGGCAGCATCGTGGACAGCAACGAGTCGGGCTTTGGCACGGACAACTCCATCGTAGCGGCCAATGTGATCAAGGACCTCCGCGATCTTGCCGAGGACGATGACGTGAAGGCCGTTGTACTGAGGATAAATTCCGGCGGCGGCAGCGCCTACGCCTCGGAGCAGTTATGGCGGGCCGTAAAGCAGCTCTCCAAGGCCAAACCCGTCGTCGTCTCGATGAGCGACATGGCCGCCTCGGGCGCATATTATATGAGTTCCGCCGCCGACTATATCGTGGCCGAGCCCACCACGCTTACCGGCAGCATAGGTATATTCGGCATGATACCGGACGTGAGCACCTTGATGAACAACAAGCTCGGCATTCACTTCGACGGCGTCAAGACCAACGCCCACTCCGACTTCTTCTCCATGTCGCGCCCGCTCAACCCGAGTGAGATGACGCTGATGCAGAGCTATGTAGACCGCGGCTACGCCCTCTTTCTCAAGCGCGTGGCTGAGGGCCGCAAGATGAATGTCGCCGCCGTTGACAAGATAGCGCAGGGCCGTGTCTGGACCGGCAAAGACGCTCTCGGCATAAAGCTCGTAGACAAGCTGGGCAACCTCAGCGACGCCGTGGGCATCGCCGCGAAGCGGGCCGGGCTGAAAGAATATCACGCCGCCTACTATCCCGCACAGCAACAGTGGTGGGAGCAGCTCATCACGGAGCGCGGCAACTTCTGGGCGCAGTCGCAGCTGCGCAGCTATTTGGGCGAGATGTATCCCGCCTTCTCCATGATTAAGGACATCAAGAGCATGGACCGCGTGCAGGCCCGCATCCCGTACAATCCCGTCATCAGGTAAATCTGTCCGGTCATGCCTCTGCTGAGAATACTCCGTTATCTGCTGGCACCCTTTGCCCTGATATACAGCCTCGTTGTCTGTATCCGCAACGCCTGCTATGAGCGCGGGCTATTCTCATCTGTGAGTTTTCCGCTCCCGGTCATCGCCGTGGGCAATATCACAGTGGGCGGCACGGGCAAAACACCGCTCATCGAATATCTGCTCAGGCTTCTCTCCGGCGGCTCGAACATGGCTGTTGTCAGCCGCGGCTACCGCCGCAAGAGCCGCGGATTGGTGATGGCCACGCCCTCCTCCACCGCCGCCGAGCTTGGCGACGAGCCGTGGCAGATGATGCGGCGGTTCCCCGGTGTCCGCTTCGTGGCCGACGCCGACCGCTGCGAAGCGATAGAGCGCCTGATGGAGAGCGACATAAAGCCCAAAGTCGACGCAGTGCTTTTGGACGACGCCATGCAGTACCGCCGTGTAAGGCCGGGGATGCTCATCATGCTCACCGATTACTCCCACCCCATTTACAGCGACTACCCGTTCCCAATGGGCCTGATGCGCGAACCTTCCGCCGCCCGCAGGAGGGCCGACATCATCATCGTCACCAAATGTCCGCCCGCTCTCACGCGCCCGTCGGCACAATCCATCATCCGCCGGCTGTCGCCACGACCCGGGCAGCGCGTGTTCTTCTCCACCATCGCCTACGGACGCCCCTACAACATATTCACCCATGAGGAGACGGAGATGGCCGCGCTTCTCGCCGGGCACGGCGACGTCATCGCCCTTGCCGGCATCGCGAGGCCCAGACCGTTCTTCGAGAGAGTGAAGAGCTTCGCCCCCGCGGCGCGCAACATCGCCCTGCCCGACCACCACAGCTTTACGGCGAGCGAACTTGAAGAGCTGCGCAAGTTCGCGCTGAGCAGCAAGTCGCCGCTTATCATCACCACAGAGAAGGACGCATCGCGCCTGTACAGCCGCCTGGAGAAAGACGACAGCAGGATACGGGACACCATATACGCTCTGCCCATCCGGGCCGAGTTCCTTTTTGAAGAGCAAGAGACATTCAACAAAATAATCTTAGACTATGTCAGACGAAATAAATGAGATAAAAGAGACGGCCGCGTTTCTCGCCCCCGCCATAGCAGGACGCGCCGGGACGGCCATAATCCTCGGCTCCGGCCTGGGCAACCTGGCGAGCGACATCAGGGTCGAGAAGGAATGGCAATACAAAGACATCCCGCACTTCCCCGTCTCCACGGTCGAGGGGCACGAGGGCAAACTGATCTTCGGGCGCCTCGGAGACAAGTATGTCATCGCCATGAAAGGGCGTTTCCACTACTACGAAGGCTACTCGATGAAGCAGGTCACCTTCCCCGTCCGCGTATTCGGCGCCCTGGGCGTCAGGACGCTCTACGTCAGCAATGCCGCCGGCGGTACCAATTCCGACTACGACGCCGGCGACCTGATGGTGATCACCGACCACATCAACTTCCTGCCGGAGCATCCGCTGCGCGGCAGGAACCTGGAGCCCGGCCCCCGATTCCCCGACATGAGCTGCGCCTACGACCGGGAGCTCATCAGCAAGGCCGACGCGATAGCCGCCGACATTGGCATCACACTGAGGCACGGTGTCTATCTCGCCAACTCCGGTCCGACCTACGAGACACCGGCCGAATATCGCATGTACCGCCTCTTCGGCGCCGACGCCGTGGGCATGAGCACTGTGCCCGAGGTGATAGTGGCCCGCCATCAGGGCATGCGGGTGTTCGGCATAAGCGTCATTACCAATGTCCCGGCCAAGAGCGCCGCCAAACTCACCACTCACACCGAAGTGGAGGATGTGGCCAACAGAGCCGAGAAGCGGCTCTGCACCCTCTTCTACAGAATGATCAACGAGTAAGCAAACACACACCATACATATTATATATAGCTACAAATGAAACACACCGAGATATCATCAATAGGAGAATTCGGGCTCATCAAGCGCCTCATGGGGGACATCAAACTGAAGAACGATTCGAGCGAGCGCGGAGCCGGCGACGACTGCGCCGTACTCCACTACCCCGACTCTCAGGTGCTCGTTACCTCCGACATGCTCATGGAGGGCGTTCACTTCGACCTGACTTACGTACCTCTGCCCCACCTCGGCTACAAGGCTGCCGTGGAGAACATCTCCGACATCTGCGCCATGATGGGCACACCAGAGCAGCTCATCGTTGACATCGCCATAGGAGCGCGCTTTTCGATAGAGAACGTGGAGGACATCTACAGCGGCATACGCGCGGCGTGCGACCGTTACCACGTGGACATCGTGGGCGGCGACACATCCACCTCGCTCACCGGCCTGGCCATCGCCATCACATGCATCGGTTCAGCCCGGCGCGACGAGATAGCCTACCGGAGCGGCGCGCAGGAGAACGACCTGCTCTGCGTCACGGGCAATCTCGGCGCCGCCTATATGGGGCTGCAATTGCTGGAGAGGGAGAAGGCCGTGTTTGAAGAGCAGACGGCCAAAGCCAAGACCGTAGAGAGCCGCCTTGCCATCCAGCAGCCGGACTTCGCCGGGCATGAGTATCTCCTGGAGAGGCAGCTCAAACCCGAGGCCCGCTACGACATCGTCCAGGCCCTGCGCAAAGCCGGTATCCAGCCCACCGCTATGATAGACATCTCCGACGGTCTGTCCTCGGAAGCCATGCATATAGCCAAGGCGAGCAACAAGGGATGCCGCATCTACGAGGAGCGCATTCCCATCGACTACCAGACTTCCTCGCTCGCCGATGACTTTGGCATAAACCCGGTCACCGCCGCCCTGAGCGGAGGAGAGGATTATGAACTGCTCTTCACCGTACCGCTCAAGGATTACGACAAGATACGGGAAGTGGAGGATGTGCATGTCATCGGCAACATCACCCGTCCGGAACTGGGCAATACCCTCGTCACCCGCGCCGGAGCAGAGATAGAGCTCAAGGCCCAGGGCTGGAACGCCTTTCCAGACGACAAGCAGTAAAGACTCTCCGACAGATAGTCTCCCCGCTCTGTTCTTAGCGGCGGAAAGCGTGTTCTCTCCGCCGAAGATGAACGTGGAAAGAATATATCACCGCCCCTGTGGTGACCGGCGTCCTGCGCTTTGTGATCATTCCGGTGAAGGATGACCGCATTGCCGCAGCGCCAATGGCCGGAAAAACCAAGCCTACGCAGCACTGCTATACACCAGAAACCGTTTGCCATTGATGATCTGGGACAACAGGCCAGGCACAAGCCGGAAGTCCGCGCTCCGAAGCGTTTTTACGAAGGTATAAAGGCCGGAAATGTTCCATTTGATTAAAAAGATATGCGACATCACACACGAAAACACGTTTTTTGCAATTTTTATAAGCGTCATAGAAGTAAAAAAAGCAAGATGTAAGGAAAATTTCATACCTTTGTAGGGATATATTCAAAAGTATGGAGTTTTACGATCAACTAGAACAAATATTGTCATCCATGCCGCGCCTCAATCTGGAACAGTTAGGGAAAGTGCGGCTCATGGACCGTGTTGACCGCAAATATCTGGCGAATAAAAAGCTCCTGCTGCAATATCTCAACATGGTAAAGGACTCCTATTATCTCCTCGTGGCCGGCGACAGCCCGGTGGCTTCCTATGCCACCACTTACTGGGACACCGCGGACCACCACTTCTATACCATGCATCACAACGGCGCCCGGCCGCGCGTGAAGGTAAGGGTGCGCACGTATGTGGATACGGCCACCTCTTTTCTCGAGGTGAAGAACAAGGACAATCACTCCATGACGCGCAAGAGCCGCGTACGGCTGGCCAATCCGGAGGACGTGAACAGCGATGACGAGGAGTTTCTGGAAGACAAGGCAGATGTAAGGCTCGACGAGATACATCCCTGCCTCACCAACTCATTTCACCGCGTCACACTCGTTAGCCGCAAGATGAACGAGAGGATCACGCTGGATTTCGACCTGAAATTTCATAACATAGAGACTAATACCGACACATCCCTTGGTTCGCTGGTCATCATGGAGGTAAAGAGCTCCGGCAAAAGGTCCTCGGACAGCATAGATGTGCTGCGCGAACTGAGGATAAAGGCAAGCGGATTCAGCAAATACTGCATCGGAACCTATCTCACCAACCCGGATGTGAAGCACAACAAATTCAAGGAAAATATGATAAAGATAAGCAGGCTCGAGATATGACGCCACCGGCCTGTCGAGACAAAGAACAATAATAACAACCACCTATCCATATACCAAAATTAAAATGATTTCCCTTTTAAGCAGCCTGTCTGACATCACATTCCTCGGAATACCACTAATCAACGTATCAGGGCTCGCAGAAATGCTCATCCGTTTCGCACTTAACGCCGTATTCGTATATATAATAGTAAACTTCTTCTATTATCCCCGCGCACGTCGCCGCGATTATTACTTCGCCTTTGTCATGCTGTCGGTCAGCATCTTCATGATGATCTACCTCATGGACGGGTCGAAGATAAAGATTGGCGCCGCCCTCGGACTGTTCGCCGTATTCGGCATCATCCGCTACCGCACTGAGAGCGTGCCTATCCGCGAGATGACATACCTGTTCTTCGTGGTGGCCATCTCCGTCATCAACGGTATGAGCGCGCGCCTGAGCGTAGCCGAACTTCTGGCGGCCAACCTGCTCTTCGTAGTGGTGGTGGCCGTGGCCGAGAGCAACCATTTCCTCAAGCGCACAGGCTGCAAGTATGTCCGCTACGATAATATCAAGCTCATCACTCCCGCATGCCACGACCAGCTGGTGGCAGACCTGGAGAGCCGCACAGGACTCAAGATCACCCGCGTGGACATTGGCTCTATCGACTTTATGAACGACACGGCGCTCCTCAAGATCTACTACGACACCAATACGGTCCGCGAGAACGAAGCGGACACGATGGAGAAGATGCCGCGCAACTACGAATAGCCATTGAGGGAACAGATCGCCTCTTCAAGAGTTAAAGTAAAGATTTACCACAACTATCCATAAATGCCTATAACAATGAAATTCAAGACTACCATTCGTATTCTAAGCCTTGCAAGTCTCCTCGCGCTGCCTCTGAGCTCACGGGCCGGCAATTGGGGCACATGGACAGACATTGCCGCCTCCAAGAAGGTGGGGACGTTCTCGTTCACCCTTAGCGGCGGCTTCCGCTCGCAGAACAACTTCAAAAACGTAGACCGCTGGTCAGTGGGATTTGAAGTGGCCTACAAGCCCATAAAATTCTTCGAGATCTCTACCGGCTACGACTACCTCTACTCCTATTCGATGGAGGAGAAAGAGAAAAAGTATGAGTCCTGGCAGGAGAGAGACGACGATGGGAATATCAAAGAGGTCAGCGAATATAACGGCTACAATCTGAAGCATCCCTACTGGCGCTCCAAGAACCGCTGGACCGTCGACGTGACCGGCAAACTGCCCGTGGGAAGGTTTACTTTCTCACTGCGTGAACGCTATCAGCTCACGCGCTCGCTCCACACCTCACGCGCGGTGGACAAATATCGCATAGATGACGACACAGAGGCTCTTTACTTCAGGGAAAGCGAGCGCAACGACCGCCCTGCCAAGAATGATTCGCGCCTTCGCTCACGTCTGACGGGCGAATACAACATCCGCCACTGCCCGCTTACGCCTTACCTCTACGGCGAGATATTCAACGACCTGCAGTCGGGCATGCACCTGGTCAAGACAAGAATCGGTGCCGGTGTAGAATACAAGGTCAGCACACATAGCAAGATAGATTTCGGCTACGTGTGGCAGGACAACAACGGCGACAACGACGAGACGACGCCCAACATCATAGATATCTCTTACAAATACAAATTCTGACAGTATGAAAAAGCATATTATATCCCTTCTTCTGCTGTTGCCGGCCATAGCAACGGTCCACACGGCGAACGCCGCCCTCGCCACGGGCGCAGAGGCGCAGACGGCTGAGCTCAGCAGCAATACCACCTACAGCTACATGACCTTCAGGCTGACCAGCGGCGACGAGATCAGTTTCGCCCTCACCAATTTCCGGATTACATTCTCCTCCGACAGCGTGTACACACAGTCGGAGGGCAACACCACGGCTTTCGCCACTTCCGATGTTGCGAAGATGAACTTTAGCGAGACGCCCACCGGCATATCCAAGGCGTATATCAGCAAGAAGAGCATTTCATATGACGGCGACAACACGCTGACCATCCACTATCAGGGCTCTGCCACAAAGGCCGTGCTTTACTCCTCCGCCGGCGTCAGGCTTAAGGCCTACGACATCGTAAACGGCGAGAACAGTATCGGGCTTTCCGACATTCCCCGCGGCGTATATCTTATCACAATAGACGGCAAAGCCGTCAAGATCATAAAACGCTGAAAAGGCCATCAATCCTGCAACGCTAAACTAACTTCCGATCATGAGAAAGTCTATCATCGCGCTATTTACCCTCGCTCTGCTCCCGCTCGCATCGTTACGGGCGCAGACCATGTATATATGGAATCATAACCTCGCCGTAACATACCCCGCCGCAGAGGTAGGAGACATCACCTACATCAACGGCGGCAGCGACCTGCTGGTATGCGGCGACACCATCAGTACGAGCTACATCGACAGCATCACCATGGGCGCCGACCTCGACAAGGCCACCGTCACCGTGACCTACACCGGTCTCTCGCCCATTATCACGCTGCCCTACACCCTCGTGCACACCCTTACCGTTGAGCTGCCCGAGAGCGGCGAGGATGTGGAGATCACCTCCACCAACTCGGAGGGCGACGGCATCACTTATGTACTGAGCGGCACAAGCACCAACGGCTCGTTTACCCTCAACGGCAAATACAAATGTGACGTGAAGCTCCAGCAGCTCAGCCTCGCCTCGACATCCGGCCCGGCCATCAACATCCTCACGGGCAAGCGCACGCGCTTCAACCTGGGCAATGCCGGCGATGTCAACACCCTCTCCGATGCAGCCGGCGGCAGTCACAAGGCCTGCCTCTATGTCAAAGGTCACCCGGAGTTTGAGGGCGACGGCACGCTGAATATCACGGCTGCCACAGGCCACGGGCTCGCCTCGACCGAATACCTCGAGATAGCGTCCGGCAACATAAATATCCTCGCCGCGCCCTCCGACGGCATCCACTGCAAGCAGTACTTCAAGATGACCGGCGGCAACGTCAACATTCAGAACATTGATGGCGATGGCATCCAGGCCGAGATAACCGACGACACGAGCGACGAAGACAACGGCCAGCTCATCATCTCCGGCGGCACCCTAAGCATAACCGGCAAGGCGGCCGACGCCTCCGCCCTCAAGAGCGACAGCCTCATGACCCTGCAGGGCGGCAATATCACCATCGATATGGACGGCGCCGGCGTGAAGGGTCTGAACAGCGGCACCGATATCGTCATCGGCCAGAGCGGAACAAGCGCAACGACCTCCGCCATCGTACTGGGCATCACGGTAAACGGCGGCGAATATACTGACCCGACGACCGGCGACACCAAGAAGACGCGCGGCATCAAGGCCGACAGGGATCTCACCGTGATGAGCGGCACAACCACCGTCACTGCAACAGGCAAGAAGAGCAAGTCAATCAAGGTGGACGGCACTTCAACGCTCTACTCTCAGGCCAAGGTAACTACCAACGACGGCTATTCGTTCGACGCTAAAAAGTAGCCCGAAAGACAGCATAGCTATTACCACATTTGACAGCACCCTCACACGGCTCCTCAGCGGGCTGATGAGGGTGCTTCTCATTTTAATCGCCTCTATTATCCCCCGCAGCGATAGAGACATCCCGAGTACGGCCGCCAGCGCATTGTTATGCCGGCGCTTGCAGTCTGCTAAGCGTGGACGACTCATATAGACTCTTTCCCCGCGCTGCCCTTGCGGGCCCGGCATTCTGCACGGCCGTTTGAAGGATGCATAAATACTTTCCCCGCGCCGGGACAATGCAGGCTGTAGCTCGACACGTAGTTCCTATTATTCGGAGCATTTCTCCTTATTATTACCCGTTTTTTCGTAGCTTTGTAAAATCAACTTATTATCATGAAATCTCTACGCGCCATCATACTTGCAGCCATTGTTACCACAACGACCGTCATCGCAACTGCGCAAGTCAGAAGAATCACGCCTTACTTCCCATGTTCGCCCACGCTTAGCGACGCTTACGGGTTCTGCTCGCACATCACACGTCCCTTTGCCGACTTCTACCTCCGCCAGAGCGACCTCCGGTACGCCCGCGAAGCCGGAGCGAAGTGGATACGCTCCGACTTTGACTGCGCCACCGTCATGCCCGAGGGCAAGGAGCATCCCAGAGACAGCATATTCGACGCCGTGATGAAGAGCTGCGAGGCAGACGACATGCGACTGCTGCCCATTCTCACCGGCCGCACCAACAAGGCGTGGGCCTGGGACGATGAGGACGGATTCTACGCCTATGTGGATCACCTTGTCAGGCGATACAAAGGCAGGATAGGCTATTGGGAGGTGATCAACGAGGTAAACCTGCTGCGGGACTACGAGCCCGGGCAGCTGGCGCGCAACTACGCGAAGGTGCTGCGCAGGACCGCAACCATCATCCGCGCAGCGGACAAGGACGCGAAGGTTGTCTTCGGCGGTATGGGCGAGAACGGCACACGCTTTCTCGGCGACGTGTGCGATGAGCCCGGCACGGCAGAAGCCTTCGATATTCTCAATTTCCACTCCTACGACTCTCCAGAGCAGTTGGCCGACTACTTCGCCGAACTGGCCGCGGCGATGAGCAAGCGGGGACTCAGCAAACCGGTGTGGCTCACCGAGACAGGCTTTACCACTCCGCCGGGCACCGGTTCGCACGAAGGTTTCTGGAGAGAGCTCGTCCCCTATGCCTGCGGGAAACTGGGCATAAACCCACGAAAAAGTGAGATTGCCGTCGTCTGCAACGCAGAGGAGAACCTGCCTGCCAACCTGGAGCAGATGGACGGTGTGGCGGACGTGTTCCGACGCGTGAGGTACATCAAATGCAACGACATCGCCGGCCTTAATGTGAAGCGCACACCGTTCCTGATCCCCTCGTACGGCGAGTATTTCCCTAAGGAGTATGAGGCACGGCTGGTAGACTATGTGAGGCGCGGCGGGACGATTATCTGTCCCATCGGAGTGCCCTTCTACTACGACATGCAGCAGGGCGGCCAATACATGTCTTCGGGACATGATTTCCACAAGGACCTCCACATGGCCTTCTATTATTTCTGGCAAGACGACTGCAAGAGGCTCAATCTCCCGGAAGTACCCGACTGGGGGGCGTGTGCACCCGGAACAGGGCTGAAGTACGCATGGAACTTTACAAAGCAGAACTCGGCGCGCTACCTTAGCTCGGGTAATCTCCGCGCCGGCGACGAGTTCATCCCTCTGCTTCTGGCCGGCACGCGCGAGCACCATGCGCCGGTGGCCGGCATATATAAGTTGCGCAGCGACCTGCGGGGTAACATCATCATTCAGACGAGGGTGCTGCCGCCCGGGCGCAACGAGACGACACAGGCCGAGCGTGTGGCGCGCGCCTATATCGTATCCTTCGCCTGCGGAGCTGACAAAGTGTTCTGGTATCATCTGCGAGCCTTCGAGACCGACAGCACGGACTGGGAATCCTACTTCGGGATAATGCACAAGGACTTCACTCCCAAACCGGCCTACGCCGCCTACCGGACACTTACACGCATGTTGCCCGACGGTTCATCGCGCCCGCAGCTCGAGCAGGACGGGACGCTGTGGAGGGCGACATGGACACGGCCTGACAGACGCCGGGTGGAAGCGGTGTGGAGCGTTGTGCCGGCTCCGGGCTATTACAAGCCCAACCTCCGGAGAGCGAAGGCCTACGACTATATGGGGCGCCCCGTGCGGTCGCGGCATATTGTCCCCGGCGCAGGCGTGACATACTTTGTGAGCGAATAGGAGACACAAGCGCTCCGAAAGATTTTACCGGTGAGCAATAATCCGGATAACAACGCGCGGCCTACAATTCTATAGCACCATACTAAAAGCTGAAGGCACATAATTCATGCGCGACAGCTGCGATGCATTTGCATTTTACTCCTGAAGTCTGCTGAATGTCACGCGGTAAGCTGAGATTAATATCCCTATTCCGAGGCAAGCGAAGAGCACGAATGTCAAGGAGTCCCGCGCCCAGGAAGTGAAGCAGGTGTCTGGTAGGCAAAGGTAAACTGAGATAAGCGCATAGAGGCAGAGGACGTGAAGGAAGTATACCGCCTTTGCCTTCCTGCTTCGGAATGAACTGCGCACGCGGCGGTAGCCGACCAGCAGGCAG
>OMUV01000091.1 GCA_900314335.1 uncultured Prevotellaceae bacterium | reverse complement strand
GCTGAGGGCAGCGGCCCTCCCAGTTAAAGCCGCGCAATACCTTGGCGAACTTTTCGTACTCCCAGCTAACCTTCGCGTAAAACGATACAAGCTTTTCACTTATTGAAGTCATCATTCCCCTGCTCAGCTGAGATAATTTCGCCATCCGAAACACGCACGCTTTTCCCTTTTATTGGAAGGGGCATTCCCCACACTTCAAAAACCGTCCCGCATGCTGAGATGCTCACATAGGACATGAGGAAAACTACCTCAAATGTAGTTTCTCTCGTCTCAAATGTAATTTTGGCCTTTCTCGTGCGCTGTTTTTCAGACATTTACAAAGGCCCCAAAATCGCCCTTTCCGGGGTCGCAAAAAAGAGCATTCTATACCATTAGCCATATTGCGGGGCGGGCTGATAAGAGCGGAGATAAATGATGTGAGCGGCCCTCCCAGCTATGTTCTTCATCCGCTCAAAACGGCCTCTGAGCGGCAAGGCATAAAAAAGGGGATACCTCTGTATCCCCGTCATGTTAACCTTAAATCTAATACTATGAAAAACACGATGCAAATATAAGAATTAGTTTTTTTCCAAAAAGGGGTGATGGCAGAAAAACGCACATTATTTCGTTTTTTTGTTATTAAGTCGCTTTTCCTTCATAATATTTTAACAGAAACGATTATTTTTGCGCCGAAAATGGAGAACTGGAAAATTCGCATCCGCTGCCTTTGTTCGCGCTTCCGGCGTGTGCGCCACCGCAATGGCTATGGCGTGCACTCTCCCTTTGCGTACAATTTCATCAAGAGCGTAGTCTACGAGCGCGGTCAGTATTACGCCTATCCCGCCCTCGCCGCGGCCCGTCGCAAGGCCGCCGGGGAGGAGCGTGAACTGACGCCGCGATGCCTTCGCCTGCTGTTCCGTGTAGCAAACTTTGTGCATCCCGCCTCCGCGGCGGTCGTCTCGCCGCATGGGGCGCTGAGCGCCGCATATATTCAGGCGGGCAGTGTCCACGCCGCAGTGACCGTGGCCGATGCGCCGGAGAGCCTGAAGGAGGGCGATTACCAATTCTATTACGCCGCGCCGGGAGTGAATTTCTCCGCCGTCTGGGAGCGCGCAGCAGCTTCGCCCGCCACGCAGGCTATGGTGTGCAGCGGCATACGCAGCTCGCGCGGGGCCCGCGAGGCGTGGGCCGCAATCTGCGCCGACGAGCGCGCCGTCGTGACTTTCGACCTCTATGAACTGGGGATAGTTTTCCTCGACAAGAATCTCAATAAACAAAATTACATCGTGAGCTTTTAGTCGAAAGCTCACGATGTAATTCCATGCAATGCTATATTGTTCCCTTCCGGCAAATAAGCATTTGCCGAAGGCAATTTATCAATAATATACCTTAAAGTATTTCAGCGGAATGCGTGCCAGATAGATGGACGGCTTGTTGGTGGCGTGCGTCGAGTAGTAGGTCACCCACAGCGTGTCGCCCACTACGAGGAGCGAGGGATAGGAGCAGTCGCCGGAGGAGGGCAGGACCATCGACTCGGTGACGCGGCCGTCGATGGAAAGGGTGTAGATGGCGTTGGTGGCGCGGCGGGGAATGTGCTCCGAGCGTCCGGAGAGCAGGATGCGCCCGTCGGGAAGCGCCAGAGCGTCGGGGCCGCCGCAGTGGAAGCCCAGGTCGCGCTGCTGCCAGTCGGTGTAGGGCGGGAGCGAGGAGAGGAGTATCGTGGAGCGGCTGCCGCCGTCACGCCTTACGAAGATGAGCATCCTGTTATCCGCGGTGAAGCGCACGGTGGCCTCGTTGGGACTGTCCTTGACATCAAAGGTCTTGAGCTTGTGATAGTTTATACCGTCCTCCGTGCAGACGAGCTGCAGCACGTTGTTGCCTCCTCTCTCTGCATAGTTGACGCCGTAGCCTGTGCCCTCGTGCCAGGTCACTCTCCACAGCCAGAGGCCGGAGACACTGTCCTTGGGCGTGATGACGATGGTGTGGGGCTTGCTGAAGTCCTTGCCGTTCTTGGAGAAGCAGACCTGTGTCTCGAGCGATACGAGCTGCTGGTTGCGGTAGAGCAGGCGGCCGAAATTGAGCATCAGGCGGCCGTCGGGCGTCTCGGAGAGCTTCGGGTCTCTGAGGTCGTAGCCTTTGTCCGTGAGCACGGCGCAGCTCTCCCACTTGTTGCCGTCGGGCGATGTGATGATGCGGATGATGCCGTCGGCCTCCCCTTTCTCATTGAACACGTGATTGAATCCCTCCCTGAAAGCACAGTAGTAGTTGCCCTTCCATTTTATGAGTGAGGTGAAAGCGCAGTGGCGCGAGCCGTCGCCCCAGATGCGGTCGACGCTGTAGCTGATGTCCTCGGCCAAAGCCGGCGCGATGACGCTCAGCAGGCTCAGGAGCAGGATGAATGGCAATTTGTACTTCATAGCGGTATTGTTTTGGGTTGGTTTATACACCTTTGCTTTGCGTGCCGACGGCTTCTTTCTCGTTGCGTCGCTCAAACTGTGTGGGCTCGTCCTCGTGGCGGCGTTTCCAGCGCTTGTGTGTCCACAGCCAGCGCTCGGGATGGCGGCGTATCATGGCCTCGAGGCGCGCCATATAGTCGTTGGTCAGGGCGAAGCGCGGGAGCGAGGCGGGGTCGTCGGTCATCTTCTCGAGCGTGCAGACATAATAGCCGCGGCGCGGGCACTCGACGCTGGCGAAAAAGACGGTGGCGTTCACCTTGCGGGCTATGCGCTCCGTGCCGGTGTAGACGGGTGTGTCCTGAGAGAGGAAGGGTATCCACTCGTGGATGTTGACCCAGCGCGGGCCCTGATCGGCAATGAAGCCGAGCACATAGCGCCCGCCGCTGTCACGCATGGTGAGGATGCGGCGCAGGGCCTCGTTCTTGGGAATGTTCTCAGCGCCGAATCGGGAGCGCATGCCCAGGAAAAGCCAGTCGGTGAAGTGGCTGCGCAGGGGATGATAGAGCTGTCCGAAGCCTGCGTAGCCCGGGGTGAACCAGGAGGGCATGGTGGAGATCCACTCCCAGTTGCAGAAGTGGCCCAGATAGACAAAACAGATGGGATGGGTCTTGATGGAGGCCTCGATATCGTCGATGCCGCGAAACTGCATGCGGCGGTGCATCTCTTCGGGCGAGATGGAGAGCAGTTTGAACCACTCCACTATGCTGTCCGTAAAGGCATGATAGAACCTGTGCTCGATGGTGCGGAGCTCCGCGCGGCTCTTCTCGGGGAAGGAGTGGGCGAGGTTGGTGCGCACCGTGGCGCGGCGGTAGCCCGCTATGCGGTAGACTATCACATAGAGCAGGTCGCTTATCATGTAGATCACCCGGAAGGGCAGCAGCGACAGCAGGTAGAGAATGCCTCTCGCAGTCTTGTATAACAGCATCGTCATTGTGGCCTCTTTAGTTTGATGGATTCCAGATACATCTGAATTTTCTCGACTACGACATTGGGATCAATCTTGCGGAGACATGCGTAGTCGCCCCGGCGGCATTTCCTGTTGCCGAAGACGGAGCATGGGCGGCAGGGCAGGTCGGTCTGGATGAATGAGTCGGGCGTCTGTCCCCAGGCGGCGAATCCGGCGTAGGGATGCGTGGCGCCCCAGATGGAGAAGACCTTGACGCCGGTGATGGCTGCCAGGTGCATGTTGCCCGAATCCATGGTAAGCATCACGTCGGTGCGGCTCATCACGCCGAGCTCGTCGACCATGCGGCCCTTGCCGATGAGCGAGAACACGGAGGGGTAGCGCGCCTGCCACTCCTCGGCAGTCTTGCGCTCCTCGCTCCCGCCGCCGAAGATGAAGATACGGCGCCCCGGCCGCTTGCAGAGCTGCGCTATCACGCGCTCCATCATCTCAGGGGGATATATCTTGCCTTCGTGCTTGGCGAAGGGCGCTATTCCTATCCACTCGTTCTCGTTCTTGGCGCCCACGATATTGGCAAGCGTTCCCACGTCGCCCTCATCGTCCCCGAAGATGGAGTGGAACTCGAGCTCCAGCTGAAAGCCTAAGCGCCGCAGCACGTCGGCGTAGCGCTCGGGCGAGGTCTTGAGGGGCTTCAGGCGTTTGTGCTCGGCGCGGGTCAGTTCCTTCTTCTCTATTCTTCCCTTGGTGATGACCGAGACCTTTACGCCGGCCATGCGGAAGCGCGCGTCGAGATATTTTGTGCGCAGCACATCGTGAAAGTCGGCCACAGCGCCCGGGTGTTCTCTCTTGAGCTCGTCATAGAGCCGGCTGAGGCCCCTGATGCCGCGATAGTCGTTGAGGTCTACGCCGTAGAAGTGGACATTGGATGGCATGCCCTCGAAGAGCGCGCTCCACTGCTCGCGTGTCACGATGGTAATGTCGTGGCCGGGATAGGTGTGGGCGAAGCTGTAGATGACGGGCACAGTCATCGCCACATCGCCCAGGGCGGAGAGTCGGAGAGCAAGGATCGTGGCCATCAGTCTTGTGGCTTAGGGGATGGGGAAAGAGCGCGTGAGGATAACATATACTCAGGATTATCCTACTGCTCCCTCAAGGGATACGGAGAGAAGTTTGCGTGCCTCGACGGCAAACTCCATCGGGAGCTTGTCAAGCACATTTTTTGCGTAGCCGTTTACGATGAGCGACGCGGCAGTCTCGGGATCGATGCCGCGCGAGGCGCAGTAGAACATCTGCTCTTCGGAGATCTTGGAGGTAGTGGCCTCGTGCTCCACGATGGCGCTGTTGTTGTTGACGTCCAGGTAGGGGAACGTGTGCGCGCCGCTCGTGGAGGAGAGCAGCAGGGAGTCGCACGAACTGTAGTTGCGTGCCTTGTCGGCGTTGCGGCCCACCTTCACCAGCCCGCGGTAGGAGTTCTGGCTGTGGCCGGCCGAGATGCCCTTGGAGATGATGGTGCTGCGTGTGTTGCGCCCCAGGTGAATCATCTTGGTGCCCGTGTCGGCCTCCTGATAATTGTTGGTGACGGCCACGCTGTAGAACTCGGCCTGCGAGTTGTCGCCCTTGAGAACGCAGGAGGGATACTTCCATGTGATGGCCGAGCCCGTCTCCACCTGAGTCCAGGAGAGTTTGCTGTTGCGCCCTCTCAGCGCGCCGCGCTTCGTGACGAGATTGTACACGCCGCCTTTGCCCTCGGCGTTGCCCGGATACCAGTTTTGTACGGTGGAGTATTTCACCTGCGCATCGTTGTTGACCACGATCTCCACGATGGCCGCGTGCAGCTGGTTCTCGTCTCTCATCGGCGCGGTGCATCCCTCGAGATAGGAGACATATCCGCCGTCGTCGCATACTATCAGCGTGCGCTCAAACTGTCCCGTGCCGCGGGCGTTGATGCGGAAGTAGGACGACAGTTCCATCGGGCAGCGGACGCCCTTGGGGATGTAGACGAACGATCCGTCGGAGAAAACGGCGCTGTTGAGGGCTGCGAAAAAGTTGTCGCGGTAGGGCACCACTGTCCCGAGGTACTGGCGCACGAGTTCGGGGTACTGCTTCACGGCCTCGCCGATGGAGCAGAAGATGACGCCCAGTTCCGAGAGCTTCTCGCGGAATGTCGTCTTGACGGATACAGAGTCCATGATTGCGTCCACTGCCACGCCGCCCAGCGCCAGGCGCTCCTCGAGGGGAATGCCCAGTTTGTCAAACGTCTTGACGAGCTCGGGGTCCAGTTCCTTCTTCTTGCTCCGTGTCTCGGGCGAGGCGAAGTAGGAAATGGCCTGATAGTCGATCTGTGGCAGGTGGACGTGGCCCCAGGAGGGCTGCTTGAGCCCCTGCCAGTAACGGAGCGCCTTGAGGCGGAACTCGAGCAGCCACCCTGGCTCGCCCTTGCGCTCCGAGATGGTGCGCACGATGTCCTCGTTCAGACCGGCGGGGATGATGTCGGTGTTGATCTTCGTGGTAAAGCCGTAGGCGTATTTCTTCTCCGCCACGCTCCGCACGAAGGCGTTATCTGTGGGTTTTACGTTTCCTTTATCCTCTGTCATTTAGCTTAGTTCATTTTTCTCCTGCGGATGTGCTTATCTGAGTGCTGTCGCCCCTCTGCAGAGCGACGGAGTCGCTGTCGGAGCCGAGGCTCTCGTCCTCATGCGCATTTCTGTAGGCTTCGAAGGCCATGCCCAGACTCTTCCTCACGGGCTCGTAGAGCAGCGAGGCTTCGGCCTTGGCGGGGCTCACGATGTTCAGTACGCTCATCACATTGAATATGCAGCTCATCAGGATGAGATACTTCACCACGCTGACCGCTGCGCCGAGGATGCTGTTGGGGAGGCCTATCCGCATGCCCCTGAGGGCGCGCGTCAGGATGTTGGCCACGAGGCCCAACACGATGGGCGTCACTATCCATAGCAGCAGGAACGCGATGATGTCGCCCACTCCGGGCGATGTCCCCAGCCGCGGCGTGAGCACGTCGGAGAAGCTGGAGTAGAGCGTGGCTGCGATGAACAGGCCGATGATAAAGCCGCCCATGGAGATGAGCTCCCTGAGCAGGCCCTGCTGCCAGCCCTTGTAGACGGCCCAGATGAGCAGGAGTATTATCGCGAAGTCGAGAAAAGACATGTGCTACGTGATTACGGTTCCTATTATATAATATGGTATGTGCCGCCGGGCGGAAAACTCCTGCCGTGAGAAGTCTCCCGCCCCGGGCGGATGTCAGAGCGTAGCTTTTACTTCGACCTGCTTGAATGTCTCGATGATGTCGCCCTCCTTGAGGTCGTTGCAGTTGTTGAGGCTGATACCGCACTCGAAGTTGGCCGCCACTTCCCTTACATCGTCCTTGAAACGCTTGAGGGCCGCGATAGAGGTGGTCTGGATGACGATACCGTCGCGGATGAGGCGTGCCTTGTCGGAGCGCGTCACCTTGCCTTCCGTCACAAAGCCGCCGGCCACGAAGCCGACCTTGCTGATGTGGAACACCTGCCTTACCTCGATGGTAGCAGTCACTTCCTCCTTGACCACGGGCTCGAGCAGGCCTTCCATAGCGGCCTTGACTTCCTCGATGGCATCGTAGATGATGGAGTAGAGGCGGATGTCGACGCCCTGCTGCTCTGCCTGCTTCTTGGCGATGGAGCTGGGACGCACCTGGAAGCCGATGATAATGGCCTGCGAGGCTGCGGCGAGCGCTACGTCGTTCTCGGAGATCTGTCCGATGCTCTTGAGGATGACATTGACCTTGACCTTGTCGGTCGAGAGCTTCTCGAGCGAATCGCTCAGGGCCTCCACAGAGCCGTCCACATCGCCCTTGACCACGATGTTGAGCT
The DNA here is from genome assembly GCA_900314335.1 of uncultured Prevotellaceae bacterium. GTDB lineage: Bacteria > Bacteroidota > Bacteroidia > Bacteroidales > Bacteroidaceae > UBA6398. The sequence continues at coordinate 5,103 of OMUV01000091.1, read as the reverse complement.
CCTTGACACCGCCTCGGGCTATGCGACGGCCTATCTCGTCGAGCGAGAGGACGGAGTGGGCTCTCAGGGCCTGCTCCCTCTGCAGCTGCTCGCGCTTGGAAGCGATGTCGCGCACCTCCTGCTCGCTGTCCATCACATGGAATGCGTCGCCGGCCTGCGGTGCGCCGTTGAGGCCGAGAAGCGTAGCGGCTCCGGAGGGACCGACACTGTCGATGCGCTGGTCGCGCTCGTTGAAGAGGGCCTTGACACGGCCGTAATTGGTGCCGGCCAGCACAATGTCGCCCACCTTGAGCGTGCCGTTGCTCACCAGCACGGTAGCCACATAGCCGCGTCCGCGGTCGAGCGACGATTCGATGACCGTACCGGTAGCCTTGCGGTTGGGATTGGCCTTGAGGTCGAGCATGTCCGCCTCGAGGAGCACCTTGTCGAGAAGTTCCTTAACTCCGGTACCCTTCTTGGCCGAGATGTCCTGACTCTGATACTTGCCGCCCCAGTCCTCCACGAGGAAGTTCATATTGGCCAGGCCTTCCTTGATCTTCTCGGGGTTTGCCCCGGGCTTATCGATCTTATTAATGGCGAAGACGATGGGGACATTGGCCGCCTGAGCGTGGGAGATGGCCTCCTTGGTCTGCGGCATGATGCCGTCGTCTGCGGCGATGATGATGATGGCCACATCGGTCACCTGTGCGCCGCGCGCTCTCATGGCGGTGAAGGCCTCGTGACCAGGCGTGTCGAGGAAGGTGATGTGGCGGCCGTTGTCGAGCGTCACATTGTAGGCGCCGATGTGCTGCGTGATACCTCCGGCCTCGCCGGCGATGACATTACTCTTGCGTATGTAGTCGAGCAGAGAGGTCTTGCCGTGGTCCACATGACCCATGACCGTCACGATGGGCGCGCGGGGCTCGAGATCCTCCTCGTTGTCTGCCTCCTCGGCTACGGCCTCGGATACCTCGGCGCTCACATATTCGGTCTTGAAGCCGAACTCCTCGGCCACCAAGTCGATCGTCTCGGCGTCGAGGCGCTGGTTGATGCTCACCATGAGGCCGATGCTCATGCAGGTGGCTATGATCTGCGTCACGGGGACGTTCATCATGGCTGCCAGTTCGGCCACGGTCACAAACTCGGTGAGCTTAAGTATCTTGCTCTCCTTAGCCTCGGCCGTAGCTGCCTGCTGCGCCTGCTCTCTGGCGTTCTCCCTCTTCTCGCGGCGATACTTGGCGCCCTTGCCGCCCTTGCTCGTGTTGGTAAGGCGCGCCAGGGTCTCGCGTACCTGCTTTGCTACCTCCTCGTCCGATACGTCGGGCTTGAGCGGAGTGAGCTTGCGCTGCTTGCCGCGGTTCTTATGATCGGCGTTGCGGGCGTTCTGCTGATTGTTATTGCGGCCGCGATTGTTGTTGCTGCTATTGTTGATCTGCTGGCCTACGGCGTTGACATCCACGCGCTCCTGACCGATGCGGTTGCGCTTGCGATGTTCTCTGCCGGCGGCAGCGTTCTGATTGTTGTCCTGAGCGCCTGCCCTCTCGCGACGCTTCTCCTCCTTGGTCTTCTTGCGGGGACGGGTAGAGGAGTTGATGGCCGAGAGATCAATGGTGCCGAGCACCTTGGGCTTGGCTATCTCGACGTCGGCGTGCAGGCGGAATATGCCGTCCTCCTCCTTTGCGCCGAGGCGTTCCTCTTCCTTCTTGATCTTCTCTTCCTTACGCCTTCTGGCCTCTTCCTCCTTAGAGAGGGGAGCGGGCTGTGCGGGAGCGGCCGGAGCTGCGGGCTTGGGAGCGGCGGCCTTAGGCGCTGCGCTCTCCTTTGCGGGAGCCGGTGCAGCGGCCTCTGCCTTAGGTTCGGCCTTCGGCGCTGCCTTGGTTTCGACGGCGGTCTCAGCCTTTGGTTCTGCCTTCGTCTCCGCTTTCGTCTCAGCCTTCGCTTCGCTCTTTACCTCCGGCGCTGCGGGAGCGGCGGGCTTAGCCTCTGCGGCGGGCTTCTCTGCGGCCTTGGGCGCAGCTTCGGGCTGCGGAGCGGGAGCAGCGGGAGAGCTCACGGCGCTCTTCGCAGGAGCGGCCGGAGCGGCAGCGGTTGCGGGAGCTGCGGCAGGCGATTTCACTTCCTTGCGAGGCGCTGCAGACGTAGCATCGAGGTCTATGCGCCCTACCGTCTTGAAGCCTGGACGCAGGTCGGCGGGAATCTCGGTCTTGATGACCTGCTGCTTACGGGGAGCGGGCGCAGGTTTCTTCTCCTTCTCCTTGCGGTCCTTCTGCTCCATCAGCAGTTTGTCGGCTTCCTTGCGCAGGGTCTTATCGGCACCGAATTTCGTCCTGAGGGCTTCGTACTGCTCTTCGGTGATCTTTTCGTTGGGGTTGGACTTGATCTCCACACCCGTCTCTTTTAGGTAGTCGACGATGGTGTCTATACCTACGTTCAGTTCTCTGATTACTTTGTTAAGGCGTATACTCATATTTCTCTATCAGTCCTCGAATTCTGCATTTAGGATGCGCAATACCTCGTCCACGGTCGACTCCTCGAGATCGGCCTTCTCGATGAGCATCTCGCGGGGCGCGCGGAGCACACTCTTGGCCGTGTTGAGGCCGATGCCCTTGAGCGCATCTATCACCCACTGGTCTATCACGTCGTTGAACTCGTCCAGGTAGACATCCTCCTCCTTCGGCGTGTCGGCCACCTCGCGGTAGACATCGATGGTGTAGCCCGTGAGCCAGCCGGCGAGCTTGATGTTCATGCCGTTCTTACCGATGGCCAGCGATACCTGATCCTGCTTGAGGAACACCTCGGCGCGGTGCTCCTCGGGATTGAGCTTGATGTTGGAGATCTGGGCGGGAGCCAGCGCGCGCTGTATCATCAGCTGCTCATTGGGCGTATAGTTGATGACATCGATGTTCTCGCCGCGGAGCTCGCGTACTATGCCGTGGATGCGGCTGCCCCTGACGCCCACGCAGGCGCCTACCGGGTCGATGCGCTCGTCGTAGCTCTCCACGGCCACCTTGGCCCTCTCGCCCGGGATGCGCACAGCCTTCTTGATGGTGATGAGGCCGTCGGCTATCTCCGGCACCTCGCCCTCGAGCATGCGTATCAGGAATTCGGGAGCCGTGCGGCTCAGGTAGATCTTGGGATTGTTGTTCGTGTTGTCCACGTGGTCCACTACGGCGCGCAGTGTGTCGCCCTTGTGAAAGAAGTCGCGTGGTATCTGCTCGCCCTTGGGCAGGTACATCTCGTTGCCCTCGTCGTCGATGACCAGCGTCTCGTTTTTCCATATCTGGTAGACTTCGCCGCTCACTATCTCGCCCACGCGGTCCTTGTATTTGTTGTAGAGCGCGTCGTGCTCCAGCTCCAGCACCTTGCTGGCCAGAGTCTGACGCAGGGTAAGGATGGCACGGCGGCCGAACTTGGCAAAGTCGATGGGCTCGCTCACATCCTCGCCCACCTCGTAGTCGGAGTCGATCTTGTGAGCCTCGTCGAGCGAGATCTCCTTGTTGGGGTCCGTCACCTCATCGTTGTTCACAACGGTACGGTTGCGGTAGATCTCCAGGTCGCCCTTGTCAGGGTTGACGATGACGTCAAAGTTCTCGTCGCTGCCGAACATCTTGGCCAGCACATTGCGGAAGCTCTCCTCGAGTACTCCCACAAGCGTGGTGCGGTCTATCTTCTTTTTGTCTTTGAAATCGGCCAGGATGTCGATCATGCTTTCTGTTGCTTCTTTCTTGCGTGGCATTATACTGTATATTTTTTGTTTCTTACTAAAGTATTTATCAGTCCTGACGCGCTTTCCCGTCCCTCTCTCGGGGGAACCGGGGCGGCGCGTCGTGTGGTGGCTATTTGAAATTGATCTTTGCCGAGCAGCTCTCGATATCGCTCATGGGGATGTCCCTGTCTACGTCGGTGAGCTTGGGGCGCTTGGCTCCCTCGGGCTTGACCTTGACTCTCAGGGTGAGGGTCACACCGTCGTCGCCGACGGCCTTGAGCGTGCCGGTCAGCTTCTCTCCGCCCTTTGTCTTCAGCTCCACGGCCTCGCCGATGTGATTGACGTACTGCCGCTTCACCTTGAACGGCTGGCCTATGCCTGCGCTTCCCACCTCCAGCTCATAGTCCTCGGTGTTACGGTCCAGGTGAGCCTCGATGTATTTGCTCAGATCCACGCAGTCGTCTATCCAGACGCCGTCCTTGTGGTCGATCTCCACGACGATGCAGTCGTCTTCGCTAATGCTCAGGTCAGTGAGGAAATACTCTTTGCCTTCCAGCCATTCGTTTACAATCTTTTCTACTTTCTTCTGGTCTATCATATTTTTAGATCACCATATTTATTAACGACAAGTGAGGAACTTGTTGAAGCCCCTCACTCTTGAACGCGTGCAAAAGTACTCATTATTTTTCTAATGAGCAAAGAGTTACGGAAAATAATTTATTATGAGCGACTTTTTACGCCTCCCGCCCCTCCGCCGTATGCTCCGGCGGAATAGCAAAAAGCGTCCGCCGGCGGCTTCGAACGCCGCGGCGTCCGCGCGATGAGGCATTGCGCGAAGTTAGCTTGGAGAGCAAAAAGCGCGATAAGGTCCTCCCGGCGAGAGCGGCGGCCCTCCCGGCTGATGCGGCGGTTCCCCCGATAAATGCGCCCCTTCAGACTAATCGCGGGTGCGTATTTTCCGGCGCTGGAAAGGCCGCCGAAATTGCCTTTGTAAGTGTTTGTAAATCAGTGCCTGCGGAAGGCCAAAACTACATTTGAGACGAGTAAAACTACCTCAAATGTAATTTCACTCATGTCCTATGTGAGTATCCGCACATGCGGAAGCGTTTCTTGAAGTGTGGGGAATGCCTTTTCCAAAATTGGGAAAAAGCGCACGCGTTTCGTATGGCGAAATTATATCGGCGGGCTTGAGGTTGGCAACATATAGATGTATGATTCGTGTTCTGCATATGAGCGAAAAATAACTGGGAGGGCCCCTGCCCTCAGGGGCCGTCCGCTGCATAAGAGAGTGCGCGAAGGAATACGCGACTATGCAAAGTGCGAAAAAATAGCTGGAAGGGCCGCAGCAGCACGCCCCGGCCACCGCATAAGAAAGTGCGCGAAGTAATACGCGATACTAATTTCTCGCCGCTTACAGC
>OMUV01000056.1 GCA_900314335.1 uncultured Prevotellaceae bacterium | reverse complement strand
AAGGGTCAAAATTCGCCTCTACATCGTCAGAAACCTCCCTGGGAGGCATCGCGAGTGCGGGCGAGGCGATCGTTGAGTGTGGGAAAGTTCCCCACTTATCAAAGTCCTCATCCTACGGCACCACTGATATAACTTCGCAATCCGAAACAACTACGCTTTTCCCTCTTATTGGATAAGGCATTCCCCACACTTCAAAAAACCTTCCGCAAATCTCAAAAACTACATAGGACCTGAGGAAAAACACATTTGAGATAATTTAAAACATCTCAAATGTAGTTTTGGTCTTCCGGAGGCACTGATTTTTAAGTAGTTACATAGGGTCAAAAACAGCCCTTTGCAGCGCAGCGAGCGCGGACGAGGAGATATTATTGCAGTCAGGGGAAGAGCGTTTAAATCATGTGTCTTGCACTATTGCGGCCCGGGGGACCGCAGTTGAAAAGATGGATGAGGGTAATGCCTTTAAATTCGAGTGGAGAGTGCCGAAGCAGGTGTTATGAAGAGACTCAGGAAGGTTCAGCCGCACAGAAAAAGGCGACGACGCTATTCCAGAAGGGAATACACGTCGTCGCACGACACAGAAATATTACGATAGAGTAATCGCCTTAGTAGGGTGCAGCCGCACAATGGGCTGCGGGGGAATGATTAGCGGATGAAGAGGAGCTCGCGGTACTTCGGGAGCTGCCACATCTGGTCGCTAACCATCAGTTCGAGCTTGTCGATATGGTAACGTATCTCGTCGAACATCGGAGCCACGGTGTCGTGGTAAGCTATGGCACGGGCGCGGTTGCCCTCGATGTGGTTGGCCACCTTGCGGGCCTCTACCATGTCATGTACTCTCTCCTCGATGTAGGAGATATGACCGGAGATCTTGTCGATTATCTCGAGATCCTTCTTAGCCGATTCGTTGAACTTATCAGCGGGAAGCAGCTGCTTGAGCTTGTAGACATTGTCCACGAGCTTAGTCTGATACTGCTTGGCAGTGGGCACGATCATGCTCATGCTGAGGTCGCCGAGCACACGGCTCTCGATCTGCACCTTCTTGGTGTAGGTCTCCCACTTCACCTCGTTGCGGGCCTCAAGCTCCTTCTTGGTCATGACGCCCATGTCCTCATACATCTTGATGGAGTCGGGCTGCAGGTAGGAGTCGTACATCAAAGGCACGGAGCTCTCGCAGTCGAGACCGCGGCGCTTAGCCTCAGCTACCCACTCGTCGCTGTAACCATTGCCCTCGAAGTGGATGGGCTTGGAGTCCTTGATCTCATCGCGCAGCACCTCAAGAATGGCGGCAGTCTTCTCAGTGCCGGCGGCAATCTTCTCGTCGACAGCCTTCTTGAACTTGGTGAGCTGCTCTGCCACAGCCGTGTTGAGCACGATCATAGCCGAAGCGCAGTTGGCCTGCGAGCCGACAGCACGGAACTCGAAGCGGTTGCCCGTGAAGGCAAAGGGAGAGGTACGGTTGCGGTCGGTATTGTCGATCAGCAGTTCAGGAATGTTGGGGATATCCATCTTCATGCCATGCTTCTTGGAGAAGGAGGCGAGGTCATCGTTGTTGCTGTTCTCGATGTGGTCGAGCACCTTAGAGAGCTGAGCACCGATGAACGAGGAGATGATAGCAGGAGGTGCCTCATTTGCACCAAGACGGTGAGCATTGGAAGCGCTCGCGATGCTGGCCTTCAGCAGACCGTTGTGATGATATACAGCCTCGAGAGTGTTGACGATGAAGGTCACAAAGCGGAGGTTGTCATTGTCCGTCTTGCCCGGGGAATAGAGGCCGATGCCGGTATCAGTGCCGAGCGACCAGTTGTTGTGCTTGCCGCTGCCGTTGATACCCTTGAAGGGCTTCTCGTGCAGGAGCACGCGGAATCCGTGACGGCGGGCTATCTTGCGCATCAGGGCCATGATAAGCATGTTGTGGTCGTTGGCCAGATTGCACTCCTCGAATACGGGAGCCAGCTCAAACTGGTTGGGGGCTACCTCATTGTGACGCGTCTTGACGGGGATGCCGAGCTTGAAGGCTTCGATCTCAAGATCCTTCATAAACTGCTGCACGCGGGGAGGAATAGCGCCGAAGTAGTGGTCCTCAAGCTGCTGGTTCTTGGAGCTCTCGTGGCCCATAAGTGTGCGGCCGGTGAGCAACAGGTCGGGACGCGCGGCGTAAAGGCCTTCGTCTACGAGAAAATACTCCTGCTCCCATCCCAGATAAGAGTAAACCTTCTTCACATCGGGATTGAAGTAGTGGCACACATCTGTAGCGGCCTTGTTGACAGCGCGGAGGGCCTTGAGAAGCGGAGCCTTGTAGTCGAGAGCCTCGCCCGTGTAGGCTACGAATATGGTAGGAATATAGAGAGTATCGTCTACGATGAACGCAGGTGAGGAAGGATCCCATGCAGAATAGCCGCGGGCCTCAAATGTGTTGCGGATACCGCCGCTGGGGAATGAGGAAGCATCCGGCTCCTGCTGTACAAGGAGCTTGCCGGTGAATTCCTCTATCACACCGCCGCGTCCGTTGGGCTCGATAAAGGCATCGTGCTTCTCGGCAGTGCCTTCGGTAAGCGGGGAGAACCAGTGGGTATAGTGTGTGGCCTTCATCTCAATAGCCCAACGCTTCATTCCTTCAGCCACGGCATCAGCAATGCTGCGATCGAGCACGCCGCCGTTCTCTATGGTGTCAGTCAGTTTGCGGTAAACGTCACCAGGCAAATAGCGGAGCATCTTCTCATTATTGAAGACCATCTCGCCGAAATACTCCGACGGGCGCTTCGAGGGCTGAGGTACTTCGAGCGGCTTTTTACAAAAAGCCTCTTCTACTACTTTGAATCTAAGTGTTGACATATTTCCTTTATTGTTAAGGGGTTATTATTTATTCTTTAAGTATTCGTCTATCTTGTACGCCGTCTCGCGGCCGGAAGCCATAGCTCTCACCACAAGCGATGCGCCGGACTTGGCGTCGCCTGCCAGGAACACGTTCTCCGGATATTCACGCTCGGGATTACGCAGGAAGCCCATTGCGAGCAGTACGAAATCGGTCTTGAAGGTCTCCTTCTTGCCGGTGAGCTGCATCTTGGGGCGCTGTCCCTTGCCCTGCGGCACCCACTCCACCTCTTCGAGCTCGGCAGCTACGACGTGGCCGTCTTTGCCGGTGAACGAGTTGGTGTTGAGCAGCCAGCGGCGTGTGCAGCCCTCCTCGTGAGAGGAAGTTGTCTTGAGGATGCGGGGCCATTCGGGCCACGGCGTGGCGGGGTTGTAACCCACAGGGGGCTTGGGCATGATCTCTATCTGTGTGACGCTCTTGGCGCCCTGACGGATACAGGTACCGATGCAGTCGGAGCCCGTGTCGCCGCCGCCGATGACGAGCACATCACGGCCCTTGGCGTTGACGAGCGTGTCGCCTTCAAACTTCTCGCCGGCCAGCACACGATTCTGCTGCGAGAGGAGCTCAAGGGCGAAGTAGATGCCCTTCAGGTCGCGGCCGGGCACCTTGAGGTCGCGCGGCGTAGGCGTACCGGTGCAGAGGCAGTAGGCGTCAAAGCCTTCGGGCAGGCGGTCGGGCGAGATCTCTGCGTTCATCACAAAGTTGATGCCCTCGGCCTCGAGGATCTTCATTCTGCGGTCGATAACGGCCTTGTCGAGCTTGAAGTTGGGTATTCCGAAGCGGAGCAGTCCGCCCGGGGCCTCGTTCTTGTCAAAGAGCGTGACGCTGTAGCCCATCTTGTTGAGCCTGTTGGCGCAGACCAGTCCCGAGGGGCCGCTGCCGACAACGGCCACGCTCTTGCCATTGCGCTCTATCTTCTTGGGCTCGATATAGTTCTCGCGAAATGCAGCCTCGATGATGGCGGCTTCGTTCTCGCGTATTGTCACCGGTTCGCCCATCGAGAGGTTGAGCACACAGCTCTTCTCGCAGAGGGCGGGACATACGCGGCCGGTAAACTCGGGGAAGTCGCACGTCTCAGATAGTATCTCGTAAGCGTCGCGCCAGCGGCCTTTATATAATGCGTCCTGCCATTCCGGCTGACGGTTGCCCAGCGGGCAAGCCCAGTGGCAGAACGGTACACCGCAGGCCATGCACCGCGAAGCCTGAAGCCTGCGGTCGTGGGTATTGAGGGTCTGCTCTACCTGGCTGAAGTCGTATATCCTCTCGTGTACAGGACGATAACCGGCTTCTTTTCTATGTATTGTCAAAAATGCTTTTGGATCTCCCATGATTCGTCTTTTGTTTTGCGCGTCTTCAGAGGGACGCTGATAATAGAAATTCCTTGTGCGGCCGACTTTAAAACTCTGTCTGTTGTGCCGCTACTCTCTCCTGCAGCTTCTTCATCTTCTCTTCCTGCAGCACCTTGATATATTCGATAGGCACTACCTGAATGAACTGCTCCACATATTTGTCCCAATTGTTGAGCATCTTATGCGCCAGTTCGCTGCGCGTATAGAGATAATGCTGTCTTACGAGTTCGTGCAGCTCCCTGTTGGACACTGCGTCCTCTATGAGTGACAGCTCTACGGAATCCATATTGCAGAAATAGTCGAATTTATCGTCCTTGTTCCACACATAAGCAATACCGCCGCTCATACCGGCTGCGAAGTTGCGTCCCGTAGGTCCGAGGACCACTACGCGACCGCCGGTCATATATTCGCAGCAGTGATCGCCCACACCTTCTACCACGACCGTGGCGCCGGAGTTTCTCACGGCGAAGCGCTCGCCGGCCCTTCCGGCTATGTACACCTCGCCCGAGGTAGCGCCGTAGAGCAACGTATTGCCCACAATCGTATTCTCTGAGGCGTCGAATGTGCTGCGAAGCGAAGGCATCACGGAGATGCGGCCGCCCGAAAGGCCCTTGCCCAGATAATCGTTGGCCTCTCCCTCTAGGGTAAAGTCGATACCCTTGGCAAGGAATGCGCCAAAGCTCTGGCCGGCAGAACCGCGGAACTTGACATTGATCGTGTGCTCCGGCAGTCCTTCTTCGCCCCATTTCTTGGCGACAACACCCGAGAGCATTGCGCCCACGGCGCGGTCGGTATTCTTGATCACCCTGTCGAGCGACATCTCGGTCTTGTTGTCGATGGCATCCTTCAACTTGTCTATCAGTTCGAGGTCCATGACATTGTCGATGTTGTGCCTCTGCGGGATGACATGGTGGATGGCAGCGTTGTTGACCTTGGAGGGCATGTATACCAGCTTGCTGAAGTCGAGCAGTTTGCCCTTCTCGGAGTCGACGTCGCGGCGCACGATAAGGTCAGCCCTGCCGACGATATCATCGAGCTTCGTGAAGCCCATCTCAGCCAGATATTCGCGCACTTCCTGAGCGAGCATCTTAAAATAGTTTACCACATATTCGCTCTTGCCGCGGAAGCGCTTGCGCAGCTCCTCGTTCTGAGTGGTGACGCCCATCGGGCAAGTATTGGAGTGGCACTTACGCATCATGACGCAACCCAGAGTGATGAGCACAGCCGTACCGAAGCCGAACTCCTCGGCGCCGAGCAGAGCCATGAGGATAACATCGCGGCCTGTCTTCATCTGACCGTCCACCTGGAGGCGTACCTGTCCGCGCAGGCCGTTGCGCACAAGCGTCTGCTGTGTGTCGCTGAGGCCGAGCTCAGGAGCTATGCCCGCATAGTAGATAGAGGAACCGGGAGAAGCGCCCGTACCGCCGTCAGCACCCGAGATGGTGATGAGGTCAGCCTTTGCCTTGGTCACACCGGCAGCAATCGTACCGACACCGCCCTCTGCTACGAGTTTCACACTGATGGCAGCCTGCGGGTTGACATTCTTGAGGTCGAAGATGAGCTGTGCCAGATCCTCGATCGAGTATATATCGTGATGAGGCGGGGGCGAGATGAGCGTGATGCCCGGGATGGAGTGACGCACCTTGGCGATGATCTTGTCCACCTTGTAACCGGGAAGCTGACCGCCCTCTCCGGGCTTTGCGCCCTGGGCTATCTTGATCTGTATCTCGTCTGCATTAACCAGATATTCCGTCGTCACACCGAAGCGGCCCGAAGCCACCTGCTTGATGGCGCTGCGCGTGGATGTGCCGTCGGGCAGCGGTTTGTAGCGGTCCGAATCCTCGCCGCCCTCTCCGGTGTTGCTGCGTGTGTGGAGGGAGTTCATGGCGATGGCAATGGCCTCGTGAGCCTCCTTGCTGAGAGCGCCGAAACTCATAGCGCCCGTCACGAAATGCTTGATGATGCTCTCCACGGGCTCCACTTTCTCAATGGGAATGGGGTTGCGCTTGAAGTCGAAGAAGTCGCGTATGAATATCGGCTTCGGCTTATTGTCCGAGAGTGCGGTAAACTCCTTGAACTTCTCATAGTTGCCCGTGCGCGTAGCCAGCTGCAGCGTGCGTATCGTGTCAGGATTCCAGGCGTGGAGATTACCATATTTGCGATAGCAGAACTCGCCGACAAAGTCGAGACGCTCATCGGGCTTGCTGAAGCCTGCGTCGTGCATCTTCTTGTAGTCGGCAGCTATCTCCTTAAGCCCTACGCCGTCGATAGGCGAAGGCATTCCGCCGAAGTAAGCGTCGCTCAGTTTCTTGCTCAGGCCCACAGCCTCGAATATCTGTGCGCCGCGATAGGAGCGAATGGTGCTGATGCCCATCTTGCTCATCACCTTGAGCAGGCCCTTGCGTACGGCCTTGATATAATTGGCCTCGGCGGTGGCGTAGTTGAGCTGTATCTCTTTCTGCTTCACAAGGTCATCGATAATGGCGAAGGCCATATAAGGATTGAGGGCGCTGGCTCCGAAGCCCAGGAGAAGGGCTGCGTGCTCTGTCTCTCTCACCTCGCCGGTCTCGACGATGATAGCCGTCTGTACACGCTTGCCTACTGAGATGAGGTAATGGTGAACGGCCGACACAGCCAGGAGTGCAGGCACAGGCGCATGCGTCTCGTCGATGTCGCGGTCGGAGAGCACGATATAGTTCACACCGTTGTCCACCGACTGCTCGGCTTCGTGGCACAGGCGGTCGATGGCCTTCTTCAGGCCGGCCTCTCCCTCGTTGACATCAAAGAGCATACGGAGCTTCTCTGTCTTGAATCCCTTGTAGCGGATATTCATCAGCAGGTCGAGCTGCGTATTGGTAAGTATAGGATACGGCAGGCGCACCATCTTGCAGTGCTGGTCGCTGGGCACGAGGATATTCATACCCACGGCGCCGATATATTCGGTTAGGCTCATCACCAGCTCCTCACGAATAGGATCGATGGCAGGGTTGGTGACCTGAGCGAATTGCTGGCGGAAGTAATTGAACAGGAGCTGTGGCTTGTCGGAGATGGCGGCCAGCGGCTGGTCGTTGCCCATAGACATCGTAGGCTCCTTGCCATCCTTGGCGTAGGCGGCAATGAGCGAGTCGATATCCTCCTGAGTGTAGCCGAAGACACGCTCCTTCTCCTGGAGGTGATCCACCTTGCTGTCGATATGGCGGCCGCTCTTGAGTTTGTCGAGCTCTACCCTGTTCTCGTGCAGCCATGTGCGGTAGGGGAATTCGTCGGCCAGATTCTTCTTGAGCTCCTCGTCCCTTATCACACGGCCTTCCTCGGTGTCGACGATAATCATCTTACCGGGCTGCAGACGGCCTTTCTCCTTGATATCCTGAGGCGGCACGTCGAGCACACCCACCTCGGAGGACACTACCATCATGCCGTCCTTGGTAATGGCATAGCGCGCAGGGCGCAGACCGTTGCGGTCGAGCATACCGCCCGCGTAGCGGCCGTCGCTGAACAGCAGAGCGGCAGGGCCGTCCCACGGTTCCATAAGGATGGAGTGATATTCATAGAATGCCTTGAGGTCCTCGCTAATAGGGTTCTTTGCGTTGAACGACTCCGGGATAAGCATTGCCATAGCGTGCGGCAGGCTCAGACCCGAGGCCACGAGAAACTCGAGGACGTTATCGAGCGAAGCGGAGTCGCTCATGTTCTCCTGTACGATAGGACAGAGGCTCTTGATGTCGCCGAGGGCAGGTGTGGAGAGCACACTTTCGCGCGCCTTCATCCAGTTGCGGTTGCCGCGGATAGTGTTGATCTCGCCGTTGTGGCAGAGCATCCTGAACGGCTGCGCCAGGCCCCATGTGGGGAATGTGTTCGTACTGAAGCGCGAGTGCACCACAGCCAGAGCCGTTGTGAAGTAGGGGCTCTCGAGATCAGGATAGAATTTCCTGAGCTGAGAGGACGTGAGCATTCCTTTATATACGAGTGTGCGTGTCGAGAGAGAGACAAAATAGAAATCCTTCTTGCCCTCGATCTTAGACGCATTCACTTTGTTCTCAATATGCTTTCTTACTATGTAAAGCTGGCGGTCGGCGGTGGTCACATCCTTGAAACCGGTGACGAATATCTGCTTTATCACAGGTTTCACAGCCAGAGCGTCAGGCCCGAGAACATCGTCGTTGGTAGGCACGAGGCGCACATGCACCAGTTTCAGATCCTGGCTCTCCACCTCTTCCTTTACGATGTCCATTATCTGCTCGCCCGACTTCTCGTCCTGCGGCAGGAAAATCATACCCGTGCCATAGCGTCCGCGCTCCGGCACAGCTATACCCTGCAGAAGAATAAACTCGTGAGGGATTTGCACCAAAATGCCGGCACCATCGCCGGTCTTGTTGTCAGCGCCCTCTGCACCACGATGCTGCAGATGCTCCAACACCTTCAATGCGTTATCGACGATGGTATGCGACTTCTCGCCGCCTATATTTGCCACCATGCCGACACCACAGGCATCATGCTCATTGGCGGGATTGTACAATCCCCCTTCCTGCACATTCTGCCGGATTTGATTCTGTGTCATTACTTTTCCCGATTTACTCATATTGTAATATTATCGTGTTTGATTCTTGTTGCAAATATAAGAATATGGATTGTAATAACGAAAGAATATCACGATAAAAATATACAAAACGTCCGTTATTTCCGATTTTTGTTTCTTTTTGCAAGGAAAAACGGCCCATCCGGCAAAATTCAGAAACAAGATGCTATGCCCGCTTTGCATTTAGTATTATTTACATTCCCATGCACCCTCCCGTGAAGTAGTTCCTTATTATATATATGTATATCCGGCGTGCCTTAAGCAAGATTAATGAGCATCGCCTCCCCGCCCACAGCTTCCCGGTGGTCGCATGCACCAGAAAGCCACCGCGAAAGGAGCAGAATGGTATGATGTGCTGTTCGTCGCTCTGTCTGTGGTGAGCCCTTTGCATCGCAAATTACTTCGCGCGTTAC
>OMUV01000017.1 GCA_900314335.1 uncultured Prevotellaceae bacterium | reverse complement strand
CGCATAAGAAAGTGCGCGAAGTAATACGCGATACTAATTTCTCGCCGCTTACAGCACGTAAGATTTATCGACTCGCTCTTGGCCGCTGAGGGCCGCGGCCCTCCCAGTTATTTTCCCCGCACATCATATCTTAGTAACTTCATGATTTCCGGCGCCTGCGAGAGGGGCGAATTCTACTGCGAGATAAATTTTTTCTGCTGCGAGCAGAACGATCGTCCACTGCGAGAAGAATTTTTTTAGCTGCGAGTGGAATTTTTCCTTCTCCCATGAGCATTTTTCCTTCTCCCGCCGGCATTCATTTTTCTCATATAAGGACTTGTTCCTGACCGTCGGAATATATTTTCTTCCGCATTTGCATTCCCGAGAAGGCATAAAAAATCCCCACGCGCCCGGAGGCCCGTGGGGATAAATTATTCAGACGTCTAATGCCGAAGGAGTGTTACTTGATCAGCACTTTCTTCTTGCCGATGATGTAGGTGCCGCGGCTCAGACCGGCCTTGGCGTCGGCGGCCTTAACGCCCTTCTTGAGGAGGACGCCGTCGATGCTGTACACGTTGACCTTACCGTTAGCGGCTTCGGCTTTGGCCTTGTTTATGGCGTTGATGACGCCGGCCACGTCGATCGTAGCGTCGGTGGTGAGCTGGTCGTTGTTAACGATGCGGCCGCTGTCGAAGTAACCGCGCTGGCCGATGATCCATGCGTCGGTGCCGTTACCGGTGTAGACGTGGTTATCGTCGAGCGTGTAGCTGTCGAGAGCGTTGATTACCTTACCGCCGAACGGGATGCCCACGCCTGAGGTGACATGCGTATAGTCGAGGGTGCCGACCAGACCGTTGGCGTCCTTGACTGTGAAGTCGAAGCTGTTGGCCAGAGGCACGCACATGCGGATGCTGTCGGTCGAAGCAGCATACTGGGCGGGATCACCTGCGATGACTACCATCGGTTCGCCTGCCTGGAAGCTCTTCTTCTCGCTCAGCTCGATCTTCGAACCGTCTTCGCTTATACCCTTCACGGCGTAAGTCTTGATGCCGAAGTCGGCATTCAGATCGGCCTCATTCTCGGTGTATGCGTACGGCAGAGTGAGAATCATGACGTTGTTGTTGCGTATGGTCAGTTCGCCGGCGCCGAGGTCATCGGCCACGGGTTCGAGATTCCATGACGAAGGAGAGTCGGTTGTTGCCTCCCATGTGCAGAGGTTTCCGTCGCCGGAAGCGTGGAGCGGAGCCTTGGTGTTATTGCTCTTGTCCTGGCATACGATGGACACCTGACCGCTCTTGAGGAGCGAGAAGAGGTAGGGCACGGAGTCGGTGGTCAGACCGATGCGGCCGTTGTGGTTAGCGGAAACGCCCATGAAGTAACCGGTAGCGCGGTTCTGGAGAGCGTAGACGTTGGGCGTGTTGTTGCCCTCGATCTTCACGAGACGCCACATCGAGTACGGGTCAGCCTCTACGCTGTCGGCTCTGGTGGCTGTGGCGTGATTGTAACCGCCCCAGTAGATGGCCGTGGTGCCGTTCCATGTGTCAGCCTGACGGGTGGCGTTGGTGTGCGGAGCCATGATTACAGTTCCCCCTACGAAGGAATCCCAGATAGAACCACCGGTGCCGCCTTCATCGTGCCCGCTCCATCCTAAGCGCGATTTGTCGGTATTCACGATGTAATACCATACATTCGGCTGCGGAAGCTTCTGGGCTGCGAGATAGGCGTCGAAGGCCTTGTTGAGATTGTCGAGGCGCTGGTTGAGGTCGGCCGGCTGCGGTTTGTCGTGGTCGTAGCCCTGAGCCTCTTCGATAGCGTTGTTGATAACCTCGAGCTCATCGCTCGGCACATCACCCAGTTCGTCAGCGTCGGAGAATTTGGCGATGTAGTCGGAAATGTAGGAGATGCGCTGCTCGAGATCGTCGGTGTTAGGCGTGAGGGCGAGCACCTGCGAGGTGAGCTCCTTGATGCGGGCCAGTTCGTCGGCCGTCACCGTGTTGTCGGCCACGTGCTGCTTACCGGTCTCGATGAGGCCGCTGAGCTCGTCGACCAGAGCCTTGAGGCCGTCGACATAGTTGTAGGGCGAGTTCTCTTCGTCCTGAGTCAGCTCGTAGATCTGCGTCTCGCCGATGGTGTACATGGTGTTGGCCTGCGGTTCGATGGTCGAGTTGATGGTGAAGCGCAGGAAGCGGTAAGGCTGATCCATACCCATGATGTTGTAGTTGAAGTAGCGGTTGCCGCCGTCATGCGAGTAGTCCTTCGGACGGATGTAGGAAGGCATGTCGGTGTAGTTGCCGATGTGTGTCCACTGCGATGCGTCGAATGTCTCCTGCTTGCCGAGGGTCTCGTCGTTGGTGGCGTAGAGATCTACGTTGCTCCAGCACTCGCGATAGCCCCAGTTGTTGGCGCGCAGACCGAAGTAGAACTGGAAGTTCTGCACCGGATGATCGCGCAGGTCAAACTGCATCTGCTGCAGGCCGCTCGGAAGCACGGATGCGGTCCATGTGCTCTGGAAGCAGGTGTTCAGATCGCCGTCGATAAGCGACTTGTAGGCTGAGTAACCGCCCGCGCCGGCTGCGGAAGGCTCCTGAGTACCCCAGATCTGCCCCTTGTTGATAGGATCGTCCTCGTCGGTCACCGTGATAAGCGGATTGTCGGTATCGGCGTTCCAGCGGAATACTCCCTTGTATGCAGGCTCGGCCTCGGCGAGAGCGTTACGCATCTCCTCGGTGCGGCGCTGCTGCTGGCTGGCAGTGGCCAGGCTGTCGATGAGAGTCTGGTTGGTGATGCGTTCCAGGCGCCAGGTGTTGATGTCGCTGCCTGTGCCGATGGCGCCGCTGGTCTCGCTATGATAAGTTGAGAGGTTGTAGTTGACTCCATCGGTGGTGTTGCTCATATAATAATATGTGTACTCGCTGCTCTTGGAGGCAAAGGTGAATGTCTGCGGCGTAGTCTGCTTGGCATCGGTCGTGATGCCGTTGGTGGAATACTTGCCGATATATGTGCCGTAGAGCATGCTCTGCACAGAGTAAGTGCCGTCGCCCAGAGGCGTGATGTGGAATACATAGCGCGGGTCGGTGCGCTCTATCTCCTGCCATTTCATGTATCCGGTGTTGTCCGAACGCATGGCGATCTTGTCGCGGGCCATCGAAGGCTGCGTAGGATCCTTGGGCTGGAATGCGGTCTGCGGCGTGATGATGTAGTAGTAGCCGTCCTCTATTCCCACCTCGGAGTGATCCTGAGCGAGGAATTCGTCGGAGGCAGTCTTGAGCTTGGCAATCTCTGCCTTGACCTCATCGTCGGAAGCTGAGCCGGCGGCGTACATCGCCTCGGCCTCGCGGATGACTTTCATGATGGCGGTGGTGTCACCCTTTTTGTCGCCCGGGTTCATGCCGACCTGCATGTCCTTCACCGTACCCTTGGCATCGGTAATGGCCTCGTTGAGAGCGGTCATAAACGGAATGGCGTCGTCTGCAACCTTCACGAGAGTCCACGAACCATCGAGAGGATGGTTGTCGTTGTTGGTCGTGATGAGGCCGCCGTTGAATCCGCTGCCCCAGTCGCCGTTGAAGAAGTTGTTATTTCCCTCCGTGTAGATCTTATAGATGTTGGAGTACTCGTTTTTGAAGCTCTGCTTCGATACGGAAGTACCGGTCATGCTTACATATCCCCAGCTGTAGCCCGAAGCGAGCGGACGGAAGTAGGTGGAGTCCTGCAGACCGCAGTTCTTCATCACATAACCGCCGTCTGCGGCGCCGGTGATATGCCATACGATCGACGGGTCGAGCGTCGGGTCGGCTACCTCCTCATGTCCCAGATACCAAGCGCCGCCCTTGAATACGGGCTTGAGGTAATGGGTGGCATCGTAACGGTTGATGAGATAATAGTAACCGTCGGAGATGGGCACCTTCTTGGAGATAAGCGTCTTGGTAGCGTCCTCCAGTTTGTTGATAATATCGGTGTGATCCTCGTCCTTCTCCCAGGCTACCGTGGCTTCCTCCATTACTGTGGAGAGAGCGTCGTAGTCTTCCTGGCTCACCTGGCCGGGCTCCGTGCCGACGGTAAACTGCTGTCCGTTGGCATCGCTGATAGCCTCGCGGAGCTTGATGGCGTTGGTGACCCTATCCGCCGGAACGGGCACGAAGGTCACGGCCGAGTTGGTGTTCTGAGCCTTGAGCGTGCAGATGCTTCCGGAAGTGGTGTTGATGGCGTAGTTGTAGTCATTGTCCGTAGAGAAGAGGTAACCAAAGCCGTCGCTCTTGAAGCGGATCTTGAATTTGGCAGGATTAGTTCCCGTCATCAGAATTACGGGACTTTCCTTGCTGCCCTTGGTCACATTCTCGATATAGGTAAGGTCCTGCGAGCCGCAGTTCTTAATGGTATAAGTCGTGTCGCTCTTGTTGCAGGTGATATGCCATATATACGAGTCGTCGTAGTCGTTCGCATCGCGGGGATAAGCGCTCAGCATCCATGTGCCGGCATCGTCGCCGTTGTTGGTAGGCACCATGCATACCGTCGGGTCATCATAGGCGCTGAAGGTGATGAAGTAGTAGCCGTCGTCAAGCATCTTGTCCACGTCCACGATCTCTGCGGGGTGGAAGAGGGAAGCCGTGTCGACGGGCACGAGGTCCCACACCTTGTGGGCGTAGATGTTAGTATTGTCGCCCCATAAGCCTACGAATCCGTCGCTCTGTGCATGCACGCAGTTGCCCGTCGAGGGTTTGTCGTCCTCGTCGTAGCACATTACGTAGCCTGAGCCGGATGGCGTAACGGTGAACTTGGCGGCGTTCTCGCCGAAGCCGAAGCCGGCCCCTTCATTGTGGCTCGAGTCGCGGTTCCACCACAGCTTGCTGACATAGTTCTGCACAGTGTAGTGGATCCCATCGTCGCTCTTCACGAAACGGTACACATAAGGCAAATCCTCCGGAGTCACCTTGGTACCATAATTGTGGACACCCTGATGATTGCGCCATGAAGTGTTATTGGCATCGTAATACATGCCCTGCCCGGAGTAGTCGGACACGGTAGTATTGATGTAGTAATAACCTTCAGCCAGAGACTGGTCCTGCGCATTCACAGGTTCCACGGCCGCTCCAAAAATAAGAACGGTCAGCATGACGAGTAACCTCGCCAATGTCGATGTAATCTGTTTCATTGCATTTTGTTTAGTGGTTATTAGTATATTTGTTGTATGAATGTCGTGAATTGTGATCCACGTGGTTATCATAATATATTCCTTTTTCCCTCCTTAGTTGCGTTTAGTATACTTCGTCAGAACAAATTCTGTCCAAATATAGGAATATATTTTCGAAAATGAATAACGAAATGCAAAATAAAAGTGCATTTACCATAAAATGTCCTTCGTTTTGTATTTTTGGGGGCATTCGGAGGTTATAAAATTGCGGTTGCGCCGCAGTCTGCTTGCAGGCTCTTATAATAAATCTTGCGAAACTGCATGGCTGGCGAAACGGTATCAGAGAGCGCCGCGCGCAGAAGGCGCGGCTGCATGCGCAATACCTTGCGCATCCGCCTCGTACCCCCGGTCAAGCCGCCGCAAAACGATACAAGCTTTTCTTTTCCCGAGGTCCTCACACCACGGCACCTTCGATGTATCTTCGTCACCCGAAATAACTGCGTTTTTCCGCATTTTTAGAAAAGGAATTTCCCACTCTTCAAAAACCGTCCCGCATGCGCGGATACTCACATAGGACCTGAGTGAGATTACATTTGAGGTAGTTTTACTCGTCTCAAATGTAGTTTTGGCCTTTCGGGGGCGTTGAAAATCATATAATTACGAAGGGGCAAAAATCGGCTTTTTTCGTGTGATAGTAAAATGGTGAGGAGAATCGATGAGCGCGGCGATAACTGGGAGGGCCGCTGCAGCGCGGCCCAAGAGCGAGCTGGTAAATATTACGTGCTGTAAGCGGCGATAAATTAGTATCGCGTATCCCTTCGCGCACTTTCTTATGCGGCGGAGGGCCCCTGAGGGCAGGGGTCCTCCCAGTTAAGCCTCGCGCAATA
>OMUV01000199.1 GCA_900314335.1 uncultured Prevotellaceae bacterium | reverse complement strand
GACATGGCAAAGCCCCGGCTTGTGAAAGTCAGGGCTTTGTTTGTAAAAATATAGCATTAAATATAGCCAGAGGGTGCACCTGAATTTTGATACACCCTCCTCCCAGTTATTTATCGCGCAAAACGAAACAAGATTCTTTGCCTTTCCTATAATCTATCACTCCGCATTCCGGATGAACCATAAATAAACTATAATCAGAGGAGAAAAGGCTGCTACCCAAAAAATTTTCCGCTGTCACCGGGGTTTCGCGCTACTTGTTGCGGTCGATGACAAAGTCGACGTACTGCTGAAGGGCCTCGCGCACAGGAACATTAGTGTAGGCGGAGAGGATCTGGCGGGCTTCTGTGCGATAGTCGTCCATCACGCTGTAGGCATAGTCGATGCCGCCGTTAGTCTTGGCGAACTCGATGAGCCACTGGATGTCCTCCTGCGTGGCCGTGCCGCCCTTTACCTTGGCGGCATTGGCGTGGGCTTTCGGGTCGGCGTTGCTGTTGAGCGCGTAGATGACCGGCAGGGTGAGCTTGCCCTCGAGCATGTCGTTGCCGGTGGGCTTGCCGATGGCGTCGTCGTGATAATAGTCGAATATGTCGTCGCGTATCTGAAAACACATGCCGATGATCTCGCCCAGACGCTTGGCCGTGGCCACGGCGTCGTCTGAGGCGCCGGCGGAATAGGCCCCGAGCTCGCCACAGGCGGAGAATAGTTCGGCGGTCTTGTGCTTGATGATGCGATAGTAGTCGTCCATCGACACGCCCTCGTTGCGAATGGAAGCCTGCTGGTTTACCTCGCCCTCGGAGAGGAGAATGCCGAGCTCCGAGATGCGGTTTACGATGTGCATTTTTCGCGTTTTCACCGATTGTTTGAGGGCCAGCGAGAGGATATAGTCACCTACGAGAACGGCGAGCTTGTTGCCATACTGCGCATTGACCGACTTCTTGCCGCGGCGCTCGTTGCTCTCGTCCACGACATCGTCGTGCAGGAGCGAAGCGTTGTGAAAGAGCTCGAGGGAAAGGGCCACATCGTAGGTCACGGCGTTGATGTCGCCGGCCTCCATTGCAGAGAGCAGCACCAGGATGGGCCGCATCATCTTGCCCCGGCGCGCACGCACGTGGGCGAGAATTGTGCCCAACAGGTCGTCCTCGTGGCTCAAAATCTTGTCATAGAGACTCTGTGTGTGCAACAACTGAGCCTTGACAGGCTGTGTAATATTCTCTAAATCCGCCATAACTCTGCAATCGAGTTACAAAAGTACGAATTTTCCTCATTTATTTCGTGAAAAGTCCGTACATTTACCTTATAATTTAGAGATATGAACCAGCTATACCTGTTAGACGCGTACGCCATCATCTATCGGTCGTACTACGCCTTCATCCGCAACCCGCGCATCAACTCCCAGGGAAAGAACACTTCGGCCATCTACGGCTTTGTCAATATGCTCTCGGAGATAAGCAACCTCTCCCCCACTCACTTTGCCGTGGCCTTCGACCCGGCCGGCGGCCACACGTTCCGACGCGAGATGTACGCGCCCTACAAGGCGCAGCGCGACATCACGCCCGAGGTTATCCGGGAGTCGGTGCCGATTATCAAAGACATCATCAGGGCCATGAACATCCCCATCCTCGAGGTGGCCAACTATGAGGCGGACGATGTGATCGGCACGGCGAGCCGCATGTTCGACACGCCCGACACACGCATATATATGATAACGCCGGACAAGGACTATGCGCAGCTCGTGGACGAGCGGGTGCACATGCTCAAGCCCAGGAGCGGAGCGGGATTTGAGGACATGGGGCCCGAGGAGGTGAGGAGCCGCTACGACATCGCCTCGCCCGCTCAGGTCATCGACCTGCTGGGGCTCATGGGCGACAGCGCGGACAACATACCCGGCTGCCCGGGCGTGGGACCGGGCAAAGCGACCAAGCTACTCAAGGACTACGGCAGCATCGAGGGCATCATAGCGCACAGCGATGAGATCAAGGGCGCACTGGGCCGAAACATCAGGGACAATGTGGAGCAGATACGCCTCTCGCGCGACCTGGCGGAGATACGCCGCGACATACCTCTCCCCTGCTCGCTCGACGATCTCAGGGTGAAGGAGCCCGACACCGGGGAACTGAGGAAAATCTACGAGCAGCTCGAGTTTAAGACATTTCTCAAAAAACTTCTTCCCGCAGGACAGCAGAACGCCGGGCCCGAACGTTCGCTCTTCGATGGTCTGATGGAGCAGAATGAGGGCCCGAAGAAGACCGAAAATGCGGCGTCAGAGCCGGCCTCCCCTACGGAAAATCAAAATGAAGCGACTCTCGCGAGCATAAAAACGACCCCGCACGAATATTATCTCGTTGAGAGTGAAGAAGAAATGCGGAAATTGTGCGCGAAAATCCTGTCCGGAAAAATCGTAAGTCTGGACACGGAGACCACATCGAGCGAAGCGATGAAGGCTGAGCTTGTAGGTCTGAGCTTCAGCACGGAGGAAGGGCTGGCCTGGTATGTGCCTGTGCCGGCGGAGAAGGAGGCGGCGCAGAGAGTGGTCGAAGTTTTCCGCCCGGTCTATGAGAGCGACCTCCTGAAGGTAGGCCAGAACATCAAGTATGACATCATCGTCCTCTCCCACTACGGCATCCATGTCAGGGGCAAGCTCTGGGACACCATGATAGCCCACTACATTCTGCAGCCCGAGCTGCCGCACAACATGGACGATCTGGCCGAGCACTACCTCCACTACACCACCGTCCACATCACGGAGCTCATCGGGCCGAAGGGCAAAGACCAGAAGAACATGCGGAGCCTGGAGCCCGCGGCGGTCAAGGACTACGCCGCCGAGGACGCCGACATCACGCTCAGGCTTTACAATGTGCTCCGCGGCGAGGTGGCTAAGGGCAACATGACCTTGCTGCTGGAGGATGTGGAGATGCCGCTCGTGCAGGTGCTCGCCGCGATGGAGACAGCGGGCGTGAGGATCGACACAGAGTCGCTCGGCGAGACGTCGCGCCTCTACACGGAGCGCATGAACACCTACGAGAAGCAGGTACAGGAGATGGCAGGCGAGAAATTCAATATCTCCTCTCCCAGACAGGTGGGACAGATCCTCTTCGAGAAGTTGCAGCTCGACCCGCGGGCCAAGAAGACCAAGACGGGCCAGTATTCCACGACGGAAGAGGTGCTGGAGAAACTGAGAAACCGCTCCCCCATCGTCGACCTTATCCTCAAGTACCGCGGCATGAAGAAGCTCATCTCCACCTACCTCGACGCCCTGCCCAGGCTTATCAACCCGCTGACGGGCAAGATACACACGTCGTTTAATCAGACCATCACCGCCACGGGCCGCCTCAGCTCGAGCAATCCCAACCTCCAGAACATCCCCGTGCGCGGCGACGACGGCAAGGAGATCAGGAAGGCGTTCATTCCCGACGACGGATGCAGCTTCTTCTCGGCCGACTATTCGCAGATAGAGCTCCGCATCATGGCCCACTTCTCCGGCGACGAGCACATGCGCAATGCGTTCATCCACGGCGAGGATATTCACGCCGCCACGGCCGCCAAGATATGGCACAAGGCCATCTCCGAGGTCACGCCCGACGAGCGACGCAAGGCCAAGACGGCCAACTTCGGCATCATCTACGGCATCTCGCCTTTCGGGCTCTCCGAGCGGCTGAACATCCCGCGCACCGAGGCCAAAGAGCTTATAGACAACTACTTTACCGAGTATCCCAAGATCCAGGACTACATCGAGCGGAGCATCAGCGAGGCGCGGGCGCAGGGCTACATCGAGACCATCCTCCACCGCCGCCGCTACTTGCCCGACATCAACTCCGGCAACGCCGTCGTGAGGGGCTACGCCGAGCGCAACGCCGTCAACGCCCCCATTCAGGGCAGCGCCGCAGACATCATAAAGATTGCCATGGTGCGCATCTACCGCCGCTTCACAGAGGAAGGCCTCCGCTCGCAGATGATCCTGCAGGTGCACGACGAATTGAACTTCAACGTATACCCCGACGAGCGCGAGAGGGTGCAGGAGATAGTGATCCACGAGATGGAGAACGCCTACCCGCTGTCCGTCCCGCTCAGAGCCGACTTCGGCTGGGGAGCAAATTGGCTGGAAGCGCACTGACGCTCCCCCGCCCGCTTCGCGGCCTTCACTGCGCGGCCCACTGCCCTGCTCCCGAGGCTGGGCATGCACGGCAAAGGCAAAATATTTGGCTCACGGAGCCGCAAAATTTTGCCGATTAAAATGTTTGGAGTAATTTTGCAAAGCTATTTAACGATAGCAAAGCGCTTGTTCCATGGTGTAATGGCAGCACTAGAGTTTTTGGTTCTCTCAGTCGTCGTTCGAATCGGCGTGGAACAACTACCCTTTCAGCCCCGCAGCAATAATAATAAGATTGTTGCGGGGCAAATTGTTTCTTGTTAGCACTTTGACTTAAAAAATATTATATATCTTTGCAGTGAGGAGAAAATACTTCTGTTTGTATAATCGCATTATCGCTCTAAAAATACAATATCATGAAAAGGTTGGTACTATTCATTTTCTCAATTCTTGCGATGCTCAACATCGGGACTACCGACCAGGTTATGGCCCAGTCCAAAATCGAAGGAATATGGCAGCTCACCATTCCCGCTCGCAACGACGACCGCACAGACATAGGTTACCTGCCCTATTGGAAAGTTTACTCCTCCGACGGCACCTACAAGGTGTTCTTCTGGAAGTCGGCACAGGAGGGCGCCATCATCACCTCCGACGGCTCCTACGCCCTCGAGGGCGACTCGGTGATCGTGGAGACTGTGGGCTTCTCCACCTCGCTAAAGCGTGGCACCGTCAACCGCATAGGCATCGAGCTGATAGGCGATGGGCTCATGAATACCCACCACCACGTCACGGAGAGCAATGAGAAATGGCAGGAGCTATGGCAGAAGGTGACGGAGAACCCCGGCACGGCCAACAAGCCCTACATCAAGGCGCCCGCCAGCAATCCCATGCCTCAGCGCGACCTCAACGGCGTCTACTTCTACACCGACCAGAAGCCCTCCTACCCGGGCGGCGAGAAGGCCCTGCAGCAGCACATCGCCGAGAGCATCAACTACCCCACCGACGCCCTTAAAAACGGCATGGACGGCACCACCATCATCCGCTTCATCATCAATGAGAAAGGCAAGCCCGAGAGCCTGCAGATCATCCGCTCCTCCTTCCCTCCGCTCGACTCTGAAGCCGCCCGTGTGATACGCACGCTGACCTTCAAGCCCGCTACAAATCATGGCAAAAAAGTAAAAGTATACTATACAATACCGGTAAATTTCAAGATCAAATGAACAAGCACACACTGCTCACAAACCTCGCCATCGCTATCACCAGCCTATCCGCGCTGCCCCTTATGGCGCAGAGAGGCCGCAACCTCCTGCCCGACCCTACATTCGCCCAGGGCCTCGCAATCGTCGAACCGATCAACAATCAGCCCGAACACTTTACCGATACGGTCGAGTTCTTCGTCCCGGGAGGCCTGCCGCAGTGGAACTTGATACAGTGGAAGACAAGATACCCGTTTGACAACCGCAAGAAGAAGGAGACTAAGGACAAGATCACCTATACCAATCCCTCCAAACTCGTATCGCTGACGCGCTCGGGTGAGCTCACGCTCGAGATCAAGTCGTCCAAGGACTATCTCCACCCGCGCAAACCGGACGAGTTCTGGCCCCATTTGCTCATCGAGCAGAACTTTCTGGGCGGATTCATCCACATGAAGGACTACAAGAACCTGACCATGAGTTTCGACATGCGCCTCAACTACTGCAAAAACCGCATGAGCCGCGCCACATACAACAGCGGCATCCACGCCGGCCAGACACCGTTCTTCTTCCGCATCGTCAACACCAACACGCTCTCCAAGGGCTACGGCAACGCCGTTTGGCTCGGTGTGCCGAGCTATGACAGCCGCCACGATACGATACGCACCAAGCGCGAGTACCAGTTTGACGAAGGCACGGGCATCTACATCTACACGGCCTCGCCGATGGAGTCGTTCGGCAACGTCGATTTCAACGACCACAAGTGGCACACGGCGACGGTCAATGTCACCGCCGTGCTGAGAGACGCCATCACGAAGCTCAAGAGCAACGGCATGTTCCAGAACACGGAGCCCGAAGACATGAGCATCGTGTCGATGAATTTCGGGTGGGAAATGCCGGGCACCTTCGATGGTTCTGTCTCCATCCGCAACCCGTATCTGAGGGAAGAATAGGGGAGTACTGCGCCCGCAACCCGTATCTGAGAGAGGAATAAGGGAAGCTGAGTATCCGCAACCCGTATCTGAGGGAAGAATAGGGGAGCACTGCACCCGCAAACCGCATCTAAGAGAGGAATAGGGGAGTGCTGTACCCTCATAAAGGCCGCAGCGGAGCTTCGCAGCGACCTTTGTCATTCCCGCCCTTATAGGCTTCCGAATGGCATTTGTTTACGCATCAATCCGCAGACTGCCATATTTTCCACGCATCATAAATGCATAAATTTGTGGTATACCACAAATATTTTCGATAGCAGATTTATGCTTCCGCAAATAATATGGCTGCATTATCAAGGTTATTTTACAGGAATAGCGTGAAGAAAACTTGCTTAATATCAAAGAATTTGCTATCATTGCAGCACAAATCTGTGGTAAACCACAAATATTTTCGATAGCATGATAATACCGAGGCAGAATTATGTTGATATGCTTGCCGCTGGCCGGGGCAACGGACTGGTGAAAATAGTTACCGGCGGCAGGCGGTGCGGGAAATCGTTCCTGTTGTTCCACCTGTTTCATCAATATCTCAAAGAGCAGGGCATAAAGGACGACCACATCATCGAGCTGTCGCTTGATGACCTGAGAAACAGCGCTCTGCGCGACCCGATGAAGCTCCTCGAATATGTCGACCACCACACCACAAAAGACGGCTCTGTCTATTATGTCATTCTCGACGAGGTGCAGGAGGCAGACCGCTTCGTAGAAGTGCTGCTGAGCCTGATGCATGAGCCCAACCTGGAGATATATGTTTCTGGGTCCAACTCCAGGTTTCTCTCCTCTGATGTGGTGACCGAGTTCCGCGGCAGGGGACAGAACATCAGGGTATGGCCGCTTACCTTTAGTGAATATTACGAAGCCTGCGGCCTGCCGATGGTTCAGGCGTGGCAGGAATATTATACTTACGGCGGTCTGCCGCAGATACTTCAGCTGCACAGCAACAGGGAGAAGCAGGACTATCTGCATGAGATATTCTCCCTGACTTATCTCAGGGACATCGTAGAGCACAATCACATCAAAAATAGCGAAGGCTTGCTCCGGCTGGTGCAGGTGCTGGCCTCCGGCATCGGTTCGTCGGTCAATGCCACACGTATCAGCAACACTTTCAGGTCGAAGGGCGAGAAAGGCATGGGCGTCACCACCATAGGGTCGTACATTGGGTACCTGCAGGACGCATTCATGATAGAGGAAGCGATGCGATTTGATGTGAAGGGGCGTAAGTATATCGGCACCGAGTCGAAATACTATTTCAATGACCTGGGCCTTAGAAATGCCATTCTCAACTTCCGCCAGCAGGAGATCACTCACATCATGGAGAATATCGTGTACAATGAACTGCGTTCGCGGGGTTATCGCGTGGATGTCGGGGCTCTGGAGCGGTGGACTACAGGTGCGAGCGGAGAGAGCAAGCGTCAGCGGCTGGAGATCGATTTCGTCGTGAACAACGGCGCCGACCGCCTCTACATCCAGTCGGCCTACCACATGCCGTCGCCGGAAAAGGAGGAGCAGGAGCGCCGTCCGCTGCTGGGCATAGGCGACAACTTCCGCAAGATGATCATAGTGGGCGATCCCGTAAAAACCAGCATCGACGACAACGGCATCGTAACGATGAGCATCTTCGACTTTCTGCTAAATAAGAAGAGTACGGAGCTCAATTTGTAATCAGCGGAGTAAGTGAGATTTCGGTCATATCCAAAGTTTCAGATATTCTCCGGAAGTCTGCACGATAACAGAAAATTCCGCCATCCTTCAGGCATACGCACCAGATTATACTCGCTCCGCTCAGAAAGCCGGTTTTATATCGTCAGCGGCATACCTGAGATATTATATAGGTAGAGCGTAAACGATAATATTCGCATCTTCGGTTACCCGTTTTCGCACATTTCTGAAAATCTTCCCGCATACTCCTGAAATTACATTTGAGACGTTTTTTACTATGTCCTATGTAATTTAAAACATGTGCCTTGTAATTTTGGCCCTCATATGTATGCTCTTTTTCAAATACTTACAGAGGACGATTTTTGGCCTTTTCAGAGGTGTATTTCTCATGTTGAGAATACATACAAAATGAATCAGTGGCGGATGTTCAATCTTTGAAATTGCCGTTGCCGCGCAAAATAATGCAACAAGGCACACGATAAAATCAGTGTGCCTTGTTGTAGTCTTATAAAGGGAATTCTTATTAAAGCAGTGGGCGGTGGGGGAGCGGGATAGGCTTGATTAAGGACGCCTGATTCAACTGCGCTACAGCCGGAGCCATATCAGCTCTTTCATTACCAGTCTCAGTCTTCCGGGGCGAACAAGGGATCCCAGGCGGGCAGGAGAACGGGCTTCTGCCTGAGCAGGTCGAGCACGGGCTGCGAGATGTATTTCTTCTCGGCCACAAGGCGGAAGAGATAGCCGTCGAGCCATGCGTCGGTCATTATGAGATGGCCCTTGTAGCCATAGTCGGCACCCCAGCTGTTCTCCACCTCCCATTTCTTAGGTGCGCCATTGTCGTCGAGGTCGACGGCCATGAGCGTCATGGCGTGGGAGGACATGGATGCGAAGCTCTCGATGCGCTCCTTCTTGGACATGTTGAACGGGGTGCCGAGCAGCGAGGAGTAGTCATAGTTGGCCGTGTCGAGCAGTCCCGTCTGCTTGTCGAGGAATTTGCCCACGTCGCAGGACATATACATCATGGTGCTGTCCTTGATGGAGGCGATGGCGATCTTCTTGATGCTGTCCATGGGGAGGTTGATGTATGTCCAGTTTTTGCCGTCGTAGCTGTGGCGGTCCATGTCTATCTGATAGACCTTGAAGTAGGGCCGTGTGGGGTCGTTCATCATCATGACATAGTTGTTCTGCAGGTCGGCGGCCACATAGTCCTGGTAGAACTGCAGGGGAGTGTACTCGCGCGTCGAGATGCGCTTGCCGTCCTTGTTCATGAGGGTGTAGGTGAACTTCTCAGGCGGGGTGCCGAGGAAGAGGGTAAGCATGTGGTAGACCTCCCTGAGCTGCGCTTCCTTGCGCTTCTGAAGGGCGGTCTTGTTCTTACCGCCTTTGGCCATCGCTCTCAGTTCCAGACCCCACTGACGCAGCTTGTAGCTCAGGAGCTGATTCATGCGTGAGGTGTTGTTGGCGGCATAAGTCTCGGGCATTACGCTCTCGGGCACGACGCCATACTTGGAGATGATGTCCGCTATGCCGGTAAACTGTCCGCCGTCGGAGAGCGGATTGCGGAAGAGCCAGTCCACCAGTTTGTCGTCCATCGGCTTCGAGGCGTTGTCTATGACCGTCTGCAGGAAGAGGTTGGACTTCTCCAGCTGGTCGTAGAAGAAGCAGTAGCACTGGGAGAAGCTGAAATCGCCGAGGCCGTAGTGCTCTATCATGCGGGCTCGCATCACATTGAGACCGGTGAAGAGCCAGCAGCGACCGCTGGATTTCTGATCCGTGATGCCGGAGGATTTGACGCTGTTGCTGAAACTCTTGTCCTGGAGGACAGGATTGGCGGCGTTGCGGGTAATGGTGTTGATGTCAGTGGCGAAGAGGGCGCCGCTGAGGGCCTTGTCGGCGGGGTTCTGCTTCTCTGCCTGGCGCATCTGGGAGAGCAGGGCAGGGGTGATGCCTCCCGTGCTCTGCGCAAAGGCTGTGCCTGCGAGCGAGAGCGCTATCAGGCCGGCTGTAAATAGTCTGTTCATTGTATATTATTATTGTTGTTGTCCAGATGTAGTATCCTGTCCCTCTCCACAGCAATCACACCCTTTACCTTGCGGAATGTGGTGATCGCCTCTCGGATGTCAATGCTGTCGGGCACAGTGAGCGCCACCATGTTGAAGTTTTTGTACTGGTAGAGGATGGTGCATTTCATCTTCGCGGCCTTCCTGAGCAGCGGGGCGGAGCCCACGGCGGAGTCGAAGCTGATGATCAGGCCGTGCGGAGTCACATCGCTGTAGACACGGTCCATCTGCGTCCTCACGGCCTTGCGCTCCTGTGGCACGGTGGCCTTCTGGCTGCTGCACGCGCTGATGGTCGTAGCCGCCAGAGTGGCTGTGAACAGCATTTTTATAAAAGAGATTGATTTCATGTCTGCAAATTTAGCCTTTATCTTATGAATGAGGGGCCGGAGGAGGATGGTTTTTGTCCCGGCATGCTGTGAGCCATAGAATTTCAGCTACTCATATATAAATATCATTCTATTTTTTCTTTTTAAAAATACTAATGATGATTATAATACGCGGTGGAAACTGTGGAAAACTCGCGAAAACCGTTAATTTCTCCGCGGGAAGTGTCAGTATGTCAATATAGTTACGAGCGTCGGGGCAAAAGTGGAAAACGGTGGATAACCCGGTTAAAAACTCGTGGAAAACGCCGTGGCTTATCCACCGGTGGAAAATGAGAATGTAAAAACGGTGGAAAATGGTGGATAACTTCGAGAGTTTTCCACCGGTTTTCCACATAGTTTTCCACCGTTTTACTACCTTTGTATATTATGAGAAAGCTAAGAGTTACGGAGATGGGGCGCATGAACGCGGAGCAGTACAAGGCTTCCGCCAAGACGCCTCTCGTGCTGGTGCTCGACGATGTTCGCAGCATGTATAATGTCGGTTCGCTGTTCAGGACGGCGGACTGTTTTCGCCTCGCAGGGATGGCGCTCTGCGGGATAACGGCCTGTCCGCCCCACACTGAGATCCACAAGACCGCCCTGGGCGCCGAGATGACGGTCGACTGGCAGTATTTCCCCACCGCGCTCCAGGCCGTGAGCTATCTGAAGGGCAGGGGATACCATGTCTTCTCGCTGGAGCAGACCGTGGGCAGCATCGCGCTGCAGGACTTCCGTACTGTAAGTACGGAACGCTACGCCCTGGTGCTTGGCAATGAAGTGAAGGGCGTGGCTCAGGAGGTAGTGGACGCTTCCGAGGGCGCAATAGAGATACCGCAATTCGGCACCAAGCACTCTTTCAACGTCTCTGTAAGCGCCGGGATCGCGATATGGCAGATAGCGAAGCAACTGATTGGGCTGTAGGCGAAAGCCTGTCCCACGCGTCGCTGGAGAAGCGGGCAGATGAGCTCGGTTTCTCGGCCGTGGGTGTGTGCAGAGCCGACAGGGTGGACGCCGAAGCCGAGTCCGTGATGCGCGAGTATGTCGCCGCCGGTCACCATGGCTCGATGAACTATCTGGCGCGCAACATGGACAAACGCATCGACCCTCAGAAGCTCGTCCCGGGCGTTCGCTCCATCGTCTCGGTGGCTCTCAATTACTACCCCGGGCGCGAAGTGGAGCAGCAGGATCATTCCCTCTCGCTCTATGCCTATGGCAGCGACTACCATGTAGTGATGAAGCACCGCCTCTTTGAGCTCTTCCGACTCATCTCAGAGGACGCTGCAAAGGCGGGAATAGATCTGGGCGGCCGCGCATTCTGCGACACGGCGCCGGTGTCCGAGCGCTACTGGGCATGGAGGGCCGGCCTCGGATTCATAGGCAAGAACACGCTTCTCATCATCCCTCACAAGGGCAGTTACTTCTTTCTCGGCGAACTATTTCTCACATCTCCTTACGACTCTTACGACAGTCCACTCGGCAATAAATGCGGACGCTGCACGCGATGTATGGACGCCTGCCCGGGTGGTGCGCTCTACGCGCCCTTCAGGATGGACGCCCGCTGCTGCCTCTCCTACCTGACCATCGAGAACCGCGACGCCCTGCCGCCCGGCACCGCCGCTGAGATGGACCACTGCATCTACGGCTGCGACAGATGCCAGATGGCGTGCCCGCACAACCGCTTCGCCGTGCCCACCACGATCCCCGAGCTGCAGCCGCGCCCCGCGCTCCTCGCGATGACCCGCGATGACTGGCGCCACCTCACCTATGAGCAGTATCTCGAGCTCTTCCGCCACAGCGCCGTCAAGAGAGCCAAATACGAAGGCCTCATGCGCAACATCCGGGCCGTAGAGGAGAGGGACAAAGACGAAAATAGCTGATTCCGTATCGGTTAGCGCGGTGATTTCATAGGAGATAAATGAATTTTTCTCCCACTATTTTGCTCATATAAATAAAATCATTACCTTTGCAGGTAACATAGACGAAAGGATTCCGCAGCCCGAGGCAGTGGGATTCTTTTAGTTTTTATCCTTCGCGGATAATAAAGAGATACTAAAGCAATAACTTAAAACTAAGACTTATGGCATATATGTCACAAGAGGGCTACGATAAAATGATGGCCCAGCTGAAACACATGGAAACAGTGGAACGCCCCGCCGCAAGCGAGGCGATAGCCGAGGCGCGCGACAAAGGCGACCTCTCTGAGAATAGCGAATACGATGCAGCCAAGGAAGCTCAGGCCATGCTTGAGATGAAGATAAACAAACTCAAGGCAGCCCTGGCCGAGGCCAAGATAATCGACACATCCAAGCTCTCTACCGACACGGTGCAGATACTCTCGACCGTCGAGATGGAGAATGTTAAGAACCACGCCCACATGAAATACACCATCGTTTCTGAGAGCGAGGCCAACCTGCGGGAGGGCAAGATCTCCTCGCAGACACCTATCGCACAGGGCCTGCTGGGCCACAAGGTAGGCGAGGTGGTCGATGTCAAGATACCGCAGGGCGTTATCCAGCTCAAGATAGTGAAGATCTCTATCTAAAAGAAAGGGAGGATAAGCGATGGCAGACATATTTTCCAAGATTGCAGCCGGCGAGATACCCTCGTACAAGGTAGCCGCCAACGATGAGTTTTACGCATTTCTCGACATCAATCCCGTGGCCATGGGCCACACGCTCGTCATCCCGCGCCGCGAGGTGGACTACCTCTTCGACATGGAGGACGATGAGCTCGCACGCATGATCGTGTTCGCCAAGCGCGTGGCCAAGGCCCTCAAGAAGGCTTTCCCCTGCCGTAAGGTGGGCGTCGCAGTGCTCGGCCTCGAGGTGGCTCACGCACATATCCATCTCGTGCCCATGCAGAGCGAGAAGGACATGGATTTCCGCAAGGAGAAGCTCTCACCCAAGCCCGAGGAGCTCGAAGCTGCCGCAGCCAGGATACGCTCGTTCTTCGAGTAGAGCGGGGGAGCGGTGCGGCCGCAAGGCCTGCGCGCATCCGTACATCACAGAAATTCTTTTCAATCTTTCTTTTTTATATGGTCCGGTCTGCCTGTGTTAAGGTGGGCCGGATATTTTTTTGTGCACTTGTAAAAGTAGTCATTCGGATGCACAGCCGATATATCTTCGCCATACGAAAATCGCATGCTTTTTCCGCTTGTCGAAATAGCCATTTCCCACACTTCAAAAAACCCTCCCGCATGCTGGGATACTCACATAGGACCTGAGTGAGATTACATTTGAGGTAGTTGAAAACGTCTCAAATGTAGTTTTGGCCTT
>OMUV01000200.1 GCA_900314335.1 uncultured Prevotellaceae bacterium | reverse complement strand
AATGCTTAGGCAGTAATCCGGGGAATGCTTCGCAGCCCATAATTCTGTGTATCATTATTCGCGGCGGATTCTTGCAGCATGCAAAAATCTCTTCATGGCGGCGCGGCGGCTTCTCAAAAGTTTGCGGAGCGCCTTAAGAGCGCGGGTATTATGCGGGCGCGTGAAATACTAAATAATGATAAGCTACGTTATAATCTTAAATGCAAAATCCGATTTCGTGAAGAAGCTTTCCTTATTATTGCTTGTGATGATAGTCACGGCCATGTCGGCTGCGGCTCAGAAGACGCTGATGGACGACGGCTGGCAGTTCGTCAGCCTCTACGGCGATACTACGTTCGGGCGGCCGCCCGGGCAGGGCTCGTCGTGGGAGTCTCAGTTTTCCTTCGAGACAAAGAGCGGCCAGAGCCATGGCACGTATGCGCTCAGCGATTCGCTCGTCAGGGCGGAGCAGAAGATGCTCGCGACGGCCGCCTGGCAGGACGTGACGCTCCCGCACACGGCTTATGTCGAACCGCTCACCATCATCCATCCCTGGCAGGGCGTCAGCTACTATCGCCGGACGCTCAATGTGAACAGCAAGGACCTCACGGGGCAGATGTGGATCGAGTTTGAGGGCGTCATGCAGCTCGCCGACATCTGGATCAACGGCCGCCACGCCATGCAGCACCCCGGAGGCTTCACAACCTTCGTCGTCGACGCCACGCCCTACCTCCACGAGGGCAGCAATACCATCCTCGTGCGCGCCGACAACAGGGTCAACCCGCTCATCCCGCCCGGCAAACCGCTCATACGCCTCGACTTCTGCTACCATAGCGGCATCTACCGCGATGTCTGGCTCATCCGCAAGCCCGACCTCTACATCACCCATCCGCTCATGGTCCATCACACGGCCGGAGGCGGCATCTTCGTCACCTATCCTCAGGTGTCCGACCACATGGCCGAGGTAGCCGTGCAGACAGAGGTGGGCAACAAACTGACCGAGGGCAAGCAGATGCAGATACGCCAGAGGCTCTTCCCAGTCACAGGGAAGGGCAAAGGAAAGGCCGTGGCCGAGGATGTCAAGGAGCTCAATGTGCCCGCCCTCTCAGACGCCACGCTCCGCCAGACACTCACCGTGAGAAGTCCGCTGCTCTGGTATCCCGACTCTCCCCGCCTCTACCGCCTCGAGACACAGCTGATGCAGGACGGTAAGGTCGTGGACAGCGAGACGACCGTCATCGGCATCCGCACCTTCGATATCACCCGCCAGCACGGCCTCCGTGTCAACGGCAGGCCCTATTACCTCTGCGGCACAAACCGCCATCAGGAATATCCCTACGTCGGCAACGCCATCTCGGACAATGCGCACTATCGCGACGTCTATCAGATGCGCGACAACGGCTTCAACATCGTGCGCCTGGGCCATTACCCGCAGGATCCGGCGGTGATCGACGCCTGCGACCGCCTCGGACTGCTCGCCATAGAGCCCATCCCGGGCTGGCAGTTCTTCAACGATGATTCCGTCTTTGTGGGCCTCACCTATGAGAACGTCCGCGAGCTCATCCGCCGCGACCGCAATCATCCCTCCATCCTCATGTGGGAGACTACCCTCAACGAGTCCTGGCCGCCCTCCTGGTGGAAGGACCGCGCAGTGGCTGTAGCCCACGAGGAGATGCCCGGCAATCAGTGCTTCACCTCCGGCGATACCTACGGCTACGAGGGATTTGATGTCTGCTACAACGACTGGGACGATAAGGCCTTCAGAAGGCCCGACAAGTGCAGCAAACCGTCGTTCATCCGCGAATACTACGACTACGAGTTTGGCGGCGACAACAGCAGCACGCGCATCGGCCGGCGCGACGGCATGAACGCGCTCATACAGAACCTATGGAATGCGCAGTGGTCCTACAATGTCATCCGCTCCCAGTATCCCACGACCTTCGGTTGCGCCATCTGGAGCATGTACGACTACAACCGCGGCTGCTGCCCCAGCATCTGCGAGAGCGGCGTGGCCGATATCTTCCGCCTCCCGAAGCTGAGCCTCGACTTCTTCCGCCTGCAGGTGCCCAAGGGGGCTTACACACCGTCGGGCCCGATGACATATGACCTCTTCTGCACGGCCTACGGCAAGAGAGCCGACAACGACACGCTCATGGTCTACGGCAACGTGGACGAGGTGGCCGTCTCCATCGACGGAAAGCCCGTAGCGCGCCGCTCCGCCGACAACGGTCCCACGACCTCCTACAAGCCCGCTCCCGACGGCGGCAACTGCACCCACCTCGCCTTCCCGCCCTTCACCTTCACCGGTCTCCGCGGCCTGCAGGGCGACATAGAGCTCACCGGCTACAGCCACGGCAAGGCCGTCGTGCAGCGGACAGTACGCCGCCCCGCGACGCCGACGCACATCGACCTCACTTACTTTGAGAGCGGACGCCCCGTGACGCAGGAGGACGACATCCTCGTCTACGTATCCCTGCGCGACGACAATGGGACGCTTTGCCCCGTCAACGATGAGCCCGTCAGGCTGACGGTAGTCTCCGGCGGCAAGATAGAAGGCCCTGCTGAGCGCGGCACAGACGCCGGCGTGGGCAGTTTCCTCGTCTCGACGGGCAATGCACGCCGTCTGGTGATCGAGGCCAGCTGGAAGGGCAAGACCGTGCGCCGCAGCTACTCCCTGCCGCGCAGTGCGCGATAGCCTCTCAGCGCCGGCGGCCGCCCGATGAGCGCCGCCGCGAAGGCCGCAAGGCTTATAGAAAATCCAAAGATAATTATCAGAAAAACAACAGGGCACATGATGCGCGTCATGTGCCCTGTTGCTGTAATCAGCTGTGCTGAATCTTATTTTATTCCGTCCCGGATTCGGGATTATTCCTTACGGAAAATGAATTTCTGTTCGCTGAATAACCTTCGCCCGGATAGAATTTTAAATTCTCCTCAATCATAAAATCTCTGTTTGCGCCGCCGGAGAGGGCCGGCAGCTTTGCCGCGATGGCGCATATACTAATATGCCTTCGCCGCGCGGGGAAATGCTCCCGCAGGAGGGGCGTGACGCTCCTCCGCCGCGGCGGAATGTCGCGCCGGCCGGCTGCTCAGAGTTTGCTGCCGTAGGAGAGGTCGCCCGCGTCGCCGAAGCCCGGCACGATATACTTGTGCTCGTTCATCCCGGGGTCGATGGCGGCGCACCATATCGTGGTGCTCTCGTCGGGGAACACGCTCTTGACGTGCTCGATGCCTTCGGGCGTAGCTATCACGCAGCAGACATGTATCCGCTTGGGCGTGCCCTTGGTCTCGAGCGCCTTGAAGCCGAGCTCCATGCTGCCGCCGGTGGCCAGCATCGGGTCGGCGATGATGAGCGTCTTGCCGTCGAGGTCCGGCGTGGCCAGATATTCCACATGTATGCCCACCTCGTGGCGCGCCTCGTCCTTGTACTCGCGGTAGGCGCTGACAAAGGCGTTGCCGGCGTGGTCGAACACATCGAGAAATCCGTTGTGGAACGGCAGCCCTGCGCGGAATATCGTGGCCAGGACGATCTTGTCCTTGGGCACCATGACATCCGTGAAGCCCAGCGGCGTCTCCACCGTCTTGCGCTCGTATTCCAGCGTCTTGGAGAGCTCGTAGGCCGTGTACTGGCCTATGCGGCGGATGTTGTTGCGGAACAGAAGGCGATTGAGCTGGTAGTCCTTGTCGCGCAGTTCGCTGAGGTACTGGCCAATGATGGAACAGGTGTCTGACAGATTGATTATTTCCATGTCTTTGGGTCTGTTGTTGGTTAATGAGCGTGCTTGCGTGCCCCTTCTTTGCTGTGTGAGGCCCGTCAATACACATTTTTGCAAAGTTAATGCTTTCACCCGAATTGAGCGAAACAGCATGAAAAGATTTGCATGAATAATCTTGCATCTTTGTAAAATGCACCGCGCGCGGGGTCTCCTTCCCGGGCTCCCAATTATGACTTTCGGCGCTCATTTTATGACATAATTTTGTAACTCTAAGGGGCTCTGTTTTACCGCATTTTATAAATTATGATATTAAAGGCGATAAAAATCCCGAAAAATTTTGCAGTTATGAAAATTACATATACATTTGCCGAAGGTTCAACATGTTGAGGTGCTTAGCGGCGCCATTACAGGACATGCCAACATATAATTAACCATTAATATTTTCGACATGAACAAGACAGATTTAGTAAAGGCAATCGCTGACGGCGCAGGTCTCAGCCAGGCAGATGCAAAGAAGGCTCTCGATGCCACATTGGACGCCATTACAACTTCTCTCAAGAAGCAGGACAAGGTAGTGCTGGTAGGCTTCGGCACATTTGACGTTGCCGTACGTCAGGCTCGTCAGGGTGTCAACCCCTCCAACGGCACCAAGATCCAGATCCCCGAGAAGAAGGTGGTGAAGTTTAAGGCCGGTGCTGCTCTTAACGACGTAGTGAAGTAAGAGCGCGTCTGACAATCATTGATTAATACAGCGGCAGTCCGTCATATTCCGGGCTGCCGTTTATTCTTGCCCGCCGCGAAGGCGGGCACGCTGACAAAGGGCGTATCTCTTGCTTGCGGCGGAGCGTATTTGCCCGCCGCGAAGCGCTCTGTCGCAGATTATTGAGCGCATCACCCGCCGCGAAGCGCATCTCCTTAGTCTGAAAGCGCACCAGTCTGCCGCGTTGCCGCGCATGTGGATGCCTGCTCTATACATATATATAATAAGGTATGCCCGGGCAAATAAACACGAATATTCGTATTTGCGGAGGGAATATAATGGCGTGCGCGATGCCCATTCCGGAGGCCCCGGAAAAGGCGGTTTTTGACCCTTTGCAACGTATTGAAAATCAGTGCTCCGAAAAGGCCAAAACTATGTTTGAGACGAGTAGAACTACCTCAAATGTAGTTTTCCTCATGTCCTATGTGAGTATCCCGTTTTGCGGGAGGTTTTTTGTGGAGTGGGGAATGACTCTTTCTGACAAGTGGAAAAAGTGCATGTGTTTCGTGTGGCGAAAATATAATAGCCGGGCAGGGAAGTGAGGACCTCGATAAAAGTGAATATTCTCTCCATGCAAGCCAGATAGGGGTCGGGAGAGCTGCGTTAGAAATAGAGTGAAAGAATGCGCGATATAGCATATGTGCGAAGCTGCCTAGGAAACGAAAAGCGCGATAATGCATTGCGCGAGAAATAACTGGGAGGGCCGCTGCAGCGCGGCCCGCGTTCCGCCGCGTAAGTAATAGCGCGAAGAATTGCACAATGGCCTTTCCTCCCAGCTGTCCTTCTCTGGCGGGCACAAAAAAGCGGAGCAGCCTCGCTTTGGGTCAGGCTACTCCGCTGAGAATCTCCAAAACCTAAGCTGCGATATTTATAAGAATCTAAGCATACTAACGTTGGGTGCAGTTTCGGCTTTAAGAGTAGAAAAGCGATGACTCCTCACCGCGTTCTTTTATGGTAGGTAATAATATACGTCGTGAGATGATTGTTGTCTTTCATATCCTGCTGATCTTAATGAAGTCGTTTCTGTTTTTCAGTCTCTCCTTCCTTTTACGATGCCGGCGGCCGGTGTGTTTGTGCGGCGGCCTCGTCGCTGTGCCGCTCTGCGGTTTCGCTATGACCTTTGGTTGTTCGTTTTCGCGAGTAACTATTCTTTGCAAATGTACAATTATTTTTCATTCGGATGCATTTTTTAGAAGAAAATTTGCATCGAAACGCGGATTTTTCTGAAAATCACGCATTTTTCTGCTCATCGGCCCTAAAATTTGCCATTTTGGGCCGGTTCGGCCCCTTCCGAAGGGGGCTCTCAGGCGTGCCGGCGTGATTTTCCAGGGCGCGGAGCATTTATCTAAGTAGCTCCTTTTTGCTATAAATGTGGGGATTATTTCATAACTTTGCCGGCGTTTTAGCAGATATAATATGTTCAAGACACCTCCCGTTACAAAGAATCTGATCATCATCAATGTCCTGATGTTTGCTATGAAATACGTGCTCGCGCTTCATGGCATCGCGCTCGACGACCTCCTCGGCCTCCATTTCGTGCTGGCCCAGGACTTCCGGCCCTATCAGCTCATCACGTACATGTTCATGCACGCCAACTTCGAGCATATCTTCTTCAACATGTTCGCCCTGTGGATGTTCGGCTGCGTGGTGGAGCGAACCTGGGGCGCGCGCCGCTACCTGCTCTTCTATCTGGTGTGCGGCCTGGGCGCGGGATTGACGCAGGAGTTGTGGCAGTTCGGCCAGTATTACATTGAGGGCCTCTACAGCTACGACTACGTCAACGCCGGGACGGGCATCATCCCCATGTCCGAGTTTCTCAATTCGTGGACTACCATCGGCGCCTCGGGCGCATGCTACGCCGTGATGCTGGCCTTCGGCATGTTCTATCCCAACGAGGTGCTCATCCTCTTCCCGATACCCATTCCCCTCAAGGCTAAATACTTCGTGCTGGTGTGCATCGTTATCGAGGTCGTTTCCTCCTTTGCCACCAACGGCAACGTGGCCCACTTCGCCCATCTCGGCGGCATGGCCTTCGCCTATTTCTTCATACGCCATTACCGGCGTCGCGACAGCGGTTTCGACGGCTGGGACAATTACCGCGGTAGCGGCGGGGGAGGGCTCCTCGACCGTATGCGCCGCCGCTTCAATGAGCGCCGCGCCGAAGATGTGACCGAAGTGTACCGCCCCGACGGCTACGACTATCGCTCCCGCCGCAAGGAGGAGGACGACGAAGTGGACAGGATTCTGGAAAAACTCAAGAAGTCGGGCTATGAGAGCCTTACCGAGGAGGAGAAGCAGAAGCTCTTCGACAGGAGTAACAGGGATGAACAGGCACATTAAGTCGATCCTCACCATCGTCGCCATGGGTGTCACCGTCGTCACGGTGCTGCTGATGTGGATGACGTGCATATTCGGCCATATCTCGCCCGCGGGCTTCGGCTGGTATGGCGTGGTGACGCTGCTGTTCCCCATCTTCGCCGTGGCCAACGCCGTGATGCTCGTCTTCTGGTGCATCTTCAGCCGCCGCTATGCCATCGTGCCGATCTTGGGCTTCCTCTGCTGCATCAGCGACGTGCGTGCCTACTGTCCCGTCAACTTTTCCCAGAAGCCGCCTAAGGACTGCATCAAGGTCATGACCTACAATGTGGCAAACTTTGACGGCACCGCCGAGCAGAGCCCCGAGAAGCGCTCCATCATAGACAATATCATGAGTTCCAAGGCCGACATCGTCTGCCTGCAGGAGGGCGATTACTGGGCTACGGACTGGAAGGACGTCGAGAAGCGCCTCCGCACACGCTACAAGTATATGGTGGTCGACGGCATCGATGAGACGCCCACGACAATGCGCTGCTTCTCGCGCTTCCCCATAATCCGCGACGAGCGTCTCACCTTCGAGGGCAGCACGAATGCTTCGGAGGCCTATTATATCCGGCTCCCCAAGGGCGACACGATACTCGTGCTGAGCTGCCACCTGCAGAGCTACTGCCTCACGCCGGCCGAGGTGACCAACTACGCCGACATCGTGAGCGGCCGCAGGAGCATGGAGCAGAGAGAGTCGAAGCTCGAGTTCCTCTCCCTGCTGCGCAAGCTCCGCTCCAACAACTCCAAGCGCGCCGTTCAGGCCGACAGCGTGCACGAGTTTATCAGGGCCCACAGCCAGTACCCCACCATCGTGTGCGGCGACTTCAACGACACGCCCGTCTCCTACACCCACCGCGTGATGTCGCGCTCCCTGAAGGACGCATACATCTCTACGGGCAACGGGCCGGGCTTCTCCTACTTCAGTCACAGCATGCATGTGCGCATAGATAATATGCTCTGCTCCCGCCACTGGACGCCCTATCGCGCCCGCGTCGAAAATCATATGACAGGCTCCGACCACTATCCCATGACGGCCTTTTTCCGGCTTAGAAATAAATAATATAGTGGAAAAAACCTCTAAGACATGAAAAAAATGTATATTTGCAAGTCTTATTACCACGACAGGGCTCTCTTGTCGTGCCTTGAGATGTCCGTGACCAGGCTCCCGGAGGCGGTATACATGGGCGGCGTAAAAGCGCTCCCGCATGGAGAAAGCTTCCCGGCACACGGGCCAGAGGTTCCCGGCACACGGGGCTGAGGCTCTGAAGTGACATGGCAGAAGTCCGGTGGACAGGACAGAGGTTTATAAGGACGGGGCTGAGGCTCATATGAAGCGGGCCGGGGCTCATAAGGACAGGGCTGAGGCCCTGCGAGATGCGGCTGAGGCCGCACGGGATGGGCTCAGGCCCACACAATATTGCGAAAAATAAAAAATAGATAATCGAAATGCAAAACAAAGGATTCGTAAAGGTCATTGCAGTGCTGCTAACGCTCATCTGCATATTCTACCTATCTTTCTCGTTTGTCACCAGCTATTACACCGGTAAGGCTGAGAAAATGGGAACAAAGGCCGGAGCCGCCTACCTCGATTCGATCAAGAACGAGAGGGTGTGGCTCGGCGCGTATACATTCAAGCAGTGTCAGGAGATGCAGATCAGCCTCGGCCTTGACCTCAAGGGCGGCATGAATGTCATCCTCGAAGTCTCTGTGCCCGACGTGCTCAAGTCGCTCGCAGACAACTCCACCGACCCCGTCTTCATCAAGGCTCTCAGCGATGCTTCCGAG
Source organism: uncultured Prevotellaceae bacterium (assembly GCA_900314335.1). Classification (GTDB taxonomy): domain Bacteria; phylum Bacteroidota; class Bacteroidia; order Bacteroidales; family Bacteroidaceae; genus UBA6398. The sequence goes on along the minus strand of OMUV01000200.1, from coordinate 2,946 downwards.
CAGTCGAAGAGCAGCAATCAGGACATCATCTCGCTCTTCGTGCGCAACTATCAGGCAGCCGCCGGCAAGGACAAGCTCGCCCAGATATTCGCCACGCAGCAGCTCAAGGGCCAGGTAGCCACCAACAGCTCCGACAAGGACATCGAGAAGGTGCTCCGCAAGGAGGTCACAGCCGCTATCGACAACTCGTACAAGGTGCTCCGCACACGTATCGACCGCTTCGGTGTGGCTCAGCCCAACATCCAGACGCTCACCGGCCAGATGGGTCGTATCCTCGTCGAGATGCCGGGTATCAAGGAGCCCGACCGTGTGAGGAAGTTGCTCCAGGGTAGCGCCAACCTCGAGTTCTGGGAGACTTACGACGGCAAAGTGATCGTTCCCTACCTCTCGCAGGTCGACAGCAAGCTCGCAGCGCTCTCTTCCACCAAGAAGGGTGGCGAGGACAAGGACACCAAGACCGCCAAGGACAGCACCAAGACCGCTGCCAAGGATACCGCCAAGGCTGTTAATGCTGCCGCAGCGCTCAAGAGCATGAAGGCCTCCGAGAAGGCCGGCGCTAAAGCCGCCGCAGCCGACGAGGCTCAGCAGCAGAAGCTCCACCCGCTCTTCTCCCGCATTCAGCCCGCTCAGGGCGACCGCGGATGCGTCGTGGGCTATGTGCTCACGCGCGATACCGCCGAGGTGATGAAGATGCTCACCTCTAAGGAAGCCTCGCAGATCCTCCCCAAGGACCTCAAGCTCTGCTGGGGTGTGAAGCCCTCCGAGGTAAGCTCCACTCAGGAAGTCTTTGAGCTCTACGCCCTGCGTGTGACAGAGCGCAACGGCCGTGCACCCCTGGAGGGCGACGTGATCACCACAGCCAAGGACGACTACGACCAGTTCCACCGCCCCTGCGTCAGCATGTCGATGAACACCGACGGTGCACGCCGCTGGGCTGCCATCACCAAGAAGAACAAGGACCACGCCATAGCCATCGTGCTTGACGGATTCGTATACAGTGCGCCCAATGTGGAGAACGAGATCGACGGCGGACAGTCGCAGATCACCGGCCACTTCACCGCAGAGGATACCAAGGACCTTGCCAATGTGCTCCAGAGCGGTAAGATGCCCGCTCCCGCCCACATCGTGCAGGAGGACATCGTTGGTCCTACGCTCGGTCAGGAGTCCATCGTTCAGGGCTTCACCGCTTGTATCGTGGCCTTCATCCTCCTTATGATTTACATGTGCCTCATCTACGGTTTCATCCCCGGTATGGTGGCCAACGGCGCTCTGCTGCTCAACTTCTTCTTTACCTTCGGTGTTCTGACCTCCTTCCAGGCGGCGCTCACCATGTCCGGTATCGCCGGTATGGTGCTCTCGCTCGGTATGGCTGTCGACGCCAACGTGCTTATCTATGAGCGCACCAAGGAGGAGCTCCGCGCCGGCAAACAGGTGCGCACCGCTCTCGCCGAGGGCTACAAGCACGCCTTCTCAGCTATCTTCGACTCCAACCTCACCTCTATCATCACAGGTATCATCCTCTTCAACTTCGGTACAGGACCTATCCGCGGATTCGCCACGACCCTTATCATCGGCCTCCTCGCTTCGTTCTTCACCGCTGTTTGGATCACACGCCTTGTCTACGAGCACTTCATGAACCGCGACAAGTGGCTCGGCCTCACCTTCACCACCAAGTGGTCGGAGAACATCATGCGCTCGCCGAATTACAACATTCTGCACGCCTCAAAGAAGGTCGCCATGGGCTTCGGCATCGTCCTCGTCGCGTCCCTCATCTCCTTCGCCATCCGCGGCCTGAGCAAGGGCATCGACTTCACCGGTGGTCGCAACTTTGTGGTGCAGTTTGAGGAGAAGGTAACGCCCGAACATGTGCGCGACCTGCTCCAGAAGGAAATGGGCGACAAGGCCAATGTCTCGGCCATCTCCCTCGGTACCGACGGCAAGACACTGCGTATCTCGAGCAACTATCGCATCGACGACGAGTCGGACGATGTGGATGCAGAGGTTGAGAAGTTTATCTACAACGCCCTCTACAAGGGCAATCTGCTGGCCAAGGACGTGACGCTCAAGCGCTTCGTGGACCGCGACAACCGCAAGGGCGGCTCCATTATCAGCTCCCAGAAGGTCGGCCCGTCCGTCGCCAAGGATGTGACCTACGGCGCTATCTGGAGCGTGGTTCTCGCCCTGATCGCCATCTTCCTCTACATCCTCGCCCGCTTCCACAACGTGGCCTACTCTCTCGGTTCGGTCATCGCCCTTACCATCGATACATTGATCATCATCGGCATGTACTCCCTCTGCTGGGGCTGGGTGCCCTTCTCGCTCGAGGTGGACCAGACGTTCATCGCCGCCGTGCTTACCTGTATCGGTTACTCCATCAACGATAAGGTGGTGATCTTCGACAGGGTGCGCGAGTACTTCAAGCTCTATCCCAAGCGCGACATCTACCGCCTCTACAACGGCGCCCTCAACAGCACGCTCGGTCGTACCATCAACACATCGTCCACGACCCTCGTCGTACTGCTCTGCATCTTCTTCTTCGGTGGCGAGAGCATCCGTTCGTTCTCCTTCGCCATGATCCTCGGCGTTGTGGTCGGCACACTCTCCTCGCTCTTCATCGCATCGCCTATCGCCTACAAGGTAATGGTAAAGCTGCGCAGCCGCAAGGGCGAGCCCGTCAAGGAAGTGGCTGCCGAAGAGGTTAAGTAATGACCCGCGATTAAGCAGAACATAACTTTATATATATAATTGTTGAGTTAGCCCTGTGGAACTCCCGTTCCGCAGGGCTTTTCTGTGTGTGGCGGAGAATCATTTTGCGCGCATGACCGAAGTTTTAGGGTAAATTCTCCGCTGCTTTGTGAGTATTGATCATTATTATTGTGTGCCTTGGCCTCGCGTGGAGAAGCGCTCGGCCTGCGGAAATGCTCCGCAGCGGGAAAGGCCAGTGGG
>OMUV01000202.1 GCA_900314335.1 uncultured Prevotellaceae bacterium | reverse complement strand
GCGGAGAATTGCGCGAAACGAATATCCGCCCCTTTCCAATTATGTGAATTCCGGCCTCTGCGAGCGGGGAAAATTCTACTGCGACATAAATTATTTTATCTCGCAGCAGAACGATCGTCCACTGCGAGAAGAATTTTTTTATCTCGTAGTAGAATTTCTTCTCCTCCCGCTGGGATTTTCACCCGCATGAGAATTTATTTTCATGCGCTTGAGAATTTTTTCTCGTCCGCATGAGAAATTGGTTCATCCGCATGAAAAATTATTTTCGTCCGCATGAGAATTTCCGCGTAAGCGGGAGGGCTTTTCCGACGAGCGGAATGACGCGAAATCAGACGGAGGGCGGGGGCTGTAAATGCCGTTTCTGTCGGGACTTCTCCTGTCCCGCCGCCCTCCTCCTGCAGGCGGCGAATTTTCCGAAGGAATGAGATTTTAAACGCTACCGGAGAGAAAAAAGGAAAAAAGGTTTTGCCGTGTTAATTAATATTCCCATATTTGCAATAATCATGAAAGCAAACGCGACACACGACGCAGCGACGGGGAAGACGGGGCAGAGCCTGCCGGTAAGGTTCTTCCTCCTCTACAGGGACGGCCTGAGGAACATGACCTGGGGACGGCAGCTGTGGGCGCTCGTGGCGATAAAGCTGTTCGTGATCTTCGTGATCCTGAGGCTGCTCTTCTTCACGCCCTACTACGGGGGCAAAAGCGATGTGCAGAAGTCGCAGGCCGTGGCCACGGAGCTGATAAGGCAGGGAAGCCCTGCGCATTAACGGAACACTAATCATTAATCCGATACCCTTATGAATAGCATTGATTTGGGCCTCATCGACTGGAGCAGGGCGCAGTTTGCTCTCACCGCCATGTTCCACTGGATATTCGTACCGCTTACCATCGGCCTGTCCATCATCATGGCCTCGATGGAGACGGCTTACTATGTCACGGGGCGCGACTACTGGCTCCGTACGGCCAAGTTCTGGATGAAGCTTTTCGGCGTCAACTTCGCCGTAGGCGTCGCCACGGGCCTGATACTCGAGTTCGAATTCGGCACAAACTGGAGCAACTACTCCCAGTTTGTCGGCGACATCTTCGGCGCGCCTCTGGCCATCGAGGGAATAGTGGCGTTCTTCATGGAGAGTACCTTCGTGGCCGTCATGTTCTTCGGCTGGCGGAAGGTGAGCCGCGGATTTCACCTCGCCTCCACGTGGCTCACGAGCCTGGGCGCGATGATCTCGGCGTGGTGGATACTGGTGGCCAACTCGTGGATGCAGCACCCCGTGGGGATGACCTTCAATCCCGAAACGGTGCGCAACGAGATGACCGACTTCGCCGCCGTGGCGCTCTCGCCGGTGGCCGTCACCAAGTTTTTCCACACCGTGATGAGCTGCTCTGTAGTGGGCGCCGCCTTCGTGGTCGGTGTGTCCTGCTGGTACCTGCTGCGCTCGCGGCATACCGACTTCGCCCTGCGCAGCCTTAAGGTGGGCGCCCTGGCGGGCATCATAGCGGCTCTGGCCACGGCTCTCACGGGCGACCGCTCGGGTGTGGAGGCCGCCACATACCAGCCCATGAAGCTCGCAGCGGCCGAAGGCCTCCGCGACGGCGGCAAAGGCGCGGCGCTGACCATCGTGGGCGACATCAAAGTGCCCCGGATGCTCTCCGTCCTCGCCACGCACGACCCCGACGGCTATGTGCCGGGCATCAACGACATCCTGAGCGGCGGCTACACGCAGGGCGACGGCACCAAGGCGCTCCCCGCCGCCGAGAAGATGGAGCGCGGACGCAGGGCCCTCAGCGAGTTCTCCCTCTACCGCCGCACGATGGGCACGCCCGAGGCTGAGGCGCACGCCAAAGCCCTTGAGAAGGACGTGAAATACTTCGGCTACGGATTCATAAAGGACGAGGCCGAACTGGTGCCCAATGTGCCGATGGTCTTCTGGTCATTCCGCGTGATGGTGGGCGTGGGCAGTTTTCTCGTGCTCTGGTTCATCGTCATGTTTATCCTCGCGCGCCGGGGCGAACCCATCTGGCGCTGGGCGCTCATCATCGGCCTGCTCACCATCCCCATGGCTTACGTCGCCGGCGAGGCAGGCTGGATAGTGGCCGAGGTAGGCCGTCAGCCCTGGGCCGTACAGGATCTTCTGCCGCTCAAAGCCTCTGTCTCCGCATTGCCCACTGAGGATGTGCGGATCACATTCATCGTCTTCGCCATCATCTTCACCGTCCTGCTCGCCGCGGGCGTGACCATTATGTGCCGCGCCATAGGCAAGGGACCGGAGGAGCCGCAGGAGAGGACAACAGACACAATGACAAATGTAAAAGCCTGAGCCATGATTACGTATCAATTTCTTCAGCAATATTGGTGGTGTGTCGTCTCGCTGCTCGGGGCGCTGCTCGTATTCCTCATGTTCGTACAGGGCGCCAACTCGATGCTCGCCGAATACCGCCACGACGAGACCGCCACACAGCTCCTGCTCAACTCTACCGGGCGCAAATGGGAGATCACCTTCACGACGCTCGTCACCTTCGGCGGGGCATTCTTCGCGAGCTTCCCGCTGTTCTACTCCACAAGCTTCGGCGGGGCCTACTGGCTGTGGATGCTGCTGCTTGTGACCTTTGTGCTGCAGGCCGTGAGCTATGAGTTTCGCTCGCGCAGCGGCAATCTTCTCGGCCGCAGGGTCTACACGCTGTTTCTCGTGGTCAACGGCATCCTCGCACCCTTCCTGGTGGGCGTGGTGGTCTCCACGTTCTTCTACGGAGCCGAGTTTGTTGTGGACCGCAGCAGCATCGCCGACACTCTGATGCCCGTCATCAGCCGCTGGAGCACTCCCGCCCACGGCCTCGAGGCTATCATCACGCCGGCGGGCCTGTTGCTGGGCATGACGCTCGTCTTCCTCACGCGCTCGCTGGGCTGTCTCTATGTCATCAACAATGTCTCGGCCCCGCAGCTCACCAACCGCCTGCGCCACTCCCTCATGATCAACGCCGTGCCCTTCGTGCTGCTGTTCGTGACCTTCACCGCTCTGCTGCTCACCAGGGACGGCTACGCTGTCGACCGCGCGGGCCGTGTCTTCATGCAGCCTTACAAGTATACCCTCAACCTCATCGACATGCCGTGGGTAGCGGGGCTGTTCCTCGTGGGCGTAGTGCTGGTGCTCTACGGGATATGGCGCAGCATCAGGAGCACCACCTATTACAAGGGCATCTGGCCGGCCGGCATCGGCACCATCCTGACCGTCTTCTCCCTCCTGCTGCTCGCAGGGCTCAACAACACGGCCTACTATCCCTCGCTCACCGACCCCGCCTGCTCCCTGACCATCTATAACAGCAGCGCCAGCCCGTTCACGCTGGAGGTCATGAGCGTCGTCTCGCTCCTTGTGCCCGTTGTGGCGGGCTACATCGCCTACTGCTGGTACAGCATCGACAAGCGCCGCATCACCACTCAGGAGCTCTCCAAGGAAGAACACAAATACTAAATCACTATATCAGATATGTACAAAAAAATCATTCTCCTCTTCTCTCTCGCCGCGCTCGTGATGGCAGGCAGGGCAGCCGTCCGGCTCCCGCACGTCATAGGCGACGGCATGATCATCCAGCAAAACTCGGACGTCCACTTCTGGGGCTGGGCAAAGCCCGGCAAGGTCATCAAGGTCAAGGCCTCGTGGACCAAGGACAAGCAGACCGTTACTGCCGACCAGAGCGGCCGCTGGAGCATCAAGGTGCATTCCCCCAAAGCCGGGTTCACGCCCCTGAGCATCACTTTCAACGACGGTGACCGCGTGACGGTCAATAACATCCTCTCCGGCGAGGTGTGGCTCTGCGGCGGTCAGAGCAACATGGAGATGCCTATGGAGGGCTGGGACACATGCCCCACCAAGGGATACAACGATGAGATGCTCGCAGCCGGTCGTCACGGCGGCATACATGTCTGCACCATCCCCCGCGTGTGGTCGGACACGATACATACCGATGCCGACTGCAGCTGGAAGGCCGTCAGCGCCGCTACTCTCGGCGAAGCCTCGGCCACGGCCTACTACTTCGCCCGCACGCTCTACGAGACGCTCAATATCCCCGTCGGCATCATCGTCGCCTGCAGGGGCGGCTCCTCGATAGAGGCGTGGCTCACTCCCGAGAACGTCAAGGCCAACACCGACCTGCCCCTCGAGATAGGGGCCGTAAAGAAACGGTTCGGCAATTGGGACAGCGGCTACCCTGCATGCTGGTACCGCGGCACCCTCTATCCTACCATCGGCTATACCGTCAAGGGCTTCATCTATTATCAGGGTTGCTCTAACGTCGGTTCGCCGGTAGGCTACTATTCCAAGCTGATGAAGGTGCTCGTAGACCAGTGGCGCAAGGACTTCGGCTCTGACAAACTGCCCTTCTACTTCGTCCAGATAGCTCCCTACATATATAGTAATGTCAATGACATCCCGGCCGCCCTCCTGCGCGATGAGCAGTACAAGGCCTCCAAAATGATAAGCAACTGCGGCATGGTATGCACCGAGGATCTGGTCTATCCGTGGGAGACACACAACATCCACCCCGCGCAGAAGGACAAAGTGGGCCAGCGCCTCGCAACGCTCGCTCTGAAGCACGATTACGGATACTCTGCGCTGCTTACCGAAAATGCCGAATACGAGAGCATGAGCATCTCGCACGACACCGTTACCATCCATCTGAGGAATATGTACCGCGGATTCTATCCCACCGGACGAATGACCGGATTTGAGGTGGCCGGCGATGACAAGGCGTTCCACGATGCCGAGGCCTGGACCGTCGGCAAGAACGTGGTGCAGATGCGCTGCGCCGCCGTCAAGAACCCCGTCGCCGTGAGATACTGCTTCCGCAATTTCAAGCTCGGCGATGTGCACAACTCGGCCGGTCTGCCGCTCGTGCCCTTCCGCACGGACAACTGGTAACGACCCTCGCTGCGCCCGCCCTCTGCCCTTAGCGCCTTCCCGCTCCTGCTGAGGCCTCCATAAGCGCGGCGCACGACAATAACGGATACAAGTCGCTCGTCTCTCCTGCGGCTTGTATCCGTCGTTTTTGCCCCGTTTTGCCCCCTCTGCAAATGACTGAAAATCAGTGCTCCGCAAAGGCCAAAACTATGTTTGAGACGTTTTGAACTATCTCAAATGTAGTTTCCCTCAGGTCCTATGTGAGTAATTCCGCATGCGGGAGCGTTTTTTGAAGTGTCGGGAATGATGTGTCTGATGAAGCGAATGCCTTTTCGACAAGTGGAAAAAGGGTGTGTATTTTGAATGCCGAAGATACATCAGCGAAGCTGGATTGCGAGGACTTGCATAAGCGGAAAACTAGTTATGTTTTGCGCGGGAAATAGCTGGGAGGGCGTTACGGTGCGGTCAGGATAGGCGCGAAAAAAACTCATGTGCGCGAGAAACAGCTGGGAGG
>OMUV01000203.1 GCA_900314335.1 uncultured Prevotellaceae bacterium | reverse complement strand
ATCTCAAAAATGCTTCCGCTTGCGCGGATACTCACATAGGACATGAGGAAAACTACATTTGAGGTAGTTGAAAACGTCTCAAACATAGTTTTGGCCTTTTGCGGGCGCTGATTTTCAGTTATTTGCAAAGGGCGATTTCCGGACCATTCTGAGGGCGGAGATTATCCATTCCTAATTACATGATATTCATCTCCGGGGGATGTGGTTTCGGGGCTGTTTCCCGCTTGTCGGAGGGCAATAGTCAGATAAGCGTAACGGGGATTGCGGCGCGCATTGTGGCGGCGGGCATAGGGGCGAAAGAAAGATGGGGTAGGGATGTGCGGCGGCCCTTATTCGTCGGCCTCCTTCTCCTCCGCGATGGGAGCGCCGGGCTCGGAGAGGCTGTCCGTGCGCTGCTTGCGGTAGAGCGACGGCGTGACGCCGAAGCGGCTGCGGAAGGCGCGGTGCATGGCCTGCACATTGTTGTAGCCCGCCTCCAGAGCTATCTCGGTGAGGTTCTTGTCCGTGGTGCGGAGCAGACGCGCGCAGAGGCTTACTTTGACATCGCGCATCCACGTGTTAAAGTTCATCCCCAGCCGCTCGTTGATATACTGGCTCAGGTCGTCGCGGTTCACCCAGATGCGGTCGGCTATCTCGTCGAGGGTCGTATTGCTTGTCAGCAGCGGCGAGTCGCTCTGGCCGTCCATCATGCGCGTGATGGCCTGCTCGATGACCCAGTAGCGGCGCGCCATGTCGCCCTTGTGCCTGATCCTTTCGAGCCGCTTGATGTAAAGGTATATGCTCTCGGCCGCCAGCGCCGCGATGAGGAGATTGACGAGGATGCGCAGCGAGAGGAACGGCAGGATGTATGAGAACAGGTAGAGATGCAGCACGGCGATAAACCGCCAGATGAAGCTCTGCGACCGCTCCAGATGACGGCGATCCTGAGAGTGGCGTATCTCGCCGTTGTAGCGACGGTAATGGCGCCACGAGTGTATGTTGACTGCCGTGCAGAATCCGCAGCAGATGAGCACCAGGATGAGGGCTGGGAGTCTCAGCATGCTCAGGTCATGAATTACTTTATTCAGGGGCCGGTCGTCCGCCATGATGTGACGGTAGAATCCGCAGATGCGCCAGATGATATTGTATATCAGCGCCAATAGGGCGAATTCGAGCAGGCTGAACCAGATGAATGTGTTGCGGTAGTATTTCTTGCCAAAGTAGGCCGTCGCCGTCATCGTGAGAAAGACGTAGGAGACATATATCATGCATATCTGCAGGGTGGGGATGATCTCCACGCCGCCGCGGACGCGTATATCGTAGGTCGTGGCGACGGTCACCGCCAGGGCGATGTAGAAAGCGATATACGAACGGCGGGAGAAATGCAGTTTCTCGTCGTTTACCTTCCGCCCCACGATGGCTATATACATGGCCGCGCCAATCAGGGTGAGAAGCAAAAGGGTGTTGGTGATGTAGAATAGTGTCGCCTCCATCGTTGCAAATTTAGTGATTTTTTACGGGTTAACGATTTATGATGTAAAAATTTATGCGCGCTGCATGAATGAGGCTGAGTGTGGCTTTGTGCCCGAGGATATGCGCTATTTTTATTCACCCCGGCCTGCGCGGGCTGCGGTGTCTGAAAGCCGGAAAATTTTCCACTGCCGGGCGGATGAGGGAAGAGGTATCGCGGTTATTCAGAGCTTCGTAGTAATTCTCAGGAGCGGCATTTTCGTTCTTCGGGGCGGCATCTTCGTCATTAAGGGCGTAATTTTCGTCCTTCGGGGCGGTGCCGCATTCCTTATATATATTGTATGAGATATTGCTTGCGCATGCAGAAAACATTACGAGGCACATGGTCAGAACCATATGCCTCGTAATTAGAGTCGTGTGCTATGTAATAGCACCTGCATGCTTCGTTATCATGCTCCTGAAGCGGGCGCCGTTTTTATTGGCCTTCAGAAGACCGTTTCCGGGCGTCATGCCGCTCAGCCGCGGGCGCGCTTATTTGCCGCGCGTGGAGAGCGAGAAGTCCTTGAACGTCACACGGCGCTTGCCGTCCTGGAAGGCGAGGCGAAAGTTCACCGTGCTGCTGCGGAGACGGTCGGCGGCCAGAATGTTGGCCGTGTAGACGACGGCCTTGCCCGGCAGCAGGTTGGCTATGATCGCCGTCGGGGAGATCTGGATGTATTTGGGGCAGTCGCAGCTGATGACCGGCGTGATGTTGTAGAGCGTGTCGCTGCCATCGTTGTGTATCTCGAATATCAGTTTGGCCTTCTCGCCGGCGTCGATGGTCTGATTGCGGTTCTCGTCGATAAACCGGATGTTCTCCACCCTCAGGCCCTCGATGTGCGAGGGAGCGTTGAGGGCGGCGTCGCTTCCGGGAGCGGCGGTGACGTCGCTGCCGCTCGTGGAGGGCGAACTGTAGAGATCGTCGTCCGCTGCGTCGCGCCGTGTCTGGCGGCTCTGCTTCTGCTGCTTGGGTGCGGTGGCGGCGTTGCCTATCACGGCGCCCACTGCCATGCCGATGGCCGTGCCGGCGTCGCTGCCGCGCGGGCCGCCCATCAGTCCGCCGACGCTCGATCCGAAGATAGCTCCCAGCGAACTGCCCATCATGGTGCCCTGCATCTGACGGTCGGTGCAGCTCGTGAGGAGCAGGCTGCACGCCAATAGTGTTATAGCTGTCGTTCTTGCTTTCATAATCATTGCCCTTTAATGGTATGATACATACGCTAAGGACAGGACTTCGGGAGTCCTGTCCGTTGGCAAAAATACGGCATTCCCAGATACCGTGTATCGTAAGTCGCTGAAAAAATGTTTAATTCACTCTCTTTTCCTCAGCGGGCCATCCACTCGTCCACCTTGCGCATGGCGGCGGCAACGGGCGAGCAGGTCACGACAAAGTACCACGCCAGCGGCACGAAGCAGAAGAGGAACCGCTTGGCCGAGTAGGCGAGCACGTTCTCGATGCTGTCCCATTTGTAGTCGATGTGGTAGAGCGCCAGGTAGTAGAGCGCGATGCCGAGCACGATGTAGACCACCTTGAGGATGTCGATGGTGCAGCGGCGCTTGTAGACGAACCAGGCGTCCAGCAGCACGGCCAGCAGCAGGGCGACGAACGTCCATCCGTAGTGAGCCGTGTCGGAGAGCAGAGCCCACGCGCCGGTCATGATCTTGGAGGCTTTCTCAACGTCGATAAAGGGATGGGTGATGATGAACGACTCGGTGGTCATGTCAAAGGCTGCGGTGTAGATCTTCCATATCACGACGGGCAGCAGCGCGAGCGCGGCGATGAGCAGCGGCATCCAGCGGTGTTTCCTCAGGGCGTAGATGAATGTCATGAGCATGGCGATGAGCACAAAGACCACTCCCTCGGCGCGACACCACACATTGAGCGCGAGCAGCAGCGACCCGAGCACCAGCGCGGGCGTCCGGTCATTCTCGAGGAACGTAAGCACGCATATCACACCGGTCGAGGCGTAGGCGGCGTCGATGACATTGACACCCGAGAGCGACGAGAAGGACAGCATCTCGGGCGTTAGGAGCGTCATGAGCGTGGCGGCCATAGCTGCTGTGCGGCTCGTGTGGCGGCAGAGCAGGGCGTAGAAGGCTATAAGGAACGAGAGGAACATCAGCGCGGGGATGATCTTCGACGTCTCGGCTCCGAGAGAGTAGACATAGGCGTAGGCCAGCTGCACAAGCGGCATGTAGGCGATGGGGCTGCCGGGAGCGTGGATGCCGGGCATGTAATCGCCGCGGAAGATGCTCATGGCGCCGTAGGTGTGCTCCTGCGCGGCGATGAAGCCCATCGTGTCGAAGGCGGCCAGCGAGTCGCGGTCGTAGGTGGGGAAGAACATGCACTTGGCAAAGTTGGCGTACTCGATCCACACCACGAAGGCCAGCAGCAGGAGCCATACGAGATTGAACCATGAGAAGTCGGGCCTGGCGGTGAGGGCCTTGCCGACGGCTTCGCGGCGCCTGAAGAGCGCGGCGGTGAGCAGAGCGGCTATCACGACGTCGGCGGTGAGCAGCGAAGCGGAGGTGAGCGGGATGCGCACGAGGTCCATGAGGGCCATGACCAGCGTCACGACGCCCGTGCCTATGGGGAAGGCCAGACCGATGCGCTCTGTGCGCGTGGTGAGCGTCGAGATGTTCATCACGACGAGCCATCCTATGATGAAAAGCAGCAGAATTCCTATGGGATACATATCTATGATGTTGGAAAGTGGGGACGTGTTATTGCTGGCTCTGTATCATGCGCGCGGCAGCCACTGAGTCGGTGGGCAGGACGCTGATCATGACGGACTGGGGGAGCTTGTAGGGCAGCAGCTGGCGCCAGCGGTCGCCGAGGATAGCCACGTGGGTGAGGCGGCGGCTCCAGGACGTGTGGCCGAGCTCCTCCTTGACCACGACGTGGCGCGGATAGAGGAAGCGGACGGCCGCGAGCTTGTCGCAGAGGTTACCGCTGAAGGGTACACCCGAGAGCTTGGCCGTGGCGGTGAAGTCCTCGCGCGAGGGATAGAACACGATGGCGTTCTCAGGGGTCGACTTGCGTATCATCTCGATAAACGCATAGTCGTAGCCGAGCCTCGACTCGAGTATCTGGTCGGGAGAGGTGAGCCCCTGGGCTTTCATATCGTTGATGCCCTGCAGATTGCTCTTGCAATAGCCTTCTATAGCCCACTGGTAGCCCGCATTGCTCTTCACCAGCGAGGGGCAGAGCATATAGACGGCTGCGGCGATGAGCAGGTTCTTCATCCACCAGGAGAATCCGAAGCGTGTCTTGCCGTCGTCTTTACTGCCGGATGCGGACGAGCCGGATGATTTGTCTTGTGTCATGTTGTAAGTCAGTTGGTAAATCTATATTTCAGCAGTGTCCATACGGCCTCGACGCCGTCCTTCCACCTGAGTTTCTTGCCCTCGGAGAGTGTGCGCGGATGATAGTGAATGGGTTCCTCGTGTATCTTTACGCCGAGCTTGGAGACCTTGGCCGTCACCTCGGGGCAGAACTCGAAGCGCTCGCACCTGAGCCTGATGCGGCTCATGACCGAGGAGCGGATGAGCTTGTAGCACGTGGGCTCGTCCGTGATGTGCTGGCCGTAGAGGATGTTGGCTATGTGGGAGACGAGGCGCCCGCCGAGATAGAAACTGCGGTAGAGATGGCTGTTGCCGCAGCCCAGATAGCGCGAGCCGTAGACCGCGTCGTAGCCGCCGTCTATCATCGATCTGAGCAGCATGGCGATGTCGCTGGGGTCGAGCTCCATGTCGCCGTCCTGTATGATGATGTAGTCGCCGGTAGCCTTCTCAAGCGCCGTGCGGATAGCGCGGCCCTTGCCGTGGTTCACCTCGTGGCGCAGCAGCATACAGGGGAAGCCCTCATGGGCTTTGATCCACTCGCTCGCTCTGGCATAGGTGGCGTCGCCCGAACCGTCGTCCACTACGATTACCTGTTTCTTCGTGCCGTAGGGCAGCTCTACGCGGCTCACCCTCTCGAGCACGGTGGCTATGCCCGCCTCCTCATTGTAGGCGGGGATGATGATGGTGAGCGTCCCGGGGCTGTGCCCGGCAGCAGTGTCCGTCATGGCTGCACTGTTTTGGGTTGACTGATTCAATATTAACCTTAATTCCGCACCACTCTTGCTCTTTGTCTTATGCGCTCCGCATGCGGATAGAAGCCGCCTGCGGAGCCTCGCGCGGATCCCTGTGCAGAGCGCTCCGCAGCCCGTGGCGACAGTCTCCGCCGCGGACAGAAATCCGGTCATGCAGGCAGAAAGCCTGATCATGTGGTGCTTATCTAATCAGGCAAATCCTCAGCATAACGCTACAAAATTAAGTATAATTTCCGAGACTTTTATATTTGGCTTCGCAATTTTTATTCTGTGCATCAGCACCCTCCGCCCTGGCCCGCTGAGCCCCTGATGTGGCGGCGGACAGGCGGTGCGCGGCTGCTTTCCCTCTTTGTGTCAGTCTCCGGCGGCGCAGTGGGCACATTTGTAGCGTACATATTATATATATAGGTCTAATTGTCTGCTTTTCGGCGATGTCGGCGTGAAAAATATGGCCAAATCGCGCTCAGGTTTTAATTTTGCAAGAGATAAGAAAAATAGAGACAAGCCATATGAGAGTAAACATTCGCAGGGGAGAGGCAAAGAGAGTAGTGATCGTGGGTGGCGGCATAGGTGGCCTGAAGCTGGCGCGCACGCTCGGCCGTAGCGGTCTGCAGGTCGTGCTGATCGACAAGAACAACTATAACCAGTTTCCCCCGCTCATTTATCAGGTGGCGTCGGCGGGTCTGGAGCCGAGCAATGTGGCGTTCCCCTTCCGACGCATTTTCCAGAAGCAACGGGATTTCTTCTTTCGCATGGGACGCGCCCTCAGGGTCAATCCCGCGGAGAACACGCTGACCACGACTTTCGGCGACGTCCACTACGACTATCTCGTGCTGGCCGCGGGCGCCGAGACCAACTATTTCGGCAACAAGAATGTGGAGCAGAGCGCCATGCCCATGAAGACGGTCATCAACGCCATGGACCTGCGCAACACACTGTTGTCCTGCTTCGAGAAGGCCGAGACGGAGGACGACAGCAGGCGCCGCGGCGAACTCATGAACATCGTCGTCGTGGGCGGCGGCCCCTCGGGCGTCGAGATCACCGGCGCGCTGGCCGATATGAAGAAACTGGTGTTCAGGCGCGAGTACAAACACCTTGACCCGAACGAGTTTCAGATACACATCATCGACGGCAAAGACCGTCTGCTCTCCTCCATGGACCCGCGGTCGTCCGCCGAGGCCGAGAAGGACCTCCGCGCCATGGGCGTGGACATCATCCTCAACAAGTTTGTGACCGACTACCGCGACCATCAGATCATCCTGAAGGACGGCACCAGCATCCCCACGCGCACGGTGATCTGGGTGAGCGGCATCAAGGCCGTCGCCATCGACGGCATCCCCCGGGAGAGCATAGGCCACGCCGGGCGTGTGCTGGTGGACCGCTTCAACAGGGTCAAGGGGCTCTCCAATGTCTACGCCATCGGCGACCAGAGCCTCGTGGAGGGCGACCCCGACTATCCGCTCGGTCATCCGCAGCTGGCGCAGGTGGCTATACAGCAGGCCGTCAATCTCGCCAAGAACTTTATGCGCCTCGACGACGGAGAGGCGGACGGGCTCCGGCCGTTCCGCTACCGCAACCTCGGCACGATGGCCACCATCGGCCGCAAGAAGGCCGCCGCCGAGATAGGCCGCCTCAAGTTCGGCGGCTTCATGGCGTGGCTGCTGTGGCTCGCGGTGCATCTCCGCTCCATCCTCGGCGTCAGAAACAAGGCCATGATCCTCATCAACTGGGCCTGGAACTACTTCAACTACAAGCAGAGCCTGCGCCTCATCTTCAGGCGCGACGACGAGAGTGGCGCAGAATGATTACTGCCCGGTAAACTCTTTGAGAAAGGAAACAACTCAGGCTGAAGCCCCCGCGCGGGCTCCGGCCTTTTTGATTGCATTTATGTGTACTGAATTATAATCTCCCCGCGAAGCCCCGCAACCTCGCTGCAAAGCCTCCTGAGAGCCTTGGCAATCTCTTCTGAGAGTCCACTCATTCAATGGCCGAACGCCGGTGTTTCAGGGCTGATTTTTCGCCTTTGCAACACATTGAAAATCAGTGCCTGCGAAAGGCCAAAACTACATTTGAGATGATTTGAATTACCTCAAATGTAGTTTTCCTCATCTCAAATGTAGTTTTGGGGTTTTGCGGAAGTTTTTTTGAAGAGCGGTGAAATGACTTTTTCGAGACGCGGAGTAGCGCCGGTTGTTTCGGACTGCGAAATTATATAGACGGTGCCGGGGAATGAGGACTTATATATGTGGAAGTCTTTCTCGGTAATGCGCGGCGTTTTTCCCGCTCACAACATCCCCTTTGCAACTATATGATTTTCAGTCCTCCCGAAAGGCCAAAACTACATTTGAGACGTTTTGGATTACCTCAAATGTAGTTTCCATCATGTGCCTTGTGAGAAACCCCGTGTGCGGAAGGGTTTTCTTGACTCCGCATTGGGACGGTATGCCGGGAGCGCAAAATAGCGCTATGCTACCTTGCACGAAGTTTAACTGTGCGGGCAGCTTCGCTACTGTCCGCCGGCGGCGGGATAAAGTCAAATCACGCGGAGGATGTGAATATTTCGCTAAGTTTAGTTTCATCCTCTTGGCAAAGTGAAAATATATGTGTAA
>OMUV01000206.1 GCA_900314335.1 uncultured Prevotellaceae bacterium | reverse complement strand
TATGCACTGCTTGCCGCTTAATCGGCCGCTACAACAGCCGCACTATTTTCCGCCTTAATTTGCGGCTTTATTTGTTCTCTGCTGTGGCCTCTGCGGCGGGAGCGGCATCGTCGGCCTTATCGCCTGCTGCGGCGGGGTGGTCGAGCTTCTCGTAGACGGAGTGCTGGCTCTTGTACTCGGGCACGATGGCTTTCATCTTGGCCACGACGGCCATCTTGTCGAAGGTGGTGCAGAGCGCAGCGAGCTCGTCGATGTCGCGGTTTACGACGGCGTATTCCGCGTAGCGGTCCCGGGCGATGCGGATGCTCTTGTTGAAGGTGGGCAGGGTCTTCTCCTTGTCGTCGAGCACTTCCTCGTAGAGCTTCTCGCCGTCGCGCAGGCCGGTGTATTTGATCTCTACGTTCTGCACGCCGCTGAGCCTGATCATGCGCTTTGCCAGGTCGGCGATTCTCACGGGCTGCCCCATGTCAAAGACGAATATCTCGCCGCCCTTGCCCATCGTGCCCGCCTCGAGCACCAGTTTGCAGGCCTCGGGGATGAGCATGAAGTAGCGTATGATGCGCGGGTCGGTGACGGTCACGGGGCCGCCCTCCTTTATCTGCCTGCGGAATATCGGGATCACCGAACCGTTGGAGCCAAGGACGTTGCCGAAGCGCGTGGTGACAAACTGGGTGCTGCCCTTCACCTCGCCGGTCTTCTCGGCATTATTGAGGCTCTGCACATAGAGCTCGCATATCCGCTTGGAGCAGCCCATCACATTGGTAGGGTTGACGGCCTTGTCGGTCGAGATCATGACAAACTTCTTTACGCCGTACCTCACCGCCAGGTTGGCTATGATGCGCGTGCCGACGATGTTGTTCTCCACGGCCTCGACGGGATTGTCCTCCATCATCGGCACATGCTTGTAGGCCGCGGCGTGGAAGAGGTAGTCGGGCCGCGCGATGCTGAATATGTGCTCCATCCTGTCGGCGCGGCATATCGAGGTCACTATCGTCTCGCAGGGAAGGGAGGGGAAGCTGCGCTTCATCTCCATTCTCAGGTCGTGCATGGGGGTCTCCGCCTCGTCGATGCATATTATATGGGCGGGGCTGAAGGCTACTATCTGCCTCACTATCTCGCTGCCTATCGAGCCTGCGGCGCCGGTGATCATGACCTTCTTGCCGGAGAGCATCTCGCCCACGGCTTTCAGGTCGAGCTGTATCTCGTCGCGCGGCAGCAGGTCCTCGATGCTCACCTCCTTGTACATCTGGGTGGAGAGGTTGCTCTTGCCGTCCCAGCGCACGGCGGGGTCGAGGACATAGATGGTGATGCCCGCGGCCAGCAGGGCGTCGACAAACGATTTGTTGCTCACCAGCGCTTTCTGCTTGAGCGGCGAGATGAGCAGCGCCTTGACGTCCTTGCGCTTCATGAGCTCGGGCAACTGGTCGCTGATGGCGTAGACACGCACACCCATGAGCAGTTTGCCGATCATGTCCTTCTCGTCGCACACGAAGCCCGCCAGCGCGAAGCGCTTGGGCTCCTCATTGTTGATGTTCTTGGCCAGGCCGATGCCGCCGCGCCTCACACCGTAGACAAACGCTTTGCGGGCCTGATTGGTGGAGAAGTAGCGGTCGTACATCGATTTGACAAAGATCCTGAGCATCAGCATGAACGAGGTGCCGAATACGAATGTTCCGGCGAGCTCTCTGATCCTGATGGGCGCCAGCCAGTCGTCTATGCGGAGGAACACGCGCGCCCCGAGGATGAGCACCGAACCGATGAACATGGCGATGGCGATGCGGTTGAGGTCGACAAACGACGAATAGCGCAGCACGCCGCGGTAGGTGTGCATCACACAAAATCCGATGATGTAGAATACCAGGTAGACAATGAGAGTACGGGCTACGGAGAATACATTGAAATCCGTGCCGCGGTCTATGATAATACTCATCAGCGTGGCCGCCGCTACCAGCAGGCAGTCCGCAAGAAGCACACACCAATAGGGAGACACCTTTCGGTTGAAAAACCAATTGGCAATGTTTCTTATAATGTCTTTCATTGTCAGAGTGTATTATCGGTGGGCAAAGTTAGAAAAAATTTCCTGTAAATGCTCCATTGGTCCGTTTTTATCGGAATTTTGAGGCGATAGTGTGCACTTATGAGGGCTTTGCCTGAACTTTTTATCCCATAATGACCATCGTGGCGCCGAAGCCGTACTGGCTGTAAGAGGCGTCCTGTGTGCGGCATGCGGGATAGTGCTCGCGCAGGGTGTTCATCAGTTCCCTCTTGAGCACGCCGGCGCCTTTGCCGTGGATGAAGATGATGCGCATGCCCTTGCGGTGGCGGTATTTCGCGAGCGTCTCCTCCATCTTGTGGCGCTGGGCGTTGTGGATGTCGGCGTCGCTGAGCCCCTCCGTGCTGTCGAAGAGGGCTCCGGCGTGGAGGTCTACCTCGATGACGTTTTTGTCCAGCACCGTGACGTCGGTCCTGCGGTGTTTCTCCGGCGTAGGGGTGCGGCTGCCGCCCATCAGCGCCTCCTCGAGGGCCGCCGTGTCGGTGAACAGGGTGCGTATGGGTTTGTCGTCCTTCACGGCCTCCACGATCAGCGCCGGTTCCTCGAAAAACGGGTTGGCCCTGAATGCGCCGGCCTTGTAGAGGCGGCTGCCGTCGAAGCGCATCTCCACGCTCACGGCCGGTTTGAGGTCGAAGGGCTTGGTGCGCTTGCAGGCTATCATCTGGAGCGCCGTGCGCTCTATCGCGCCGATGTCGGCGCGCTGGAGGGTTTCGACATATTCGAGCGTGTTGGGCTCCAGTGTGCCTCCGTAGCGCGCCTTCCACGCGCTGCCGCTGGCCTGAAGCCACTGCAGGGTGACGAAATAGTTGCTATCGTTGATGAGGTACACCTCAAATCCCGTGTCGGTCATGTTGCTGCTGTCCTCGGGCAGGAAAGCCAGGAGAATGTTGAGCTTCTCGCCGCCGGCGCGCTCTGTGGGGAACGGGTTGACGGGCTTCTCCTCCGGCTTTGCGGGCCTGACCGGCGCGGCTGCGGGCCTCTCCGCGCCGCTGTCCCTGCGGCTCGGGGCCGGAGCGGGCTCTGCCGCGGCCTTGCTCTGCCCGGCGACCTCGTCCTTGCGGGCCTGCCATGTGCCGCCGTCGTAGCTATCGTCGCCCTCGACCACCACGTCGCTTATCAGCATGGGTATCTCAAATCCGTCCTCGTCCTCGACAAGCACGGTGTCCTTGCCTCTGAAGCCGGACACCGTGCCGCCGCCCGTCTCGGTGAGGAATTTTACTCTGTCTCCTATTTTCATATCGTAATTTCTTAATTACGGCAAAATTAGACAGAAAATCCAAGCCTGCAAAGCGGCGCCGGCGTGCGGGAGGCCTATTTACGCATTTTTAATGCTCCGCCGGGGAGCAGAAGATGCCTCGCGCGGGCTGTCATTCGCAATGATGTAAAAACCGTTCCGCATGTGCGGATACTCACATAGGACATGAGTGAAATTACATTTGAGATGTTTTAAAACGTCTCAAATGTAGTTTTGGCCTTTTGGGAGCGTTGATTTTCAGCGATTTATAAGGGGGTGAAAAGACGTGTTTCCGGCCCCTCGGAAGGGGGCCTTCGCCGGGGCTTTGCGGAGGCAGCATTCCGGACGCCGGTTGCCGCTTCCGCCGTTCTGCGGACGACCACGCTAATATATATGAGTGTGCGGGATAGCAGGGGACGTGACCCGCCCGTGGAGAGGATGCCCTCCCTCACGCGGGCAGTTCTCCCGCCCGCGTGAGGGATTCAGTAGCCATTGTGAGGGATTCCGTCGCCCGCGCGAAGAATCCATTCTCTCAGGCGAGGAATTCAATCGCTCACGCGAGGGATCGCTCCGCTCTTAATTATGCCGGTGCATAAATATACCATTTGCGCACTCCTATTATGCAAAATCACGCGATTTGTTCTCCTCCACTGCGCAAAATCGGGGTTTACTGAAAATTTTCCGGAAAAAACAGGCGAAAAAGTTTGCTATTTCAAAATATGTTGGTATTTTTGCGCACTTTCGGATTATTATGAGGCAGTTAAAAATCAACAAAAGCATTACGAACCGCCAGAATGCGGCGCTCGACAAGTATCTTGTGGAAATAGGTCGTGAGGAGCTCATATCTACCGACGAGGAGGTAGAGCTCGCACAGCGTATACACAAGGGCGACCAGCGTGCGCTCGACAAACTGACGAGGGCTAATCTTAGGTTTGTGGTGAGTGTAGCCAAGCAGTATCAGAATCAGGGTCTCGCGCTCAATGACCTTATCGACGAGGGCAACCTCGGCCTGATCAAGGCCGCGCAGAAGTTTGATGAGACACGTGGCTTCAAATTCATTAGCTATGCCGTATGGTGGATACGCCAGAGCATTCTGCAGGCCATCTCCGAGCAGAGCCGCATCGTACGTATGCCGCTCAATCAGGTGGGCTTCCAGAGCAAGCTCGGCAAGGCTATTGTCAACTTTGAGCAGACCAATGAGCGCCGTCCTTCGGCACAGGAACTGGCCGATATCCTCGATACCGACGAGGTCAAGGTGAAGGACGCGCTCGGTGCCAACGGTAAGAAAGTGTCCGTCGACGCTCCGTTCCAGGATGACGAGAGCAATTCGCTCATCGACATCATGACGGACGAGGACGCTCCCGCTACCGATGACAACATGGAGAAGGAGTCGCTTTCTGAGGACCTTGAGGCCGCGCTCAGCACGCTGACCGAGAGGGAGCAGACGGTGCTCAAGATGCTCTTTGGTATCGGATGCAACGAGATGACGGCTGAAGAAGTAGCCGGAAAACTCAATCTGACGCGCGAACGTGTACGCCAGATCAAGGAACGCGCCTTAAGGCGCCTGCGCGAAGACGCAAACATAGGTATCCTGATTAAGTATCTGGGATAAGCGCTTCGCTTTTAGAAAAATCATTGTCCTGAGCATAGGACCAAGCCCCGCGGATTTCCTCCGACGGGGCTTTTTGGTGGGTATGAGGCAAGGATTATTGTGCCTGTGGCATTAGTTATTGCATTTGGGGCATTAGCTATTGCGCCCGGGGATTGGGAGTGTGCGCCTATTTTGTGGAAGAAGCGGCAGAACCGTTCTGCGGCCCGGCAACGCTATTAGCAGGCTTGGCATTTGCCGCCTGCGCATTTGCAGCGCCTTCGGCGGGCTTATTGTTCCCCTCCAGCGGAGCGCGGAAAGTGCAGCCTTCTCTCCAGCGCGAGCAGCCGTAGGCCGTGTGGCCGCGTATCACAGTGCCCTCTCCGCAGAGGGGGCAGCGGTCGCCCTCGTGGACGACGGCGGGAGCCGCGGCGGTCTTGCGGCGCCGGGTGGCGGTGGTCTTCGCGGCCTTCGTGGCGGCGGCTGCCCTGGAGGTGCTGCGGCCCGTAGCCTTGGCGGGCTTCCCCGTCCACATCACGCGCTTTGTCTCCTGCTCGCTCATCACACGCCTCACAATGTCCGTGGTCATCTCCTTGAGCTCCGTGATAAACTGTGGCGCGGAGTAGTCGCCGTGCTCTATCTCACGCAGTTTCTTCTCCCACCGACCCGTGAGCTCGGGGCTTTTGAGCAGGTCGATGTGTATTGTCGCTATCAGTTCGCGCCCCGTCTCGGTGGGGCAGATGCTCTTGCGCTGCCTCACGATGTAGTGCCGGCGAAATAGGGTCTCGATGATCGCGGCGCGGGTGGATGGGCGGCCTATCCCGTTCTCCTTCATGGCCTCGCGGAGCGTCTCGTCGTCCACCGCCTTGCCTGCCGACTCCATCGCCCTGAGGAGCGTGGCTTCGGTGTAGGGCTTGGGCGGCTGCGTCATCTTGCGGCTCAGCGCGGGGCGGTGAGGGCCGCTCTCGCCCTCGGTAAAGGAGGGCAGCACCTTCTCTCTCGTTATCCCGTCGCCGTCCTTGCCGTCGTCCTTGTCCGCTGTGTCGTCCTGGGCGCCCTTTGCATCCTTGCCGCGCGTGGAGCCGGGGAAGCATACCTGCCATCCCTCCTCGAGTATCTGCCGGCCCGTGGCCTTGAAACTGATGCTGCCCGCCTTGGCCAGCACTGTGGTCTGGGCAAAGCGGCAGTCGGGGTAGAACACGGCGATGAAGCGCCTCACGATCATGTCGTAGACCTGCGCCTCGTCGGGCAGCAGGGCGGCGGTGTGCTCGCCCGTGGGGATGATGGCGTGGTGGTCCGTGACCTTGCTGCTGTCAAAGACCTTCTTGCTCTTTCTCAGTTTGCTGCCCCTCAGGGGCTGGAGAAGCGCGGCGTAACTGGTGAGGCGGTTGAGTATCGGGCCGCACTTGGGGTAGATATCGTCGGAGAGGTAAGTGGTGTCGACGCGCGGGTAGGTTGTGACGTGCTTCTCATAGAGGCTCTGGGCTATCTGCAGCGTCCTGTCGGCGGTCAGCGAGAGCCGTTTGTTGCACTCCACCTGCAGCGTCGTGAGGTCGAACAGGCGCGGCGGCGCTTCGCGGCCCTCCTTGCGCGTTATCTTGCCTATCATGAGGTCCTTGCCCTTCACCTCTAAGAGCGCGCGCTGCGCCTTCTCCTCGGTGGCGTACTTGC
Organism: uncultured Prevotellaceae bacterium; assembly: GCA_900314335.1. Classification (GTDB taxonomy): domain Bacteria; phylum Bacteroidota; class Bacteroidia; order Bacteroidales; family Bacteroidaceae; genus UBA6398. Next base: position 5,120 of record OMUV01000206.1, on the reverse strand, counting down.
CCTCGCCCGCCGTGAACGTGGTGTCGCGGTAGACGGTGGTCAGCACCCAGTAGGGCTGCGGCACAAAGTGGTCTATCTCGTCCTGGCGGCTCACTATCATCGAGAGCGTGGGCGTCTGCACGCGGCCCACTGAGAGCGGTTGGGCGCCGCGCTCCTGTGCGCCGTATTTGAGCGTGTAGAGACGTGTGGCATTGATGCCCAGAAGCCAGTCGCCGATGGCGCGGCACAGGCCTGCGGCGTAGAGGTTGGCGTAGGCGTCCGAGCTCTTCAGACTGCTGAAGCCCTGGCGTATGCTCTCGGGCGTAAGCGATGAGATCCACAGGCGCTCCACAGGGCACTTCGCCCCCGTCATCTGCAATACCCAGCGCTGTATCAGTTCGCCCTCCTGCCCGGCATCGCCGCAGTTTATGATCTTGTCGGCCTTGAGGAAAAGCGATTTGATGACGTTAAACTGCCGCTCGACGCCCTTGTCCTTCTTGAGGCGGATGCCGAAGCGCGGGGGCATGATGGGCAGGGCCGCCAGGCTCCAGCGCTTCCACGGCTCGTAGTAATCCTCGGGATATTTCAGTTCGCAGAGATGGCCGAAGGTCCAGGTCACCTGATAGCCCGCGCCCTCGTAATATCCGTCGTGGCGCGTGGTGGCGCCGAGCACACCCGCGATGTCGTGTGCCACACTCGGTTTCTCGGCTATGCAGACTATCATGATGCGCTATGGTGTAGGGAATTGTTGTCAAATGTTCCGGCGTCGCCGAGCAGAATGCTCAGGCGGCCGCTTGCGGTGAGGCTCTCCACGGTGTCGCAGACGGGGCTCTCGCCGCGGCTCAGCGTCCACACGTCGGTGGCGTAGCGGATGGCGGCGGCGATGTCGTGGGTGGCGGCGATGACTATCTTGCCCTCCTCCCTCGCCAGGCGACTCATCAGCGCGAAGGCCGCCGCCTTGCCCTCGATGTCGAGAAATGCGGTGGGCTCGTCGAGCAGTATGACGGGCGTCTCCTGCGTCAGAGCGCGGGCTATCATCACCCGCTGCCACTCTCCGTCGCTCAGAGAGCCCACGCGGCGTGCTGTCAGCTCCTCGGCGCCGGTGAGGGTCATGGCCTTCTCCACGATTCTCTCGTCGCGCTCCGTCAGGCGGCCGAAGAACCCGGTGTAGGGGAGCCTTCCTGAGCTGCAGAGCTCGCGCGCCGTCATCTGGGGAGCTATCGCGCCGCGGTCGGTCATCACGAGGCTCACCTTGCGGGCCGTTTCGGCGGGCGTGAGGCGCGAGATGTCCTGCCCGCCGATGCTCACCCCGCCGCTCAGAGGGGGCAGCAGGCCCGCTATGGTGCGCAGCAGGGTCGACTTGCCCGAGCCGTTTCGGCCCGTCAGGCACACGAACGTCCCCGCCCCGACCACCGCGCTGAAGGCGGCCGTGATGACGCCACGCCCGCGGTAGCCTGCCGACAAATCGCTAAGGATGATGTTCTCGCTGTTCATGGCTGCAAAGTTAATCCTTTTTGCGGAAACCGCTGCCGTCCCGCTGCATGCGCGGCCGTTAGTGGGAAAGTATCGCAAAATGCTTTGCGCTTTGTCTTATTGGGCATGCGGGCCGCGCTGCAGCGGCCCTCCCAGCTACTGCCGCCCCGCATCGAATCTACCCGCCTGTATTTGCGGCGCCCGAAAGGGCGATTTTTGACCCCTTCTAACTGTATGATATTCAGCGCTCCCGGAAGGCCAAAATTATGTTTGAGACGTTTTGAAATACCTCAAACGTAGTTTTCCTCGTCTCAAATGTAATTTTGGGGTTAAGCGGAAGTTTTTTTGAGAAGTGGGGAATGCTTCTTTCAGAATGCGGACGAAGCGAACGTGTTTCGCATGGCGAATATAAGTCGTAGTGGCAGGGGAATGATGACTTCGATAAGAGGAATGCTTTTTAAGCATTGCGCGAAGCTGGCTGGGAGGGCCGTTGCCCTCAACGGCCGCCAGCCGCCGCGGGCAAAGCGCGAACGAAGAGCGATAATGTATTGCGCGAGGCTTAACTGGGAGGGCCGCTGCCCTCAGCGGCCGCATTCCGCATAAGCAAATGAGCGGAGAAGAGCGCGATACGAATTCCCCGCCGCTTAGCCACTCATTAGTTTTCCTGGCTCGCTCTTGGGCCGCGTTGCAGCGGCCCTCCCAGTTATTTTCCCCGCACAATTTTCCCCTTCCACTTATGTGATTTTCAGCGTCTGCGAGGCGGGTGAATTCTACTGCGAGATAAATTATTTTATCTACGAGTAGAACGATCGTCTACTACGAGATAAATTTTTTTAGCTGCGAGTAGAATTTATCCTTCTCCGACGGGAATTTTTTCCGGTCGCATGAGAACAAATTCTCACCCGCATGAGAATTATTTTTCATCCGCATGAGAATTTATTTTCATCCGCATGAGAATTTCCGCGTAAGCGGCAGGCCTTGCGGCGCGAGGGCATGCGGCGTCACGGTGCGGGCTGCGCGGCGGATTTTATGCCGGGTGGAGCGCAGGCTGCGGCTAATTTGTCGGGGGCTGATACAATATTCTGCGCGCCTGCGAGTTTATATAATGAATAAGTGCGCCTTCGGGCGCGGCTTTGTCATGGCTAAGTATTTTCATCTGATCATCATCCTTACGGCGGCAGTGCTCACGGCCGCCTCGTGCAGCACGCCCGAACGCAATCAGAAGAAGGGCGATGTGCTCTTCTCGCGGGGCGAGTATTACGAGGCGGCACTGCGCTATAAGACAGCCTATTCGATGACGCCGCGCAAGGACCGCGAGGGCCGCGGCATGAGGGCCTTCCTCATGGGCGAGTGCTACCGCCACATCAACTCGGTCGCCAAGGCCGAGGGCGCCTATCGCAACGCCGCGCGCTACGATTATACCGACACCACGACCCTGTTCCATCTCGCCGCCATGCAGCGCATGCTGGGCAACTACAAGGCCGCGGCCGACAATTACCGCCTCTACCTCGAGAAGCACCCCGACGACCCGCTTTCCATCGCCGGCCTGGCCTCCTGCGACCTGGCCAAGCAGATGAAGGAAGAGGGCTCCTCGTATATAGTCAAGAGTGTGCCGCTGCTCATGTCGCGCAGGGCGGACTACTGCCCCGTGCTCTACGGCGAGAAGTGGGACAAGCTCCTCTTCACCTCCACGCGTACTGAGGCGATGGGCGACGACGACAGTCCCATCACGGGCATGAAGAACGGCGATTTCTTCTATACACAGAAGGACGAGAAGGGCAAATGGAAACCGGTCGAAGCCCTGCAGGGCAACGTCAATACCGCCTACGACGAGGGTGCGGCCTGCATCACGCCCGACGGTGGCACGATGTATTTCACCTATTGCCCCACCGACCCCGAGTATCCCCGCTACGCCGAGATATGGTCGTCCTCACGCTCCGACGCCACGTGGAGCAAGCCTGAGAAGGTGACTATCTCAGCCGATACGCTCTCCTCCTACGCTCATCCCGCCGTCTCGCCCGACGGACGCTGGCTCTATTTCGTCTCCGATATGCCGGGCGGCCTGGGCGGATATGACATCTGGCGCGCGCGTCTCAACGGCAACAGCATCGGCGCGATGGAGAATCTCGGCGCGCCTGTCAACAGCGCCGGCAATGAGATGTTCCCCACCTTCCGCCTCGACGGCGAACTCTATTTCTCCTCCGACGGTCACCCGGGTATGGGCGGCCTCGACATCTACCGCGCCCGTGAGGACACGGTGACGGGCAAGTGGACCGTGGAGATCCTTCCCTCGCCGGTCAACTCTTCGGGCGATGACTTCTCGATGACTTTCGAGGGCGTGCACAATCGCGGCTACTTCTCCTCCAATCGCAAGAACGGCCGCGGATGGGATCATATCTACTCCTTTGAGAAGCCCGAGGTGGTCCACTCCGTATTCGGCTACGTCTACGAGCAGGACGGCTACGAGCTGCCGCAGGCCAGTGTCTACATGGTGGGCAACGACGGCACGAACATCAACTTTGGCGTGCGCGCCGACGGCAGTTTCGAGCAGGAGATCAAGCCCGGCGTCAAGTACGTCCTGCTGGCCACCTGCGACAGCTTCCTCAACTATAAGCAGGACTTCTACATCGACTCCTCCGACGTCTCCACGACCGATACGCTCTATTTCCCGCTGCCTTCGGTCAATTCGCCCGTCCTCGTGCGCAATGTCTTCTACGAGTTTAACAGCGCCAAGCTGACCGACAACTCGCGCCAGGCGCTCGACAATCTGACCCGCCTGCTCAAGGACAACCCCAATACGAGCATCGAACTGAGTTCGCACTGCGACTACCGCGGCAATGAGCTCTACAACCGCCGCCTCTCGCAGCACAGGGCCGAGTCGGTGGTCGACTACCTGATAGCGCACGGCATAGAGCCCGGCCGCCTCACGGCTGTGGGCTACGGCAAACTGCGGCCTAAGGTCGTGACGCGCCGTCTGGCCTCCGTCTACAAGTTCCTCCACGAGGGCGACACACTCACCGAGAAATACATCAAGCGCCTCAAGGCCGCCTGGCAGGACACCTGTAACGCGCTCAACCGCCGTACCGAATTCAAGGTGCTGCAGACCACCTACGGCCTTACCGACAAGGCGGGCCATCTCGACGCGAAGGCTCTGCTCGGTGTGCGCAAGCCTGCCGCTGCCAAGGAACCGATCGTGAAAGTCTATGTGCCTACCCCGGCCGAAGCCGCCGCAGCCGACGGTAAACCGCTGCCGAAGGCCGGCGACGCCAAGGGCAAAGCCGTTGCCGCCGGGAAGGGAACTGTTGTTAATGTGAAGGAGGCCGCCGCTGCCGGGAAAGCCTCCGCCGGTAAGGGCACAGCTGCAGGAAAGGAGACCGCCGCTAATGTGAAGGGCACAGCCGCTAATGGAAAGGCCGCTGCCGCCACTAAGAATACCAAGACGGCGCCTGCCGCCAAGACCGACAGCACGGCAAAGGCCGTGAACGCAAAGAAAGACTCAGCGGCTAAAGTTTCCACCGCCAAGGCTGGCGCCGCAGGCAAGGCCGCTGCCGCAGCAAGCAAGACAGCCGCTGCTGCAACCACCGCAGGCAAAGTCGCTGCCGCTGCAAGCAAAGCCGCAACGGATGCTAAGGCTACGACGAACGCTGCGACTGCCGCCAAGACCGATG
>OMUV01000207.1 GCA_900314335.1 uncultured Prevotellaceae bacterium | reverse complement strand
GCTTCCGCATGCGTGGCTACTCACATAGGACACGAGGAAAACTACATTTGAGATGTTTCAAAACGTCTCAAATGTAGTTTCAGCCTTTTGGAAATACTGATTTACAATGCGTTGCAAAGGACCAAAAATTGCCTCCGGATGAGTCGTGAGTACGGGCAGAGAGATTGTTGTGAGCGGCGTTAGCTGGGAGGGCCGCTGCCCTCAGCGGCCGGGAGCGAGCCTGAAAATCTAATTTGCGATTAAGCGGCGGGAAATTAGTATCGCATATTCCTTGCGCACTTTCTTATGCGGCAAAGCGGGCCGCACTGCAACGGCCGGGCGGCAAAACAACATTAACAATCTCGAGCGCGAAAAAGACTCATTTGATGGCCCGGATAATGGCAAAACAGCGCATCATTCTATACTTTAACAAATTAAATGTGAGCAAAAGCATAGAAAATGAAAAGTAATTGGTAACTTTGCCACAAAGCATCTATTGCATCATGAAAAAGACATTGCTCACCATTTTATGCACACTGACCCTCCTGTGCACGGCTTCGGCCCAGACAACGACTTTCCCCTCGACCGACTCCACCGGAACAAACATATATTACCGCATCGTCAACGCCGCGCCCGAGTATTCGCGCATCTGTCTGACGGACAACACGGTCAAGGCCGGCACGACGGGCTACAAATTCACTCTGGAACCCATAGACATGAACAGCCTCAAGCAGCAGTGGAGCCTGATAGCCAAGGCCAACGACACGACAGGCTGCTACTACTTCCGCAGCCGCAGTTCGCGCAAGTACATCAGTCCCGTGGGCGACTGGCACGATGACATCTGCGCCGCCAGCGTGTCGGGATCGCGCATCAATCTGGACCCGCTGCAGATAGTGGACGTGGGTGAGGACCAGGTGGCCATCACCTACAACGACGGCAATGACACACGCTATTTCTACGCCGCCGACAGCGCCGGCACAAAACCCGTGTTCAACCGCTACGGCATAGCCAACACCGTGTGGGCGTGGAAGATATACGACGCCAAGGATCAGGCCGTGTCGATCAAACAGATACTCCGGAACGCCAACGTCAGGATAGAGGTTGTAGACCGCCGCATCAAGGTATACGGCGCCGACTCCTACTCCATCTACAACGACGAAGGCTTGCGCATGCCGACGGACAGCCAGCTGCAGCCCGGCGTCTACTTCGTCAACGCCAAAGGCGTCTCATTCAAGACTCTTGTAAAATAACCCTTCGCTATGAAACGGATACGCCCTGAATTCATTCTTCTCACATTATTTCTGATCGCCGTGACTGTGCCTCAGAGCATGCGCGGCACACTGAAGCTGCCCGCCTACTACGCAAACAATATGGTGTTGCAGCAGAATACGCGGTTTGTCCTGCACGGCAAGGGTGTCCCGGGCCGCAGCGTGAGGGTGATATGCAGCTGGGACAAGAAGCGCATCGATCAGGCTATCGGGGAGGACAGCACATTCGCCATCGAAGTGACCACGCCCGCCGCCAAGATGGAGCCCTGCAAGATAGACCTCTACGAGATGATCATGCGCGACGGCACACCGCTCCGCTTCTCCCACCACATCACGCTCTCGCCCGTCTACGTGGGCGAGGTATGGCTCTGCTCGGGGCAGTCGAACATGGAGATGGCCGTGACGGGCTGGGGAATGAAGAACGCCGAGCAGGAGAAGGCCACGGCCGAAAGCTATCCCGATATCAAACTGCTCAGGGTCAAGCGTACGGCCAACCGCACCAAGCCCTCCGACGTGGAGCAGCTGGACTTCAGCTGGACAAAGTGCTCCTCCTCGTCGGTGAAAGACTTCTCCGCGCTGGCCTACCTGTACGGCAGGATGCTGTACGACTCGCTGCGGGTGCCGGTGGGGCTCATAGAATGCTGCTACGGCGGCGCGAACGCCCAGGCGTGGATCAGTCTCGAGAAGGCGCGCCAGATACCGGCGCTCAAGTCCCAGCTCGACACCTACGAAGGCTACGGATTTGACCTCACCAAGATTCGTGCGGCCGGCGATAATATCGGCGAGCAGCAAGTGCCCACCCTGCTCTACAACACGATGCTTCACCCGCTCAAGGGCTACCCGATACGCGGCGCGATATGGTATCAGGGCGAGGCCAATGCGGGCAACAATTTCTACACACAGCTCATGGACACGCTCATATCGTCGTGGCGGCAGGACTGGGGGTACGATTTCCCGTTCTACTACATGCAGCTCGCCGGCTACTATGAGCCCAAGGACATGCAGATGAGCTCGTGGTGGGCCAAGACGCGGCAATCGCAGCTTGAGACGCTCAAGATGCCCGGCACCGGCATGGCTACGTGTGTCGACATAGGAGACCCCTCCGACATTCACCCCAAGAATAAGCAGGAGGCCGCACGCCGTCTGGCGCTCGTGGCTCTCCGTCACACCTACGGCCGTAATGTGGTGGCCGAAGCGCCTGTCCCCATCGACTTCCAGCTGGGCTACAAGAAGGCTGTCATCACTTTCAACGGTCCGATACATATTAAGAACGACTCCGTTCCCGTGGGATTTGTGCTGAGAGACAAGACGTGGTCGAACAAATACTATGTAGGCAAGGCCACACAGGTCAGCGACTCGGTCATCGAGGTCACCACGACCAGTATGGCACGCGTAAGGAGCGTCTACTACGACTGGGCCGACTGCCCGATGGGCAATCTCTACGGACCGAACGAACTGCCCGTGCTGCCCTTCTCGAGCGAAGAGACTATCATCAACTCCATCGGCGAGGTCCGCACTAACGCTTCCGGCAGAAGCGCCGCCGGCGTCCGCGGCATCTACACGGCCGACGGCATAAGGCTCGGCGACAGCGGGGAAATGGACAAACTCCGCCCCACGCTCCCCGACGGCATATATATAATAGACGGTAAGAAGGAAATAATAAAACACTAAGATGAAGGCAAAGTATATATTGGCGGCAGCTCTGTGTGCGGTCGCTACGATATGGCAGGCAGGAGCTCAGGAGAAGCGCATAGTCCTGGCTTCGCAGTCTACCAAATTCCCCAACGAGCGTCCGGTGTGGAGCGACGCCCAGGCGCAGAGCTGGTTTGACGCTCACGCGCCGATCATCGGCATCAACCATCCCGAGAGGCCCTGCGAGGCGATGAGCTACGACGATGCCGTGGCGCGCGCAGCGCAGATAGGCTTCAACAGCGTGCGCATATGGCCCTTCGGAGGCAGCGACTATGCCAGCAGCGTGGAGTACTGGGCTTCGATGTGCGACAAGAACGGCATGACGCTGGCTCCCGTGTTCGGGTTCTCGCACGTGCCCACCAGCGCCTCCGACTCTATCAGCATGATGAATCAGGTGAAGAGCATCATCACGCGCTTCCGCGGCGACAAACGCATCCTCTTCTGGGACATCTGGAATGAGCCGGCATACAGCGGCAAAAACTGTGAGCCCATCATGAAGTGGATAAGGATCATAGCCCGCTGGTGCCGCGAGGCAGGCTGCACGCAGCCCATCACGTCCTCCATCCTCTGGGACGCAGCCACGGCCGGCGAGAACCAGTACACCGCCTACCGCCGCGCAGCCGAGGCCGAGATGGACCTGCACAACTTCCACGACTATTCCATGCAGGCGGCTCACGAAGGAGAGACCCAATACATCATCAACCGCTACAAGAAGGTCAACAAAAAGCCTATCATCTGCACCGAAGCGCTCCGCCGCCCCAATGGCTCGGGCGTGGCCGTGTCCCTGAGGCAGTTTGCCAAATACAAGATGGGCTTCTACACCTGGGGCCTCTACTCCTGCGACGCCAACTGGGACGTGGTGTGGAACACCTCCACCTGGTACGCCTTCGAGCCCATGTTCCACAACCTGCTCTTTGCGGGCGGCGACCCCGTGGATGAGCGCGAACTGAGCTACATCAAGAATTTCAAATTCCAGAACGGCGACGAGCAGGTGATTCCTCCCGCCGAGGAGACGGAGCGCTGGACCAAACGCCGCGCATGGAAGTGGATGAACGATTCGCCCGTCAAGGGATACATCGCCGCCTCGCGCAGCGACGCGCTCTCCTTCCTCTCCGCCCACGGCTCCGACGGTGTGTACAACTGCCTCGCCGTGAAGCTCAACTACAACGACTATAAGAACAACAGTACCTCATTCTACAGCAATCTGAGCTCGCTCGCCAAGCTCGCCAACAACGCCGGGATGAAGCTCCTGCCGATACTCATATCGAGCGACGAGCTCAGCAACAGCATCAACAACCTCCGGCAGTACGCCTACAATGTGATTCTGAAATTCTACAACGACAGCCGCATCGAGGGCTGGTGCGTATTCCAGCAGACAGGTGCCGAACCGGCCGGATTCCGCGCCACATTCTCCGACCTCTTTGCCTACACGCGCTACGCGTTCCCCTGCCAGCCCATGTTCGCCATGCCTAAGATCTCCGCCTCTCAGAGCGCCGACTCGACGGCTACCGACTTCGCCAATTACCTCTGGCAGCTGAGCGATGTCACGGCCTACTCCATCGACGACCAGACGGACATCAGCGCCACGGAGCTGCAGACCATCTTCTCCGCCTACCAGCGCCCGCTGTTCTGCCTCAGCACGCCCAAGGTGCAGGACGAGTTTGCCGACTACCACGTCAACTTCTTCACGTCCACCTACCTGCCCACTGAGGTCAGCGCCTTCGCTCCGCGGCCGCTCAACCTGACCGAGGACGGCGACACGCATCAGATGCCCTCCTGGAAGGCTTGGGCGCAGTGTAACCACGGTCCCGTCAAGGGCCTCTCCTACAATTCGATCGCCGAGGCCATCATCGGCATCTCCGCCCAGATGGGCAAGAACATCTACAACAGCGTAGAGGTGCGCCTCAACTACGCCACCTACCGCTCCTCGCGCGAGACATTCATGGCCAACTTCAACGCGCTGCTCGACTCCGCCCAGAAGGCCGGCATGACCGTCATCCCGACACTGCTCACCGACCGCTACGCGCGCCTCAGTCAGGCATCGCTCACGGCCTACGTCACCGACATGATCAAGACCTACAACCTCGACCCGCGCATCGCCGCCTGGGAGCTCTACAACTGCCCCGCATTCTCCAGCGGCATCTCGGCCTCGAACATGATAACATTCATCCCGAAGCTCTTCGCCGCCGCGCGCGAAGCCTCGCCCCAGCGCCCCGTCTTCGTGACGCCCGCCGTCAAGACCAGCAGCTTCGACGCCGACTTCGACTATATCGAGTCGCTCGACCACTACAACGAATGGGCGGGCTGGAACAAGCTGCAATACTACAACGGCAACATCAGCCTCACCCACCTCTGCTGGCGGCTGAGCGACATCGTCTCCTACAGCTCCGAGCAGCAGGAGCCGCAGCTCGGCTGGCTCAACAGCGTGGCCTACCGCTACGGACGCCCCGTCATCTGCTCGCGCTGGGAGGCCTCCAAGAGCACGACGGTCGACAAGATTCTCACGGTGTTCAACGACTGCCACACGGCCTGGTACGCCGACACTCCGATCGACGAGGGCAAGGCCAAAGCCTTCACCTACAAGCCCGTGATCACCAACCACTGATCCCGGCCTGAGCGACGAGGCATCAGAATACGCAGACAGGAGAAGCCCCCGCGCTTCTCCTGCCTATTTTTTATGCCCCGCCGCGCCGCAGTCTTTATGCTTCGCAAATGAGTCCCCGCCGCCCGAAATGGCTGTAAAGGCATAGCAGGAACGGGCAAAACACAGCCTCCGGCAGCCCCGGGAAAGGCCAGTTTTTGACCCTTTGCAACGTATTGTAAATCAGTGTCCCCGGAAGGCCAAAATTACATTTGAGACGTTTTAAAACATCTCAAATGTAATTTCACTCATGTCCTATGTGAGTAACAGCACATGCGGAAGGTTTTTTGTGATGTGGGGAATGCCCTTTCCAAAATGCGGAAAAAGGCGGAGCTTTCGGAGGGCGAATTTATATCAGCTGCGCAGGAGGGCGACAACTTCCGTAAATGAGAATCTTGTATCCGTCGCAGGCGACGATAGCCGGGAGAACATAAGGCGCGATGGGCTTCGGACGAATTATAGCCGCGCGTATTATTCTCTTCCGCTCTTATTCAGGCCGCATTCAAAGCGGCCCAAAGGATAATCCCCGCGCTCTCTACATTCGGCGCAAGCCTTATCTCATCCGATACCTATTATATATATGAATGCCTCCCCATGCCGCGGGGGCGGAACAGGGAGGCATTTGGCGTAAGCCTCATTTGCGTCGTCTTCTTAATAGGGACGGGCACGAGGCGAGGGAACTTTATCTCAGATCAAACAGCGTCGATCGCCCGCAGGTCAGGGATCATCGCGCGGCGGAGCGGGATTTATTTGAGATGTGCAAGCCAGGCGTCGAGCTCCTCGAGCATCTGCTTGTGATACTTGAAGCCCTCGGTCACGCCGAAGCCGTGGCCGCCCGAGGGATAGACATGGAGCGACGCGTCGACGCCGGCCTTCTGGAGCGCGAGGTAATAGCGGATACTGTTCTCGGGGGGCACGGCGCCGTCGTCGTTGCAGGTGAAGATGATGGCGGGAGCCTGCCCGGGGCGCACCTGAAGCTCATTGCTGTAGGCCTTCTCCACCTCCGGCGTCGGGTTGGGACCGAGGAGGCTGGAGCGCGAGAGGGCGTGGGTGATGCTCTTGTCCATCGAGATGACGGGATAGAGGAGGATCTGGAAGTCGGGGCGCGCGTCGCCGACGGAGTGGGTGGCTACCGTGGAGCAGAGATGGCCGCCGGCGCTGTGGCCCATGATGCCGATCTTGTGGACGTCGAGGTGCCACTTGGCGGCGTTGCGGCGCAGGATGCGGATGGCCTCCATGGCGTCGGTCTCGGGCACGGCGGTGATGCCGTTGGGCATGCGATAGGTGAGGACGAAGAGGGCTATGCCGCGCTCATTGAAAAACGGCGCCCACATGCGGCCTTCAGTGTCGAGAGCCAGGTGCTGGTAACTGCCGCCGGGGAGGCACACGACGGCCCTTCCGGTAGCCTTGGAGGCAGGCGGGAGGTAGGCGAAGAGCTGCGGCTTGAAGTTGCCGCTCTTTGCGTCGTAAGGCTCGGTGAGGTCGCGGCCGTTGGTGTTGGGGAAACCGTCCGGCCAAACGTCTACGGTAAATTTCTCCTGCGCTGCGAGCGGCAGGGCGATGGTAAGGGCTATCAGCAGAGCCGATGCCATGTGTTTTATTCTGTACATATTGCTATTGTTATTGATTTATCGATTTCAGCCATGAGAATATCTCCCTGATCTCCTCGTCATGCCAGGGGAAAGACTTGTGGCAGGAGAAGCCGTGACGGCCGGAGGGCCAGATGTGCAGCGAAGCGGGCACGTGGGCACGGTTGAGCGCCAGATAGTAACCCACCGCGTTGGAGGTAGGCACCAGTTCATCGTCGTCGGCCGTGAGGATAAGGGCGGGCGCCTGCCCGGGGCGCACCTGCTTCTCGAGGCTGTAGTAGTCTGCGATGCCCGGGAGCGGATCTTTGCCGATGAGGTTATAGCGCGTGTGGGTGCCGCCCATCGTGATGACGGGATAGAGGAGTATCTGAAAGTCGGGCCGGGCGTCTCCCACGGCGTGCGTGGCGACGGTGGCGGCGAGATGTCCGCCGGCGCTGTGTCCCATGATGCCTATCTTATGGGGCGAGTAGCCCCACTTCGTGGCGTTGCGGCGCAGGATGCGCATGGCCTCCATGGCGTCGGTGGCCGGCACGGCGGTGTAGCCGTTGGGCAGGCGGTAGATGAGGACGGCGATGGCTATGCCGCGCTTCAGGAAGTAGGGCGCCCAGACAGGGCCCTCAGCATTGTAGCAGACGGTCGTGTAACCGCCTCCCGGGATGCAGAGCACGGCCTGACCGTTGGCCTTTGTGCTGTCGGGCAGGAAGACAGTGAGCCGCGGCTTGTAGTTGTCCTTCATGTCGTAGGGCCTCACGAGGTCGCGGCCGTTGGTGTCGGGCAGCCCGTCCGGCCAGAGGTCGACGGTGAACGTCCTCTGCCCCGCCGCCGGCAGGGCAAGGGAGAGCGCCATGAGCAAAACCGCTGTGATTTGTCCTGTCCTGCGCATATTATATATAATGTCCTTCGCCATCCGCCCGGCAGCCCGCTGCGGAAACACCGGAATCAATTTCTTAGTTCGGAAAATCTGTTCCGGCCCCACAGAGAGCGACGTCGGATTTTATGAAATCATTCCCGTGTGAGCGGCGGGCGGTGCGAACTATTTGTTGATCGACTTGAGCCACGAGAAGAGCTCCTGCATCTCCTCGTCGTGCCACTTGAAGGTCTTGTGGCAGGAGAAGCCGTGGTCGCCCGAGGGCCAGATGTGCAGCGAAGCAGGCACGTGAGCGCGGTTGAGCGCCAGGTAATAGTTTACGCCGTTGGGCGTGGGCACGATCTTGTCGTCGTCTGCGATGAAGATGATGGCGGGCGACTGTCCCGGGCGCACCTGCGACTCGAGGCTGTAATAGGTAGCGATGTCGGGGGCGGGATCGGTGCCGATGAGGTTATCGTGTGTGCCCATGTGGGTGTAGCTCTTATCCATCGTGATGACGGGATAGAGGAGTATCTGGAAGTTGGGGCGCGCATCGCCTGTGGCGTGGGTGGCGACGGTTGCGGCGAGATGTCCGCCGGCGCTGTGGCCCATCACACCGAGCTTATCGGGCGAGTAGCCCCACTTGGCGGCGTTGTGGCGCATGATGCGCATGGCCTCCATAGCGTCGCTGCCCGGCACATCGGAGTGACCGTAGGGCAGGCGGTAGATGAGCACACCGACAGCTATGCCGTGGTCCAGGAAGTAGGGCACCCAGTTGTAGCCCTCGGTGTCGTAGCATACGCCGCTGTATCCGCCGCCGGGGATGCAGAGGATGGCCTGACCGGTGGCCTTCGCCTTGTCGGGCAGGTAGACAGTGAGCTGCGGCTTATAGTTGCCCTTCATATCGTAGGGCTGTGTGAGGTCGTGGCCGTTGGTGTTGGGCAGGCCGTCGGGCCAGAGATCGATCTTGATGGGGCTTTGCTGTGCGTATCCGGCCGTCATGAGGGCCGTGAACAATAAGAGGAATGAGAAAAATACCTTTCGCATGATTATTTTGTGAGATTTATTTGTTTATCGATTTGAGCCAGGAGAAGAGCTCCTGCATCTCCACGTCGTGCGATTTGAAGTAGTCGCGGCAGGAGAAACCGTGATTACCCTCGGGCCAGATGTGGAGGGAAGCGGATACGTGGGCGCGGTTGAGCGCCAGGTAATAGTTCACCCCGTTGGCGGTGTTGACCACCGCATCATCGTCGGCGATGAAGATGATGGCGGGCGCCTGACCGGGGCGCACCTGCTGCTCGAGGCTGTAATAGTGCATCACCTCCTCGTTGGGCACGGGGCCGATGAGGTTGTCGTGGGTGTCGGGCTGTGTGTAGCTCTTCTCCATCGTGATGACGGGGTAGAAGAGTATCTGGAAGTCGGGGCGGGCGTCGCCCACGGCGTGCGTGGCGACGGTAGCGGCGAGATGGCCGCCGGCGCTGTGACCCATGACGCCTATCTTACCAGGCGAGAAGCCCCACTTGGCGGCGTTATGGCGCAGGATGCGCATGGCCTCCATGGCGTCGCTCCCCGGCACAGCGGGATACTGGTAGGGGAGACGGTAGGTCAGTACGGCGATGGCTATGCCGTGGTCCAGGAAGTAAGGCACCCAGTTGTAGCCCTCGATGTCCGAGCAAACGTCGTGGTAACCGCCGCCGGGGATGCAGAGCACGGCCTGACCGGTGGCCTTGGCCTTGTCGGGCAGGAAGAGCCTGAAGCGCGGGCGATAGTTGTGCGTGGAGTCGGAGTACGGCTGCGTCAGGTCGCGGCCGTTGGTGTTGGGCAGCCCGTCGGGCCACAAGTTCACCTCGATGCCCCCGCTCTGCGCCATCAGCGCGGGCAGCGGCAGCAGGAGCAACATCATCGCAAGCACTGCGGCCAGCCTCGGCGCGCCGCTCATTCTCTCGTCCATCTTCTCAAGCATATTCATATTAATATATAGGTTACTATGGTGACGGTCTGCCGCGCCCTCATTCCGCCCCGCTCTGCCCCGCCTTCGCGACCCGGCGGGAGGAAGCCCGCCCGGCGTGGGACAAAGTGGATGGCATATCCGGCATCGGCATATCGCTCATGGCATTTCGAAAAACTATTTACTGTTGCAAATATACTAATTATACTTTATTTAACGGCGCGAGGCCATATAAAAGCTCACGCAATGCTCCGCCGCGCCACCCTTCCCCGCGCCGGAGGATCACCGGGGCCCGGAAATGATTCTTCCCGGCACATCATTCTGCTCCTCCAGGGGGTGCGGGAAATAGCCAGCATTATGGCGCGCTCAGGAATGCATACGGATGAATAATTCACTTCCGCAAGAACACATTTTCCGCACATCTGAAAAAGTGTTCCGCATGCGCGGATACTCACATAGGACCTGAGTAGAATTACATTTGAGGTAGTTCAAAACGTCTCAAATGTAGTTTCACCCTTTGCGGAGCACTGAAAATCATATATTTACAAAGGGCGGGGAAACCGCCTCCGGAGACGCCTCGATTGCGAGCAAGGATAATCAATAAGCGCGGCGCTAACTGGGAGGGCCGCTGCCCTCAGCGGCCAAGAGCGAGCCTCAAAATCTAATGTGCGGTTAAGCGGCGAGAAATTAGTATCATGCATTCCTTCGCGCACTTACTTATGCGGCGGACGGCCCCTGAGGGCAGGGGCCCTCCCAGTTATTTCTCGCTCAAATATATATCCTCAGTCTCTGGCGCCGCCATTGTATCTTCGCCATACGAAAACGAACCCTTTTTCCACTTGTCGAAAAAAACGTTCCGCATGCGCGGATACTCACATAGGACCTGAGGAGAATTACATTTGAGGTAGTTCAAAACGTCTCAAATGTAATTTTGCCCTTTGCGGGGCACTGAAAATCATACATTTACAAAGGGCCGTTTTTTGCCTTCCGGAGGGAGGGCGGGAAGCGCATAAAATATGCATTTCCCCCATCTCATGATGACGACCGGCGGACGCCGGCGGCAATCCGGGGCGAAGGCGGATAAATGAGGACGGGCATTCGCGGCGCCTCCGCAGAGGGCGCGTAGCTTTAACGCGCAATGGCGTCCTCTCCTGCCACGCCGATGTTCCATTACTCCGCAAATATTGTTTTTTATACATCAGGCGAATAATCTTACAGAATAAATTCTTACTTTTGCACAAAACTGACACAAGTGTCAGGTTTCTGAATCAGAAAGCAATGAGTCAATTAAGGGTAGGAATAGATATCGGATCCACCACCGCCAAGATCGTAGCGCTGGACGCCCGCGGCGAGGTGGTCTACAAGGACTACATGCGCCATCAGGCCCGTGTGCGCGACTGTCTGGCCCACTTCATCGGGCGTCTCTCGGAGATCGCCGGCGCCGACCCCATGAGCATCAACATCACCGGCAGTGTGGGCATGGGTGTGGCCGAGCGCTGCTCGCTCCACTTCGTGCAGGAGGTCGTGGCCGCGGCCAACTATGTGCGGCAGTGCTCTTCGCGCGGGATCAAGACGATGATCGACATCGGCGGCGAGGACGCCAAGGTGGTGTTCTTCCGCGACGGCCAGGCGACGGACCTCCGCATGAACGGCAACTGCGCCGGCGGCACGGGCGCCTTTATCGACCAGATGGCCATACTGCTCGACGTGAGCAACGACGAGCTCAACACGCTCGCCTCGCGCAGCACGGAGATCTATCCGATGGCCTCGCGATGCGGTGTGTTCTGCAAGACCGACATCCAGAACCTGATAGCCAAGAATGTACCCCGCGAGGACATCGCCGCGTCGATCTTCCACGCCGTGGCGGTGCAGACGGTCACCACGCTGGCCCACGGCTGCGAGATCACGGCGCCGGTCATCTTCTGCGGCGGCCCGCTCACATTCCTCTCCGAGCTCCGCAAGGCGTTCAGCTCCTACCTCCATTTCTCCGAGGACGACATCATCCTCCCGCCCGACGGCAGCATCATCCCCGCATGGGGCGCCGCACTGGCCGCAGAGGGCACAGTGCTCACAGCCTCCAAGCTGGCCGCTGTCACGAAGGAGAGCCTCACCCTCAAGACCCATTCCTACCTCAGTCTGCCGCCCATATTCAGCAGCGACGAGGAGCACCGCGAGTGGCTCAGCCATCTCGGCGGCGGCGACCTCGGACGCGCAGAGCTCCATGAGGGACGCCAGGACGCATACATCGGCATCGACTCCGGCAGCACTACAACCAAGGTCGTGGCGCTCACGCCCGAGGGCCGCATGCTCTATTCCTATTATCACTACAACGACGGCGATCCCATCGGCACTGTGGAGAAAGGCATCCGCGGCTTGAGAGACCTCTGCCTGGAGAAGCACACCGACCTTCATGTGATAGGTTCCTGCTCCACGGGCTACGGCGAAGATCTCATCCGCGCGGCATTCGGACTGGACCACGGCATCATAGAGACCATCGCCCACTATCTCGCCGCGCGGAGGATAGCACCCGATGTGAGTTTCATCCTCGACATCGGCGGCCAGGATATGAAGGCCATCTTCGTGCGCGACGGTGTGATCAACCGCATCGAGATCAACGAGGCCTGCTCATCGGGCTGCGGCTCGTTTATCAGCACCTTCGCCCAGTCGCTCTCCTACGACATCGACTCGTTCTCGCGGGCGGCGTGCACCTCAGCGGCTCCCTGCGATCTGGGCACGCGCTGCACGGTGTTTATGAACTCGAAGGTCAAGCAGGTGCTACGCGAGGGAGCCACCGTGCCTGACATAGCCGCCGGACTGTCCTACAGCGTGGTCAAGAACTGCCTCTACAAAGTGCTGCAGCTCAAGAGCGCCGACGAACTGGGGGCTCACGTCGTGGTGCAGGGCGGCACGATGCGCAACGACTCCATCGTGCGGGCTCTCGAGAAGCTCACCGGCACACATGTCTACCGCAGCAGCTGTCCGGAACTCATGGGCGCCGCCGGCTGCGCGCTCTACGCCGCCTCCGCCGCTAAGGGCGCCGGCAGCGACACCACTCTCGACGAGATGCTCTCAAGGGCGCAGTACACCACACGCCGCACACGCTGCCACGGCTGCGAGAACAGTTGCCTGGTGACCCACTACCTCTTCCCCGGAGGGCGGAAATACTACAGCGGCAACCGCTGCGAGCGCATCTTCTCCAACCGCGGCACCAAGGTGAGCAAGGGCGAGAACGCCTACATCGAGAAATATCGCCTGCTCTTCGACCGCAAGGACACCGTCGCGGAGCCGCGGCTCACGATAGGCATCCCGCGCGCGCTGGGCATCTACGAGGACTATCCCTTCTGGTTCACGCTCTTTGAGAAGTGCGGCATCAGGGTGGTGCTCTCGGGCGAAAGCAGTTATTCGTCCTACGAGAAGAGCGCCCACTGCGTGATGAGCGACAACATATGCTTCCCCGCCAAGCTCGCACACAGCCACATCGCCGACCTGGAGCAGAAGGGCGTCGACAGGATCTTCATGCCGTTCGTTGTCTTCGAGCGCAAGGGCAAGGGCGAGCAGAACAGCTACAACTGCCCCATTGTGTCGGGCTACAGCGAGGTCATCAGCAGCGCGCAGACGCCCCGTGTGCCTCTCGACTCGCCTGTCATCAGTTTCAAGGACCGCGGCCTGCTGCTCGGACAGCTTGAGACCTATCTCTCGCGCTTCGGTGTGAGCCACGCAGAGGTCAGGAGCGCTCTCAAAGCCGCCGAAGAAGCCTACGCAGACTATCAGCGCAGGATAGTAGCCGTGGACCGCCGCATCCTGGAGCAGGCGCGCCGCGATGGGCGCCTCATTGTGATGCTCGCAGGGCGTCCCTATCACACCGATCCCCTCATACAGCACCGCGTGGGCGAGATGGCCGCCGGTCTGGGCGTATCAGTCATTACCGATGATATAGTGCGCGACCAGGACATCCCTCTCACCGACACGCTCTACCTGTCCCAGTGGGCCTATCCCAACCGTATCCTGCGCGCTGCCAAATGGGCGGGCGCACAGAGCCATGATGTGCAGCTCATGCAGCTCACCTCGTTTGGCTGCGGTCCCGACGCATTTCTCACGGGAGAGGTGCGCGCCACGCTCGCCCGCTTCCACAAAAATCTCACACTCCTCAAGATCGACGATGTCAACAATGTGGGCTCCATCAAACTGCGTGTCCGCTCGCTCATCGAGAGCCTGAGGATAAGCCACGACGAGAAGCAGCGCAGGGAGGAGCAGTTCGTCACCACGCCGCCCTTCACCGATGAGGACAGGAAGCGCACGCTGCTTGTGCCGTTCTTCACGCCGTTCCTCTCGCCGCTCATCCCGCCGGCCATGACCATAGCCGGCTACAAGGTGGAGAATCTGCCGCTGAGCGACGAGGTATCCGACGAGCAGGGACTCAAATATTCCAACAACGAGGTATGCTATCCCGCGACGCTCATTGTGGGCGACATCATCAAGGCCCTCAAGAGCGGCCGCTACGACCCGCACAAGGTGGCCATCGCCATGACTCAGACGGGCGGACAGTGCCGCGCCAGCAATTATATCGCGCTCATCAAGCGCGCCATGATCTCCAACGGATTTCTCGACACGCCCGTCGTCTCGTTCACCACGGCCAGCAACATGCAGAACAGCCAGCCGGGCTTCCGCATACCGTGGAGGAAACTTCTGCCGGTGGCCCTGTCGACGCTCATATTCAGCGATGTCCTGGCCAAGCTCTACTACGCCACCGTCGTGAGGGAGAAGGAGAAGGGCCTGGCCGACCACCTGAAAAACGAGTACCTCACCCGCGCCAAGACCTTCATCAGCATCAATCAGCCCGACGGCCTGCTCTATCTGGTGAGGGACGCTGCGTTCGACTTCGCCGCCGCCTGCACCGACAAACAGACGGAGAAGGTGGGCATCGTGGGCGAGATATTCCTCAAGTTCAATCCCTACGCCCAGAAGCACGTGACGGAGTGGCTCATCTCAAGGGGGCTGGAAGTGGTGCCGCCGCTGATCACCGAGTTCTTCACGCAGAGCTTCGTCAACCGCCGCACCAAGAAGGAGGACAAGCTGCAGCGCGACCATATGCCGCAGTGGATACTGCGCTGGTTCTATCACAAGGTGTCGGGCCGCATTGCCCAGTTTAACAAGGCCGCATCCGCGTTCCCCTACTACACACCGATGGGCGACATCATGGCCAAGGCACGCAAGGCCTCGGGCATCATCAATCTCGGCGCACAGTTTGGCGAAGGCTGGCTCATCTCGGGCGAGATGGCCACGTTTGCTGAGGAGGGCATCAACCATGTGGTCAGCCTCCAGCCCTTCGGCTGCATCGCCAATCACATCGTGGAGAAAGGCATCGAGAAGAAGATCAAGACCCTCTATCCTCAGATGAATATCCTCTCGCTCGACTTCGACTCGTCGGTCAGCAATGTCAACATCACCAACCGCCTGCTGCTGTTCATAGACAACATCGGCAAGCAGAAATAAGGCATGAGCGACATGAACGAGAACAAATACGGCCGGCAGGAGCTGCAGATGATCGAGGCAGCCCGCCGACTGTTTATCGAGAAGGGATTCCGCGACACGACCATGTGCGACATCGCGCAGGAGGCCGGTGTCAACCGCTCCACGCTCCACTACTACTTTGCCAACAAGGACGTCATGTTCCGCGCCGTGTTCGCCTCCATCGTCGAGACGCTGCGCCCGCGCCTGGAGGAGATCATCGCCTCCGACCGTCCCTTCATGACGCGCCTCTCGCTGATCATCGACGAATACTTTGACCGCTTCCTCGAGAATCCGTCCATCCCGGGCTTCATCATCTCCGAGATACAGCGCGATGTGGACCATCTCCTCGCCACGGCCCGCGAGATGCACTACGACCGCCTCTTCTCCGTCATCCGCGACGCTCTCCGCGCGGAGATGGACGCGGGGAGGCTCAGGCGTGTGCCCATGTACACGGTGTTCACCGTCTTCTACGGCAGCATCGCGTTCCCCTTCATCACGCGCAACCTGTTCACCGCCTGGTTTAACATGAGCGACGAGGACTTCCGCTGCATGCTCATGGAATGGAAATCCAACATCCTGCTCCAGCTCAGCAACCTGCTGCTCGGCCCCGCCGCTGCGGACGAAAAGCCCGCCCGCGAGAAGGTGAGAGAGGAGGTGGAATAAACCGCCATCGCCCGCTTTCCTGCGCCCTGCCCCATCTGCGTTTAAAGGAGAATTCAGCCTTCGGCAAATCACCGCCGCGCGCTGGCCACTGCCCCGCAGAATACGACGGCGAACGAGCGGAAATCGTCGTCCGCAAATGGTAGCGTGCATATTATATGCGCCTCCTGTCCTCCCTCCGGAAGGCAAAAATCCTCCCTTTGTAAATGCGTGATTTTCAACGCCCCAAGAAGGCCAAAACTACATTTGAGACGTTTTGAAACATCTCAAATGTAGTTTCCCTCAGGTCCTATGTGAGTATCCGCACATGCGGAACGCTTTTTCAAATGTGCGGAAACAGTGTTCCCGCTGAAGCGAATTATTCATCCTGTATGCATTCCGGTGAGCGCGGGAAACGATCTGTGCGCCCGGGATATATTGCGCGGGCTCCGGAAGGCAGGAAAAAGCGCATCGCAGCGGGCGGGGAGGATTTGCCGTAAGGCTATAAATTCCCCAAGCGGGCACCGGCCATTCCATACAGGCGGACGGCGGAGGGAAGCACGGGCGGAGGGGAATTCGCTTCGGCATCTCCGGGCGAGGCGAATATTTGCAACCGTGTTGCAAACTATTAGTCATAACTTTGCAGCGCAAAACAGAAAAAACCCGTTAACATCATGTCACATCATCACGACCATGCGGCCTCGGAGAAGCTCACATCGCTGAGCGGCATCTACATTCTGACCATTGTTCTCAACCTCGCCTTCGTCCTCATCGAGGCGGGCGTGGGATTCTACGCCCATTCGCTCGGCCTGCTCTCCGATGCGGGCCACAACCTGAGCGACGTGTTCTCGCTCCTGCTGGCCCTCGTGGCCTTCATGCTCACGCGCGTCGCTCCGCGCAAGGGCTTCACCTACGGCTACAAGAAAGCCAGTGTGCTCATCTCGCTGCTCAACGCCATCATCCTGCTGGTGGCCGTGGGCATGATCATCGTGGAGAGCATACATAAGTTTACCGACCCCTCACCCGTAAGCGGCGCGGCCGTGTCGTGGACTGCCGGCGCGGGCATCGTGGTCAACGGCCTGAGCACATGGCTGCTCCACCTCAAGAAGGGCAAGGACCTCAACGCTCAGGGCGCCTTCCTGCACATGCTGGCCGACACGCTGGTGTCCATCGGCGTGGTGGTGGCGGGCGTCATCATCTCGCTGACCGGCATATACATCATCGACCCCATCATCTCGCTCATCATCGTGGTGGTGATCCTCGCCTCCACCTGGCATCTGCTCTCGGCCAGCCTCAGGCTCTCGCTCGACGGCATTCCGGAGGACATCGACCCCGATGAGATAGAGCGGAAGATACTCCAGGTGCCCCATGTGGAGAGCCTGCACCATGTGCACATCTGGGCGCTCTCGACCGAGGAGAACGCGCTCACGGCCCACATCGTGGTAGACCGCCCGGAGAACATCGACGAGGCGAAGCACGCCATCCGCGAGGTGCTTGCCGCCAACGACATCGCTCACGCCACGCTCGAGATGGAGCATCACGGAGAGCAATGCACCTGTCCCTGCGACTGATAGCAGGAAAATTTTTGGCAAGAGGGGCTTCCGTGCCCCGCTTGCCAACTTCGCTTTCCAATTCAAAAGCATCCTGTTTTTTATGTCAGATTTTTAAGGTTGCATTGGTATTTCGTTGCAATTTATAACGTTCCGCAGTCGGGGCGTAAAATATAAAATCATACCTTTGCGGGTGGATAAAAAAGTTCTGTGCGCCGCGGTGCACGCCACCATGCGGCAAGGAGGACGGAAAAAGCCAACGAACAGCTCACAAAGCATTCAGAAAAAGAAATCATACAATACTAAAACTCATACAAGAAATGGCAAAGTTTGATAAGACAGTTCTCGCCAGCTACGGTATTCAGACCGGTACTGCAGAGGTGCTTTACAATCCCTCCTACGAGGTATTGTTCAACGAGGAGACCAAAGAAGGCCTCACAGGTTATGACAAAGGTCAGGAGACTGAGCTCGGCGCTATCAACGTAATGACAGGCGTTTACACCGGCCGTTCACCTAAGGACAAATTCATCGTAGACGACGAGACTTCCCACGATACCGTATGGTGGGATTCCGAGGAATATCACAACGACAACCACCGCGCTTCCAAGGAGACCTGGGCAGCCGTTAAGGAGATTGCCAAGAAGGAACTTTCCAACAAGAAGCTCTATGTAGTAGATGGCTTCTGCGGCACACACCGCGACACCCGCATGAAGGTACGCTTCATCATGGAGGTGGCATGGCAGGCTCACTTCGTGACCAACATGTTCATCCGTCCCAAGACAGAGGCTGACTTCGAGCAGGAGCCTGACTTTATCGTATACAACGCCTCCAAGGCTAAGGTTGAGAACTATAAGGAGCTCGGCCTGCACTCTGAGACCGCTGTGGTATTCAATGTTACCACCAAGGAGCAGGTGATCATCAACACTTGGTACGGCGGCGAGATGAAGAAGGGTATGTTCTCCATGCAGAACTACTTCCTCCCGCTTCGCGGCATCGCTTCCATGCACTGCTCTGCCAACACCGATATGAACGGTGAGAACACCGCCATCTTCTTCGGCCTCTCCGGTACGGGCAAGACCACTCTGTCCACCGACCCGAAGCGTAAGCTGATCGGCGACGACGAGCACGGATGGGACGACAAAGGCGTGTTCAACCTCGAAGGTGGTTGCTACGCCAAGGTTATCAACCTCGACAAGGAGGCTGAGCCTGACATCTACGGCGCTATCACCCGCGACGCTCTGCTCGAGAACGTTACCGTTGACAAGAACGGCAAGATCGACTTCGCAGACAAGAGCGTGACGGAGAACACCCGTGTAAGCTATCCTATCTATCACATCAAGAACATACAGCGTCCCGAGTCCGAGGGTCCCGCCGCAAAGCAGGTGATCTTCCTCTCCGCAGATGCCTTCGGCGTTCTGCCTCCTGTGTCCATCCTGACCCCGGAGCAGACGAAATACTACTTCCTCTCCGGCTTCACAGCCAAGCTGGCCGGCACAGAGCGCGGCATCACCGAGCCCACGCCGACATTCTCCGCTTGCTTCGGCCAGGCATTCCTCGAGCTGCATCCTACCAAGTATGCCGAGGAGCTCGTACGCCACATGCAGAAGAGCGGTGCTAAGGCATACCTCGTGAACACCGGCTGGAACGGTACCGGCAAGCGTATCTCCATCCGCGATACCCGCGGCATCATCGACGCTATCCTCGACCACTCCATCGATCAGGCTCCTACGAAGACCATTCCTTACTTCAACTTCACCGTTCCTACGAAGCTCGAAGGCGTAGATCCCGCTATCCTCGACCCGCGCGACACATACAAGAGCGCTTCCGAGTGGGAGACCAAGGCAAAAGACCTCGCAGCTCGCTTCATCAAGAACTTCAAGAAGTATGAAGGCAACGAGGCTGGCAAGGCTCTCGTAGCAGCAGGCCCGAAACTCTGATCTCAAGAATCAATAAAAGCATACTAAGGATTCCCGTGGCTACCCTGGAGGTTACCACGGGAATTTTTTTGCCCTCACCGCATGGGCGTCTGCCCTGCAAGCTCAGGCGATTGTCCTTTAAGCGGAGGCAATTGTCAATTATGCGGGGACGATTGTCTGTTTTAGGGAGGCGATTATTCTTGGCGCAGGCCTAATTGAACTTCGCGCGGGGGCGATTATCCTTCGCACTAATATATTTGCCGTCTGCGCAGCGGCCAATGCCCATAAATGCGGACACGATACCGAAGGAAAAGCGCCCCGCATGCAGTTAAAATGCGTCCGCATGCAACCATAACAATCCCGCATGCCACAAGATTATTCCCACATGCAGCAAGAAGATCCCAAGTTGCATTCCAGAAAATTCTGATATGCCACCAAATTATCCCCGCATGCAGCAATAAAAATCCCCGCAGCCGAATGGACCGCGGGGATTTTATAATGTGTATCGCAAGATGCGCTTCAATGTTGCTCCTGCGCTTCCGGGCGCGCCGCAGTGCGGGCGGCGGCCGGAAGGTGAGCGTGCGCTATTTTGTCACAGGCTGGATGAGATTGTCCCAGCTCGAGATGCCGATGACGTCGAGGTAAGGCTTGAACACTTCGTCCTCTCGGTCGGTGCCGGCAGCCTGCCATACGCGATAAGAGGGCTTGATGTCGTAGTTTGAGACGCCTGCGCTCGCATCGTCAAAGGCGCGCAGACCGATGCGGAGGCCGAACTCGGCCGGATTGTCCTTCCAGTTGTGCCACTGCATAGCGTCCACGCCGTCGAGCTTCTGAATCTTCTTCCACATCCAGCATGCTCCGGCAGCCTGAAGGGCGAGGTCGGTAGCGCTGTACGAGGGCGAGTTGGTACCCTGCTCGCTGAAAAAGAGGATACGCTTCTGGCGACCCTTGTAGAGGTGAGCCTTATCCGTGATCCAGGCGCTGATCACCTCGGGGTTGCGGAAGGTGACGTACGGCGTATTCATGTCGAAGGTGGCGCGCTTGACATCGTCCTTCCAGAAGGCCGGTTTGAGCAGGTTGTACGGGTAGGGGTGATAAGCGATGCCCCACTTGAAGTCGCCCTCGGCGTTGGAATATTCCTGCTCGAGCTCGATCATCTCCTTGGTGGTATACATGTTGCCCTCGGAGCCCTCTGTCCAGCTGTGCGAATAGGAACCGAGCACGAACGCATTCTGATCGTACTGGCGCACTATGTTGTAGCAGAGGCGCATCGACTTGACGTAGCGGTCCACATATTTCTCGATGGGCTGCCATCCCATGTTGGTCCACGAGTTGGCCATGTCGACCTCGTTGTGCATTATCCAGTGGTTGATACGGCCGTGTTCGGAACCGCAGTAACGCTGTGCCATATAGTTGAGAGCCGCAGCATACTTGTTGACAGCCAGCGAAGTGGTCATGTTAGGCATCGAATAGTAGCCGCCCTCGTTCTCGGGATCGCGCAGATAGGATGCGGAGGGGATGAGGACGATGGCCGAGACGATGATGCCGCGCTTGTAGGCCGCTTCCATGTGCCTGTCGTAGTAGGCGCGGGCGTTGCGGTCGATGTAGTAGGTACGGCCGAGATAGTTGTACGTATCGCAGTTGCCGTTGTCAGCCTCCTGCATTATCCAGGAGAGGTCAAGATTGACCGTGATGCTGCCCAGATCGAGCGAGTCGAGGTCCTGATAGAAGTAGGACGAGTCGTCGCCGGCGCCAACGCCCTTCTTGCTCTTGAGCGGCATAAATGCGGGCTTGCTGATGGCGCGTACCGTGTCGGCGTAGCGGGCGCGCGACACGAGGATGTCGGAGTCGTTGTCAAACACCTTTACCAGTGCCCAGCGCGAGAGCACGCGGTCGTAGCTCGTCCCGTCGTAGGTCACCTTGCGCGGCAGGCGGGCGCTGAACTTGTTGGAGGAAATCTTATAGCGGAGGTAGGAGAATTTCTTGGTCTCGGTGATGTCGCTGAACGGAGGCACGTCGACGAGGTAGTAGGCGTTGCTTTCGTTAATGGCGCCGCCGATGGTACCGGTGACAGTCACGGAGTACTGGCTTACGCCCACCGAGTCGACGCTGCACGGGTAGACATTGGTCGTAAGATAGCTCTTGATGCGCGCCGCCATGGCCTTCTTGGCATTGATGACGCTGTCCTTCGCCCTCTGCACGGCGAGCTCTTCGGCGTTCATGCCTCTGATCCTGAAGCCGCGTATCTGGAGGTCCTGGCCGGCGGTCGAACCGAGGTCGAAGCGCATGTAGTCGCCGGCCTTGCCCCAGCTGTAATCCGAGCGCTCCTGCTTGATGTTATAGGAGAATGTCTTCCAGACGCTCGACTTGTCGAGGCCGCCCATCTTGACGGAGCGTGTCTCCTTGACATCGGGCGCGAAGAATATCTGGAGGTCGCCGCCAATGCCGGTGCTGCTGCGATATTCGAAGGTAAGCACGCAGCTGTCGGCGGGAAGCGTGGAGGTGAGTTTCTTGCTGTAGATAAACGGGTCGCTGCCGGAGATATTGAACGAGTAGACCTGCGTGGCATCGTCGTAGGCGGCTGTCATCTGGTGCACATTCTTCTCCGTGATGAGCTCCGGGTCGCTGTCATAATCGCTGAAGCCCAGGCTGTCGACGGCGCTCTTGGCCACACGGTACTGGAGCTTGTGAGCAGCGTTGTAGACGCGGAATGTGGTGCCGCCGTCGAGCGCCACACTGTCCACGCGGGCCATGGAGAGCTTCTTGATCACCTCGCCGTCCTTGTAGAAGCGCAGCATGCGTCTGGGCGGGTCCTTGACGCCGGCGGCGTCCTTCTCGGCGATGGTGCGCGGCCTGATGACCATGTTGCGTATCTGGAGGCTGCGCAGCGAATGGGCTCCGAAGTCGATGCGCATGATGTCACCGGTGCTGCCCCACAGGAGCTTGGTGCGCAGGTCGGTGAGGTCGACGGCGTAGTCGGTCCATTCGGTCGTGCTCTCGATGGAGGGGCCCAGCACGGAGGTCTCCGAGGTGTAGGTAGTGCCCAGATAGAAGCGCGGACGCTCGCTGAGGCCCGACGTACTCTTGTACTGGAAGGCGAGCACCATGTTGTCGCCGCCCAGATCGGAGGTCAGGGCGGAGGAGAGAATATAGGGAGACGTGCTACGCGTCGAGATGACATAGGTATTGGTCATCTTGACGTAGGTCGCGGTCATGCCGGAGGCCGACGAGGTATTGAGCGTGATCTTGTCGGGCGAGGCGGCCCACATGCCCGACACCCCTGTCATTACTACGGACAGGAGCAATAATATGCGTTGGTAAAGTCTGTTCATATCGCGAGATTTCTATTTCCTGGTGATTTTACGAATGGCCTGACCCTTGGCGGTGTGGAGCCTCATGATGTAGACGCCGGGCGCGAGGGCCGAGAGGTCGTAGACAAAGTCGGCAGAGCGCGGAGCGAGCCGCCCGACCATCTTGCCGTCGGAGGAGAAGAGCTCCACGAGGGTCACCTTGTCGGCGCCGAGCACCCGGGCGCTCTTACCGTCGAAGGTAACATCCAGCCCGAGGCTTTTTACGTCGGCGATCGAGTTGACGATCTGGTCCTTGCGCGTGAAGCGGAAGTAATTGAAGTTCGTGACAGCCACCTCCTGCTGACTGCCGTCTTCGCCGTTGATGAGCAGCGAACCGTCCTGCACCACGATGCTCCTCAGGTGGGTCTGGCTATTCACTGGCTGGGCGTGCGCCGTGTCGTACACGAACACGTCGGTCGCCATGGCGGGCGCCAGAGCGAGCGCCGTCGCGGCGAGAGTAATAGTGAGTCTTTTCTTATTCATAATATATTGTATAGTGATTTGCAAAGTCATTCCGCCGCTGCCCTGCTGCCAGTCCATGACAGTAGCCGCCTTTCTGAGGACAATTCTGCCCTGCAGAGTGCGGCCGGCAGTCTACATGCGTACACTTAAATTGGATAATTTCATCCTATTTTGCCCGAAAGGTAGCATAAATATTGCGGACGACAAAAGAAAACTAACTGTTTAACAGTGTTTTCGCCCGATTTTTGTTCAATATTGCGTCATTACGACCCGTTTTCGTGTTCTAAAAAATGATTTATTTCGGAGAAAATGGCACGCGGCCCACAGAATTGCGCACCGGAGCAGTGAGAAGAATGGGAATTAGCCGGAGCTTCGCCACCGCGGCCGTCGCGGTATACTGTGTCTTCGCTCCCCTGCCCCGGTCACTATATTTGCGTACCTTCCATAATGAATGAAGCACGAATCATTCATTATGCAGTAACCACCCTTTGCACACTTTCGAAAAAACCTTCCGCATGCGGGACACCTCACATAGGACATGAGTAAAACTACATTTGAGGTAATCTAAAACGTCTCAAATGTAATTTTGGCCTTTCGGGAGCACTGAAAATCATATAGTTGCAAAGGGTCAAAAATAGGCTTTGGAGGCGCTGTGAATACGGGCGAAAAGATCGTTGTGCGCGGCGCTAACTGGGAGGGCCGCTGCCCTCAGCGACCAAGAGCGAGTTGGAAAACCTAACGAGCGGCTAAGCGGCGAAAAGTGAGTATAGCGCGATACGTCTCGCACTTACTCGCGGCAGCTGGCGGCCGCTGCAGCGCGGCCCAAGAGCGAATCGGTAAGCCTAATGTGCGGTTATGCGACGAGAAATTAATATCGCGCATTCCATCGCGCACTTCCTAACGCGGCGGACGGCCGCTGAGGGCAGCGGCCCTCCCAGTTATTTCTCGCGCAAATATATATCCTCAGTCTATGGCGCCGTAATTGTATCTTCGCATACGAAAAACGGGGTCTTTTTCCACACTTCGAAAAAAACTTTCCTCACAACTCAAAAACTACATTTGAGGTGAGGGAAAATACATTTGAGGTAGTTTTACTCATCTCAAATGTAATTTTGGCCTTCCGGGAGCACTGATTTTCAGATATTTGCGAAGGGTCAAAAATAGGCTTTGGAGGCGCCGCGAATACGGACGAGAAGATCATTGTGCGCGGCGCTAACTGAGAGGGCCGCTGCAGCGCGGCCCAAGAGCGAATTGGTAAGCCTAATGTGCGGTTATGCGACGAGAAATTAATATCGCGCATTCCATCGCGCACTTCCTAACGCGGCGGACGGCCGCTGAGGGCAGCGGCCCTCCCAGTTATTTCTCGCGCATATCCATTATCGCGCATTTCTTCGCGCACCT
>OMUV01000208.1 GCA_900314335.1 uncultured Prevotellaceae bacterium | reverse complement strand
GGCTACAGAAGCCCGGAGAGCAGGCGGTCTATCTCGGCCTGTCGCTTCTTCAGCGTGTCGCGGAGAAATGCGGTGGCGGCATAGAGCGGCACATTGGTCAGAGTAGTCTGCTCCCGGAAGTCGGACATCGAGAAGCGCAGGCCGTGCAGGGCGTGGTGGGCCTGTAGGAAGGTAGTCAGCGATTTGGCTTTCAGGTTCTCTTCGGCCTTGACTTCGATGGGGATGATGATGTCGGCGAGCTGTAGCACAAAGTCTATCTCCAGCTGCGAATCTTCGCGACTATAGTAGGAGATTGTGACATTGGGCAAGGTCTCCATCTGGGTGCAGATGAAATTCTCCGTAAAAGAGCCCTTTCCTTCTTCCATTCCGCCGGGCAGTAGCAGAGCCACGGGAGGTGTGTTGCTCATCGCGCCCAACAGTCCGCAGTCGAGCATGAATAGTTTGAACGACGAGATGTCTTCGTAGTCCTTGAGCGGAATGGCCGGCTTGCTGATTCGCGGAATCCTGTAGACGAGTCCGGCATCGATGAGCCACTGGATGGCGACCTCGAACTCCCGGGCGCGGGCACCCTTTTTTATGGCGCCGTAGATAAACTTCTTGTTCTCTCTGGCGAGCTGCGACGGCACCGAGAGCCACACCTGATTGATGCGGACCACCTCGCCGACCGGCGCGTGCTTGGAGACATCCTTCCGGTAGGCCTCGAGTATCTCCGTCTGTATCTTCCTGACGGCATTCGGATCTTTAGTCGCGACGAATTTCAGTACGGCCTCCGGCATTCCGCCGACGAAGTAATATTCTCTGAGCAGCTGTGTGAAGCGGCTTCTCAGTCCGCTGATGGCTTTCCAGTTCAGGCTTTGTAGAATCTCCGCCATCCTGCCTTCGCCTCTGGCCTGCAGGAACTCCCCGAAATCCATCGGGTAGAGCGTCATGGTGTCCACCTTGCCGGCCGGATACGACTCGCCCTGATGAAGCTGTATTCCCAGCAGGCTGCCGGCCACTGCGACATGATATTCGGGCGCGTCCTCGCAGAAGTATTTCAGCGAGGCCAGGCCTTTGCTCGTCTCCTGTATCTCGTCGAGGATGATCAGCGTCTCACCGGGGACAATAGTCTGGTGAGTGATGGCGCTGATGGTCATGACGATGCGCTCCATGTCGTAGTCGGTCGAGAACAGGTCCTCCACCTGCGGATTATTGTCGCAGTTGACATAGGCCACATTCCCGAAATACCGTTTCCCGAATTCTTTCAGTAGCCATGTCTTGCCCACCTGACGGGCACCGAGAAGAATCAGCGGTTTGCGGTCGGTTTTGTCTTTCCATGCAGCCAGAGCTGCCATCAGGCGTCTTTCCATATTCTGTATTTTTCAGCAAAGATGCACTTTTCCGGATGAATAAACAAGGGGATGCTGCACTTTTCTTAGGGAAAATACGGGCAATGTTACATTTTTCCGGACGAATATTTCGGGTGTATGCACACTTTTCCGGACGAATATTCCAGAGTATATTACATTTTTCTTAGCGAATATATCGGGCGCACACACATTTTCCTAAAGAGAAATGGCTTGTAGCATTTGTCTTTCTTAGGAGGATACAAGCGGTGAATATTGAGTATCGCCGCGCTGCCAAGGAAGGGAGACAGCTCACCGTGGCGGCGGAGGACAAATAAAGCGGCCCCGGCAGGGAGTCCTGTCGGGGCCGGTAAGTATTGATATGCTTACGCTCGAAGTATTGTTACGCGTGAAGTATTGATACCCGTGAAATATCGGTATGCTGCGCGCGGCGGCTTAGTCCTTGATGAGGCAGTGGCCGGTCATCTCCTTAGGCTGCTCGAGCCCCATGACGTGCAGGATGCTCGGCGCTACATCGGCCAGGATACCGTTCTCGACGGTGGCGCCCTTGTCGTTGCTGATGTAGATGAAGGGCACGGGGTTGAGGGAGTGCTGCGTGTTGGGCGTGCCGTCATCGTTGATGGCGTGGTCGGCGTTGCCGTGGTCGGCGATGATGATCACCGAGTAGTCCATGCTCTGAGCGGCTTCCACTACGTCCTTGACGCAGGCGTCGACGGCTACGACGGCCTTCTCGATGGCCGAGTAGACACCCGTGTGGCCCACCATGTCGCCGTTGGCAAAGTTTACGACGATGAAGTCATACTTGCCGGTCTTGATGGATGCGACCAGTTTGTCCTTCACCTCATAGGCGCTCATCTCCGGTTTGAGGTCGTAGGTGGCCACCTTGGGCGAGGGCACGAGTGTGCGGTCTTCGCCTTTGAACGGTTCCTCGCGGCCGCCGTTGAAGAAGAAGGTAACGTGTGCGTATTTCTCTGTCTCGGCTGTGTGAAGCTGTGTGAGGCCCTTGGAACTGAGGTATTCGCCCAGCGTGTTCTCCACATTCTCCTTGGGGAAGAGGATGTGCAGGCCTTTGAAGTCGGCATCGTACGGGGTCATGCAGTAGTAGTGCAGGCCGGGGATGGTGTGCATTCCCTCCTCGGGCATGTCCTTCTGCGTGAGCACGGAGGTAATCTCGCGGGCGCGGTCGTTGCGGTAGTTTACGAAGATCACCACGTCGTCCTCCTTGATGCGGCCGTCTACGGAGGCGTTCACGAGCGGTTCCATAAACTCGTCCGTGTCCTTGTGCTCGGGCGTGTCGCTGTCATAGCAGTCCTGAATGGCCTCCACGAGGTCTGCCACTTCCTTGCCCTTGCCGGCGGTGAGCTGGTCGTAGGCTATCTTGATGCGGTTCCAGCGCTTGTCGCGGTCCATGGCGTAGAATCGGCCAATGACTGAGGCTACGTGGCCCGTGGTCTCGGCGCAATGGTCGATGACGGTCTTTACGAATCCCTTGCCGCTGCGCGGGTCGGTGTCGCGGCCGTCGAGGAAGCAGTGGACATATACATTCTCCAGTCCGTACTCCTTGGCGATGTCCAGGAAGGCGAGGATGTGCGAGAGCTCGGAGTGGACGCCGCCCGTCGAGGTGAGCCCCATGATGTGGAGGTTCTTGCCCGACTTCTTGGCGTACTCGAAGGCCGACACTACCTCGGCGTTCTTGAGGATGCTGCGGTCCTTGATGGCGCGGTTGATCTTGACGAGGTCCTGATATACGATGCGGCCGGCGCCGATGTTCAGGTGGCCCACCTCAGAGTTGCCCATCTGTCCGTCGGGCAGACCCACATTCTCGCCGCAAGCCAGCAGCTGGGAGTGGGGATAGTGGGCGTTGAGATAATCGAGCTCGGGCGTGGGGGTGTTGTAGATCACGTCGGCCTTGTCGTGCTTGCCGATGCCCCAGCCATCCAGTATCATTAGAAGTGCTTTCTTTGCCATATTCTTTGAGTTTTAGTTTATTGCGATTCTATTTGCACGCAAAATTACTATTATTTTCGTCATGCACATTGGCGCGGAGGCCTCTTTAGCAAAGTTTATGGCCGCCGTGCACATTAATTCGTGGGTGAAGCTTGTGTTTCGGCAAGTTATTATTACAATTTGCCTCCTACTGCATACTATTATCCGCCTGTCCCGGCATCTCATGACGATGGATGGGGCGGGACAGGCGGATGAGATTTTCCCGCG
Source organism: uncultured Prevotellaceae bacterium (assembly GCA_900314335.1). Lineage (GTDB taxonomy): Bacteria > Bacteroidota > Bacteroidia > Bacteroidales > Bacteroidaceae > UBA6398. The sequence goes on along the minus strand of OMUV01000208.1, from coordinate 21,437 downwards.
CGGCGGGACGGCGCTGAGGCTTGTTCAGGCGCGGCCGATGTCCTTCTTGAGCGTGGCGATGGCCTTGTCGGGGTCCTTGAGAGAGTTGAGAAGGGTGACGAAGCGGCTGCCGATGATGACGCCGGAGGCGTGGGCCGCGGCGGCCTGGTAGGTGGCGACGTTCGAGATGCCGAAGCCTATCATGCGCGGGCGGCGGAGGTGCATGCCATCGATGCGGGCGAAGTATTCCTGCTTGCGGGCGTCAAACTCCTTCTGCGCGCCGGTCACGGAGGCCGAGGACACCATGTAGATGAAGCCTCCGTCGCTGTCCGCGTCGATGCGGCGTATTCTCTCGGGCTCTGTCTCGGGCGTGATGAGCATGATCATGTGCAGGCCGAACTCCTGCGCTGTGGCGCGGTAGTGCTCCTCGTATTCGCGGAACGGCAGGTCGGGGATGATGAGCCCGTCGATGCCTATGTCATGGCACTTCTCGGCAAACTCCCGGAAGCCGTAGTGGAGGATAGGGTTGAGGTAGCCCATGATGATGAGCGGTATCTTCACATCGCGGCGTATGTCTGAGAGCTGGCTCAGGAGCTTGCGCACGGACATGCCGCCGCGGATGGCGCGGGTCGAGGCATCCTGTATCACGGGGCCGTCGGCCAGCGGGTCGCTGAAGGGCAGGCCGATCTCTATCATGTCCACGCCTCCGCGCTCCAGGGCGCGTATCACAGAGGCGGTGTTGTCCGGCTCAGGGTCGCCGGCGCAGAAATATATGGAGAGGATGTCCCGCTTCTTGTTCTGGAAAAGTTGATCTATTCTGTTCATTGCTTGGATGTTTTATGCATTGTGTTTTATGGATTTTATAAATCGGGCTATGGCCGCTGCGTCCTTGACGGCGGGCGCTGTCTCAAATCCGCTGTTGAGGTCTATGCCCATGCAGAGCGGATGGGAGAAGGCGCGCAGGGCGGGGAGTGCGTCGGGCGAGAGGCCTCCGCTCAGCAGGAAGGGCTGCGGCCCCCGGTAGGAGCGCAGCTGGTCCCAGCGGAAGCGCTTGCCCGAACCGCCGTAGCTCTCGGTGGGCGTGTCGAAGAGCAGAAAGTCGGCCATGGGATAGAGCGCGGCGCGGCGAAGGTCCTCCTCCGAGGCGACGGACAGGGCGCGTATTATCCTCAGGCCGCGCTCCCGGAGGGCGGCGCAGTAGTCGGGCGTCTCGTCGCCGTGCAGCTGGATGTAGTCGAGCCCGTAGGCGTGAGCCTTGTAGGTCACCTCGTCGATGTCAGAGTTGACAAAGACGCCTACGCGCTTCTGGATGCGCGGCATATAGGAGGGCGGATATTTCATGTAGCGCGGCGAGCGCGGGTAGAAGATGAATCCCATCCAGTCGGCCCCGCTCTGCTCCACGGCGTGGATGTTTCCGCCGTCGCGCATGCCGCATACTTTTACTATTATTGGTTGTTGCATATCAGAGAGGTAATATCCTTGTTGAGGGCGCGGAGAGCGGCGGGCGGATCGGGCTCGCGCATGAGCAGTTCGCCGATGAGAAAACCGTTGTATCCTGCTCTCATGAGTTCCACCACGTCCGCGGCGCTGTGTATGCCGCTCTCGGAGATGCGCGTCACATAGCGGGGCAGCCGGGCGGCGAGGTAGCGCGAGGCTTCGAGCGATGTCTGGAATGTGCCGAGGCAGCGGTTGTTGACGCCGATCACGGTGATGTCATCGCTTAGGTAGGAGAGCTCTTCTTCGGAGTGGATCTCGAGTAGAGTCTCGAGGCCCAGGGAGCGCGCTATGTGAGCCAGGCGGCGGCAGAGGTCTTCGGAGATCGCGGCGGCGATGAGCAGCACGGCATCGGCCCCTGCGGCCTTGGCCTGATGGAGCTGATATTCCGAGATGACGAAGTCCTTGCGCAGCAGGGGCAGCTTTGTCACGCTCCTCACGCGGCGGAAGTCGTCGAGCGTCCCGCCGAAGTATTTCTCATCGGTCAGCACGGACATCGCCGAGGCGCCTTCGCGCTCGTAGCCCGGCGCCACGGCGGCCGGGTCTGCGTCGCGGTGTATCCAGCCCTTGGAGGGCGAGCGGCGCTTAAACTCGGCGATGATGCCATGCCCCGTGTGCTCTATCCCCTCGCGAAAGGAGACGGGCTCATGCGCGACGGCCGTGGCGTAGAGGTCGTCGACGCTCACAGCGGCCTGCAGACGCCCGATCTCTGTGGCCTTGTCGGCTATGATGGATTGCAGTATATCGGCCATACCTCTTATTCTCAGCTGTTCACCTCGACAAATTTCTTAAGCGCAGCGAGCGCCTTGCCGCTCTTAAGGCTCTCCTCGGCCATCGCGATACACTCTTCGATACTCTTGCCGGAGAGGATCTGAAGTGCGAAGGCGGAGTTGTAGATCACAGCCATTGTCTGGGGCTTCGTGCCGCGGTTCTCAAGCACGGCGTCGAATAACTCCTTGGCTTCCTCCACCGTCTTGCCGCCGCTGAGGCTTCCTGCGGACGACTTCTCTAAGCCCAGGTCCTGCAGCGAGTAGACGGTCTCGTATTTGTCGGTCATCACCTTGAAATCGTCGGTCAGAGATATCTCGTCGTAGCCGTCGATGGAGGTCACGATGGCGAAGCTCATGCCGAGGCGCTTGAGCGCGTTGTGGTAGAGCCGCATCTGTGTCAGATTGGCCACGCCGAGCATCTGATGGCGGGGCGAAGCGGGATTGACGATAGGGCCGAGGAGATTGAACACCGTGGGGATGCCGAGCGCCTTGCGCACGGGGGCGGCGTTCTTCATGGCGGGGTGGAACAGCTGGCAGTGGAGGTAGGCCACCTTCGACTTCTCGATCGACTCGCGCAGCTTGCTCTCGTCGGCGGTGAACTTGACGCCGTGGGCCTGGATGACATTCGATGCGCCGCTTATCGACGTGGCGCCGAAGTTGCCCTGCTTGGCCACATAGTAACCCGCGCCGGCCACCACGAAGCAGGAGCAGGTGGAGATGTTGAATGTGTTCTTGCCGTCGCCGCCCGTACCCACGATGTCGATGGGATCGTAGGCCGAGAGGTCTACGGAGAGGCATGTGCGCTTCAGTCCCTCGCGGAATCCGAGCAGTTCGTCTACGGTAATGCCGCGGGCGCCGATGAGCGCGAGCATGGCGCCGAGCTGTATATTGTCTGTCTTGCCCTCCCTCAGGTCGAGGATTACGGCGCACGCCTCGTCGTAGGTGAGCGTGCCGCCTTTTGGCAGTCTTAGTAACAGGTCTTTCATTTTCTGCTATTATTTATGATTTATAAAGTTGCTTATTATGGTGATGCCGTCGGGCGTGAGCACCGATTCGGGGTGGAACTGGATGCCGTGGACGTCCATCGTGCGGTGGCGGAGGCCCATGATGCAGCCGTCCTTGCTCACGGCGGTGATCTCAAGGCAGGCGGGGAAGTTCTCGCGGCTTACTACCCACGAGTGGTAGCGGCCGGCCTGTATCTCGTCGGGGAGAGAGTCGAAGATGTAGTCCTTCGCAGTGATCTCCACCGGTGTCTGGACGCCGTGGTAGACATCCTTCAGGTTTACGAGCTTTGCGCCGAACGCTTCGCCTATTGCCTGCTCGCCGAGGCACACGCCCAGCATCGGTTTGCGGCCCGCGTAGCTCTTCACCACATCGAGCAGCAGTCCGGCCTCGCTCGGTATGCCCGGCCCCGGGGAGAGGATCAGTTTGTCATACTTCTCCAGGTCTTCCAATTTAAATCGGTCATTGCGCAGCACCGTCACGCCGACGCCAAGCGACTTTACGGCGTGGGCCAGATTGTAGGTGAACGAATCGTAATTGTCTATGATGCAGATTTCCATATTGCTTCTTGTTTATTTGTTACTGTTGCTCTCCGAGCGGGCTGTGGCCTCGACGATGGCGGCCTTGAGCGCGCCGAGCTTATTGTTCACTTCCTGCAGTTCGCCCTCCACATTGCTCTTGGCCACTATGCCGCCGCCGGCCTGAAACCAGAGGGTGCCGTTGCGGCTCACGAAGGTGCGGATGGTGATGGCCTGATTGATGTCGCCGTTAAGCCCGATGAATCCGATGCAGCCTCCGTAGGCGCCGCGGTTGTGCGGTTCATACTGGCTGATGATCTGCATGGCTCTCACCTTGGGCGCGCCGCTGAGCGTGCCGGCGGGGAAGGTGTCGAGGAAGGCCTTGATGGTGTCGGCACCCTCGTTGAGGCGGCCCGACACACGGCTCACAAGATGGATGACGTGGCTGTAATATTGCGGTTCGCGGAAGAACTCCACCTTGACGTCGTGGCAGTTGCGGCTCAGGTCGTTGCGGGCCAGGTCGACCAGCATCACGTGCTCGGCGTTCTCCTTGGGATTGGACAGGAGCTCGCGGGTGAGGCGGTCGTCGGTAGCCTTGTCGCCGCTGCGGCGTGTGGTGCCGGCTATCGGGTCGATGTAGGCCGTGCCGCCCTCTACGCGGAAGTGCGTCTCCGGCGAGGAGCCGAAGATGCGGAATGAGCCGAAGTCGAAGTAGAACAGGTAGGGCGAGGGATTGATGCTCCTCAGCGCGCGGTAGAGGTAGAAGTCGTCGCCCTCGTAGTGCTGCTCGAAGCGGCGGGAGATGACCACCTGAAAGACATCGCCCCTCAGGCAGTGGGCTATGCCGCGGCGTATGTTGGCCCGGTGCTCGTCGTCGGTAAGCGGACTGGTGGTCGGCCCCACGGCGCGGAACGGGTAGACGGGCATGCTGAGCGAACGGATGGCGCGGAGAATGCTCTCATCGTCGTCCCGGCCGTCGCCCGTGAGGCTTACCAGTTCCATCTCATGGCGGAAGCCCTTGAAGACGATGATATATCTATATAAAATGTAGAGCAGGTCGGGGGCGTCGTTGCGGCTGGCGGTGGAGTCCTTGATGGGGATGTTCTCCGTGTAGCGCACGACATTGAACGAGGTAAAGCCGTAAAGCCCGCAGTAGCCAGAGTCCTCGCCCTGAATGTCGAAGTGGGAGAGGAAGGCCGAGATGTAGCGGTCCAGATGGCAGTCGCGGGAGGGCAGAGTCTCGCTCTCGATAGTGCCGTCGGGGTAGGAGGTCGTGACGCGGCCGTGGCCGACGGAGATCTTGGCGATGGGCGAGAGGCCTATGAACGAACGGCCGTTCTCGCCGCCGTGATAGTCGGAGCTCTCCATGAGAGCGCTCTGCGGGAATATGTCGCGCACCTTGAGGTAGGTCGTGACGGGGGTATGAATGTCTCCGGGAAGCGGAGTGACGCGTGTGGTGAATGAAAATTTCTTCATGTCGCTTCCGATTTATCAGTCTTTGAAATATTTCATATAGGTCTCCATATCCTTGTCGCCGCGACCGGAGACGGTGAGCACTACTATGTCGTCGGGCTTGAAGTGCACCTTCTCGAGGGCTGCGAGGGCGTGGGCCGACTCGAGCGCCGGGATGATGCCCTCGATGCGCGTGAGCAGCTGGGCGGCGCGCAGGGCCTCGTCGTCGTTGATCGGGATGACCGTGGCGCGGTGTACACGCGCCAGGTTGGCGTGCAGCGGGCCGACGCCCGGGTAGTCGAGGCCGGCGGAGACACTGTAGGGCTCGGTGACCTGCCCGTTCTCGTCCTGGATGACGAGCGAGTAGGAGCCGTGGAGCACACCGGGCTGACCCAGCGCTATGGTGGCCGCCGTGAGGCCGCTGTCTACGCCCTTGCCGCCGGCCTCGGCCAGGATGATCTTGACATCCTCGTCGTCGAGGTAGTGGTAGATGGTGCCGGCGGCGTTGCTGCCTCCGCCCACACAGGCTATCAGGTAGTCGGGCTTCTCACGGCCTTCGTGGGCCTTCAGCTGTACCCTGATCTCGGCCGAGATGACCGACTGCAGGCGCGCCACCATGTCGGGGTAGGGGTGAGGTCCTACGGTAGAGCCGATGACGTAGTGGGTATCCTCGGGGTGGCAGCACCAGTCGCGTATGGCCTCGTTGGTGGCGTCCTTGAGGGTCATATTGCCGCTCGTCACGGGTACCACAGTGGCTCCGAGCATCTTCATCTTCTCTACATTGAGATGCTGGCGCTCCACATCGGTCTTGCCCATGTAGACGGTGCAGGGCAGGCCGCGCAGCGCGCAGACGGTAGCCGTGGCTACGCCGTGCTGACCGGCGCCGGTCTCGGCCACGATGCGCTTCTTGCCCATGCGCTCAGCCAGCAGCACCTGTCCCAGAGCGTTGTTTATCTTGTGGGCTCCGGTGTGATTGAGGTCCTCGCGCTTGAGGTAGATGCGGCAGCCGTATCTGGCGCTCAGCCTGTGGGCCAGATAGAGGGGCGACGGGCGACCGGCGTAGTCACGCAGCAGCGACGTGAATTCATTCTGAAAGTCCTCGCTCTCGATGATGCGCAGGTAGTTGCGCCTCAGATCGTCGACACATTTGTGCAGTATCTCCGGTATATATGCGCCGCCGTAGATGCCGTAATAGCCGTATTGGTCTACTGAATATTTTCCCATAATAGTATGTTTTTGTTATATGTTTCTTATTCGTTCGTTTTTGTCCCGGATGCCATCAAAAAGCTGAGGCCCGCTGCAAGTGCAGCGGGCCTCAGCTTATCTCTTAGTCTTGTTTTGTCCTCTCAGGATTTACATACGAGCTCTCACACTTGCGAAATTATTATTCCTCAAGCGCCACCACCAAAACTTATTAGTGTTATTGAGCTTCATATTGTCTGCTTAGTACGTTTGTACGATGCAAAAGTAAGTATTCCTGCGAAAACAGCAAACTTTTTTCAGCTTTTTCTTCCAATAAATTCGTTTTTGTACGATAAATGGGTTCTTTCTCCGGGCAGAATGAACCGTGGCGGTCTGATTTTCGGCGTTATTTCCCGTACATGCGGAAAACTGCACGTCATCTGCCGCGACCCCGTATGCATATATCATGGATTATTCGTTTTCCGGGAGCGCTCTTTTCGCACGCCGTAAAAACCCTTCCGCAAATGTTGACTCTCACAAGGCACCTGAGGAAAACTACATTTGAGATAATTCAAAACATCTCAAATGTAGTTTTGCCCTTTACGGAGCACTGAAAATCAGTTGTTTACGAAGGGCGAAAAATCTGCCTCTGCGCCGCCGGCCGGGGCCCTGGGAAAATGCATGGAAAGTGAATAATGGGTGGGGATTCTCTTCCTGAATGCCGGGCGGCGTTCTGATGACCGGCATTCCAGGCCGGCATTTCTCTGATCCATGAATGGGGGAATATAAAAACTAAATGGGACGCCTTTGTCATGGCGCCCGATTTAGTTTAGTTGCTTCTCCTGACTATTGCAGAAGAGCATTTGTCTTTTGTATAAAGGAATACTGTTATTCTAAGCCTGTTCTATCAGCATTTTCCTACCATCCGGCCTCTTCCCAGCCGGCGTCCTTGTACCAGGCCGTGCTGCGGAATTCCTCGTTCCAGTCGTAATAGTTCAGTATCGCGGCCGTCAGGGAATACTGGCGGGTGGGGATGAACGCGGAAATGCCGCAGTAGTTTGCCTTGTCGGTGTAGCCGAACACTTCCTTGCCCTTGCTGTCTTCGTAGAGGTAGAACGAGTCGGTGGCGGCCTTGTAGGTGATGCAGTCGTCGAGCACGGCGCGCCAGGCCTTGTAGGCGGAGGCGGGGAGCATCTTCTTCATCGCGGCGGCCATGTCGTAGAAGTGGGGCATGTAGGAGAGCGAGAGGGAATAGTCGGCGTAGGCGGCCACGCCGCTCATGTCGGGCCAGTTGTAGGCGGTGCGGCCGTAGGCGTCGGTGGTCAGCGCACTCGTGGCGGAGATGTAACGCCGTGTGACGGCGGCCAGCGAGTCGAGGCCCGCGGTGCGGACGCACGAGATGACAAGCCCGAAGTCGTGGTAGACGCTGATGGAGGGCAGCGAGGTCATGTAGGAATAGTAGGTGCGGGCTATGTCGGCGGGGTCGGAGGAGAAGAGGCCGCGGTAGATGAGCGAGGCGTAGTTGGGCCCTATGGCCGGGGTGGACATGGGCGAGGCGATGATGTAGTCGGCGCAGTGGCGCAGCGCGTAGTCGTCCTCGATGCCCTGCATGAGGCATGCATCGCAGAATATGTAGCTCAGCTTTATGCCGCTGTTCTCTATGGCGGCGGCCATGTCGGAGATGTCCATCTGCGCGCCTACCTTGCCGCTGGCGGTGACGTCATTCTCCATGTCTCCGCCCGTGCCGACGTCCACGCTGAACGATTTGGAGCTCATGCTGTTGGAGTAGTCCTTATTGGTCGAGGGGAGCCAGCTGTTGGCGTGCGACCAGAGCACCAAGCCGTAGCTCTCGGAGGGATAATTGGTGAGCACATAGGAGAGCACCTGCCCCAGTGTGGCCGGATCGCTCGAGTTGAGGTCCGTGGAATACTGCTTCAGGAGCTGCGGCTCCTTGCATCCGCGATAGTAGCGGTAGATGCGCGGCGCCTTGTTGTCGTCCACATAGAGCACGATCTGGTCGCGCTTGTTGAGCGACTGGCAGCCGGAGAGGATCTCCTGCATCTCGCTCGTGGAGTATTTGTTGAAGCCGAGCGAGTTCTGAGCGCTCATATATATAATGACTGTGCGCCGTGTGCCGGACTCTTCGTCGCCTTTCCCGTTGCTGTCGTCTTTGGAGCAGCCCGAGAAAAGCATGGCCACGACCATCAGCAGGAGAGTGAAGTATGCTTTGCGGTTCATCTGAGAAGGAAGTAGTTTGTGATGTCTTGATTATAATAACGTAGTAGTGGGGAAGTTATTTCGCGCTCCGCTCAATATTTCCCGCCTGAGAGAATACGACTTGTTTGTAGCCGAAGGAGCGGAAGAGCGCCTCAAACCTCTGGCGCATGTTCTCGCCGGCCTGATCCATGACGGAGGGCGTGAGGCTGCGGCTGAGCATCTGGCGGCGGGCTTTCTCATAGAGCGCGTCGCTCACCGCGGCGTCGAAGTGGCCCTTCTCGTAGAATGTGCGTGTGCGGCTCTCGTCGATAAAGTCGGGATTGAGGAGCGAGACGGGCGGCAGGGTTACGATGGCCGTGTCGCCGCGGGCGGTGAACCACGAAGCCTCTGCCTTCTTCAGGTCGACGCCCAGGATGAGCGTGCCGTGGTAGATGCGCGTCAGTTCCCTGTCGCCGAGCAGGTGTTTCTCCGTCGTGTCGACGATCTCCTCGGTCGTGATGCGCATGCATTCCCACTGCCCGATGTTGCGGATGGAGGTGAGCTGCGTGGCGGTCTTTTCGATCGCTTCGGTGTGGGTCGTCTCGATGTGTGAAGTGGATTTCATGTGGCGGAGGAAGACGGCCACGGCGATGGCAAGCACGAGAATGAGGATGATGTAGGGGTAGCGCATCATCCAGACGATTATCCTGCCCAGCGTTCTCAGCGCGCCCCGCGTGCTTCTGTGTCCCTGTCCGCCGGCGCTGCGGTCGTCGCGTTGCGGGGAAGGGGCGGCGCTGCGGCGAAGGTCTTCTCTCAGTGGCTCTCTCTCTGTCATATGCTTTGTCTTAACAGGTCGCTGACATTGGACCAGTGGAGAATGGTGCGGTCGGAGACTGCGGGCCGGAAGTTGATGGTGATATCGCTCCGCTCATAGCCCATGCGCTCGACGAGGGGGATGAGAAAGTCGGCGGCGCTGAGGCGTGCGCTCTCCACGATGCCCAGTCTGGGCAGGTCGCGCTTTATGCTGTCCACTCCCTGGCGGGTGAGCGCTTCTATCTCGCTCTCGCTGTAGCGGGAGCGCAGCGGAGCTACGGCGAAGTGGATGTTACTGCGGTCTATGCGCGAGGAGGCTACCTCGAGGTCGGGGTCGGGCAGGGTGATGGTGATCTTGCGTCCGCTGCGCCTGATGTTGCGGCTGCTGAAGCCGGAGAAGTCGACCGACGCCCTTATCACCACGTCGACGGGGATGGCCGCCTTGCGCTCGCCGATGGGGAGCGCCTCGTTGAACTGGTGGGAGAAGATGCTTCCCTTCAGCCAGATGCGGTCGTCGTAGACTATGATCTTGCGCACATGGTATTCTCCCGTAGCCAGGCGCGATGTGGCGGCTATCTCATCGCTCAGCAGGGCTGCGGTGTCAATGGCGGCGGCGCTGTCAGCGCCCTTGGTCCCGCCTTTGTCGCGCGAGCACCCCGTCGCTCCCGCGCAGCCGATAACGATGCCGAGCAGGATGATGGAGGGAAGCCTGAGGAGAGAGGAACGCATGCTTTAGAAGTATTCCAGAAGCTGTTTGAGCGAGCCGGCGTCCTTCCAGCTCCAGAAGCGGTTCTTCATGAGCTCCTTGAAGTCCTTTTTCTTGTCGGGACGGATGCGCTGCCTGATGACCTTCTCCGTAGCGGGTACGGCCTCGCCCTTGATGACAAAGAAATATTCCGTCTTGAGCGGGATATAGCTGTCGTCGCGGCCCCAGTAGTCCGAGTTGGTATCGATAAAGACATTGAATTCGGGCATGTCGAGGAACGAGGAGTTCTTGCCGGTCTCTACGTCGTGCTCTATGCGCGCCATGTCGATCGTCGTAACGTCGGTAAGCGTTACGCTGTCCTTCGCGGCTATCACGCGGCCCAGCCTTCCGCCCGTCGGGATGAAGGAGTCGGTACCGAACGTGACGCTCCTGACCTGAGCGAGGCTTGCCTTGAGCGTCTTGCCCCCGCTCTTATAGATCAGCGAGGCGTCCTTGAGAAAGATGTCGGCCTTGTAGGTCTTGGTGGTGCCGAAGGTGAAGGTTATCGCCCCGTCGCGAAACTCGGGGTAGGCCAGCGGTGTCTTGCTGTGCTTCTCCACCTGTACCTGCTGGGCCATAGCCCCTGCGCATGTTATCAGAAAAATAAATAGTATGCTAAGCCTTTTCATATTGTGTATTATTGCGCTGCAATATTACGAATTTTATCCGAAACAAAGAAACGGCGACAACACTGCCGCCGTTTCCGTGTATGTTATATCCCTTATCTTCTGCCGCCGGGGCCTCCGCCGGGACCGCCTCTGAAGCCTCCTCTGCCGGGACCTCTGCCCGGGCCGCCGAAGCCTCGTCTGTCATTGTTATCGTTTCCGCCGTTCATGTTGCTCTTGCCGCCGAAGATGTTGAGGCGGTAGATGAAGTGGAGCATGAAGTAGGAGTTGATGCTGTTGTTCCAGGAGTCGGAGCGCATCTGCGCCGAGATGGAGCGCGATACATTGCTCTGGCGGTGCAGGATGTCGTAGAACTGCAGCGATACCGTTGCCGCATTGCCCTTGAGGAAGCTCTGGGCTATCTGCGCGTTCCAGATGAGCTCGTTGGTGTTCATCGAATTGTCCGAATAGCCGCGGCGAGAATTCATGCGGATGTCCGAAGCGATCTGCATGTTCCACGGCAGCGAGACATTGATGTTGCCGCCGTAGTTGAAGGTCCACGTGTTGAGGTTGGCGTTGCTCTGCAGTTTGTTCTTGGCGTGTTGATAGTCGAAGCCGCCGTTCACGCCGAACTCGAACAGGCCCGTGCGGTAGGTGAGGCGCATGTGCTCCCTCAGGTTGAGGCTCTTGGTGGTGTTCTTGCGGCTCACAGTGTCATTGCCGGTGCTCACATAGCCCACGTTGTTGCTGTAGCTGACGTTGGAGAATGAACCGATGTTCCAGCTCTTGTTCTTGCCGAAAGCGGTGTTGAACATGAAATCTCCGCTGGTGTTCCAGTTGCCGTTGATGTTCTCCGGGCGCGTCGTGCGCACACCCGTCTTCTCGTCGTAGTGCATGGCGTTGCTGATGGAGTTGGAGGTCTGGTTGAAGTTGATGCTCGCCATCCAGCCCGTCTGCGTCTTGACGATGTAGTTGTTGTAGAAGGCGCTGAAGCTGTTGTTCCACGAAGGCTTCAGTCCGGGGTTACCCTTGGTGATGTAGAGAGGATTGGAGTCGTCGGTCACATCGAGCAGGTCGGTCATCGAGGGCTGGCTTGAGGAACCGCGGTAGCGCACATCGAGCTGCGAGGTATTGGATATCTTCCAGCGCATGCGGATGTTAGGCGACACATTGAACACATTGCGTACCAATACCGTGTCGAGCTTGTCCTTGCGGTAGGAGAGCTTGGTGCGCAGCGGGTTGAAGTCGACGGCTGCGTGCAGGTTGAGGTCCTTCGTGTTGTAGCGTATGCCCACAGAGATGCGCTGGTCATAGTTTTTGTAGGTGGCGTACTGGCTGTTGCGGGCGTTGAGCGTGGCGCGGAGCGAGTCGGCGCTCGTGGGGCGCATGCCTATCTCGGGCGTATACATGTCTCTCCAGCCGGCGAGCGAGTCGAGCTGGTAGAGAGAGCGGTCGGAGTTGGAGTAAGAATAGGTGTAGCCGTAGCTGGCCTGCGCAAAGAGGTTCTTCGTCAGGGGCTCGCTGTAGCTCAGGCGGCCGCCCAGACTCCAGGACTTCTGCGGGTCGTGGATGTACTGGTTGGTAAACTGGTTTTTCTGCCTGGCCGAGGTCTGAAAATAATTGATGTCCGAGCGCGAATAGCTGTCGTTCTTCGAGTTTGAAAAGTTGCCCGAAGAGCTGAGGCTGATGTTACGTCCCTTGTTGTTGAGGTTTCTTACCACCATTCCCCAGTAGTTGGCCGAAGTGCTGCGGCTGTGGCTGAGCGAGCGGCGGTGGTTGGTGTTGACAGCGATGTCCCTGAGGGCGCTGATGCTGTCGGAGAACAGGCCGTTGAGCGGGTCGGAGACGCCGTCTATGGCATAGGGATCGCTGTTGAAGGTGGCTGTGCGGCTCTGTCCCCAGTTGTCCCCGTCAGAGTAGGAGAAGTTGGGGAAGAACATCACCATCGTCAGCGTGTCGGGCTTCCATCTCAGCGAGAGGCCGCTGTTGAAACTGGTGGAGCGCGAGTACTGCTGGCTCAGCGAGTTGGAGAACGAGGACGAGCTGCCGCTGCCCAGGAACATCTCCGAGTTGGAGCGCGACTGCCGGTCGGTGTTGTTGTGCTCCCACCTCAGGTTGCCGCCTAACTCCAGCCTTCCGGCTTCGTTTTCCTTCTTGCCGTTGTCCCAGCCGATATCGGTGCCGGCGCTCTTGGTGGCGGTGAGTCCGTTGCCGCCTCCTCTGCCCGGGCCGAAGCGACGGTCGCCGGTGTTGTTGGCATTGCCGAAGACGGTCTCGTGATCAGTGTCCGTATATCTGTTTACGAACAGGTCGCCGCTGTAGCGGTCATGATTGCCCGCGGCGATGTCCGCATTGCTCACCCAGCTCGACTTGAGCTCCTTCTTGAGCCCCACATCGAGCACAGTCTCCTCGTTGCCATCCTCGATGCCCGTCTGCTTGGTGTAGTCGCTCTTCTTCTCGTACGATTTGAGGGTCGAGACGAGCTCGGTGGGCAGATTCTTCATGGCTATCTTGGTGTCGCCCTTAAAGAAGTCCTTGCCGTTCATGAGCACCTGGGTCACCGTCTTGCCGTTGATCTTGATGGTACCGTCGTCGCTCACCTCGGCGCCCGGCAACTGCTCTACGAGGCTCTCCAGTGTGGAGCCCTTGGGCACACGGTAGGCCGACGCATTATATTTGAACGTATCGGCTTTCATCTCGACCTTGGCGGCCTTGGCCTTGACCACAGCGCCCTTGAGCGAGACATCGTTGGAGACAAGGGCTATCGTGCCGAGCTGCGCGGTGGGCTTGTCCTTGGTGAGCGTCACATTGCGAAACGCCGTCGTGTAGCCCACAAAGGACACCTTGACGATGTAGCTGCCTGCCTTCTTTGCATGGAGAGCGAACGTGCCCGTCTTGCCCGAGTTCATTCCGCCGGCATACGCAGAGTCTTTGCTCAGAAGTTGTACTGTGGCAAGCTCTATGGCATTGCCGGTCGCTTTCTCCGTCACCTTGCCCTGAATGACATAGTCGGCCGACGCCGTGAGCGTGACTGTCAGCATGGAGAGCAGGATAACAATAAATTTGTTCATGTTTTGTAGTTATATTACCGTAAAAAATCAGAATGCGGCTGCAGCGCCGAGGACACTATTCCGCCGTCTCATTTTTTCAGACGCAAAAGTAATCAAAAAGTTTAAGCGCTTTATGATGCTTATTCACAAAGTATCTAAAATAAATGAGTATCAGGCCGGAAATACATTTTTCACAGGGTTTGCGATGGCAAATCAAACCGTAATCGCGCGCCTTGGCATCACTATTAGGGCAGCACTTCGCCCCGCCGCGGACGATGACGCGCATATAAATAACGATGGTAAGCATACAAATAACGATGGCACGCATATAAATAATGATGGCAAGCATATAAATAATGATGGCACGCATATATATAATAAGGCGTCCCGCTGCGGTGGAATGGGGAGGCCTGATATTCATCCCGAATGGACCTCAAAAATAGCCTTTGCAAATGTCTGAAAATCAATGCCTGTGAGAGGGCAAAACTACATTTGAGACGTTTTTAACTACCTCAAATGTAGTTTACCTCAGGTCCTATGTGAGTGTCCGCGCATGCGGGAGGGTTTTTCTGATATGCGGAAACGCATGCTCCGTAGAAGCGGATATTCATCTCCTGAGCGCTCAAAGATATTACCGCAGGCCTTCCGCTGACGACCGGAAAGGGGCTCTGAATCCTCTGTATAGGGCATAGAGGATGTATAGTGAAATCAAATTACGACGGACACTTTCTCTGAGAGGATGATGTATAAACCTTTGCCTCGCGTCTCAAAGGTCTGCTGTCTTGAAATATTTATGTGCCATTGCCTTGAGCTCGTCCCCGGTTATATTCTCTATGCCCTTTCGCTCTATCAGGGAATATTCTTCCTTGTTCTTCCCTATCACAAACTTTCGCTCTTTGCCGTCCACTGTTGCCAGCAGATGGTAGTTGCCCTTGTAGGTCTGCACCAGTTTCAATCGTGTTACAGCGTGGCCGTTTATGAGAAAGGCTTTCTGGCTCTGCTCATCCCATTCACCCCATTCCTTCAAGTGGCGTACAATAGTGGCTTCTACACGCCCTGTCCATTTTTCGCTCACACCACATTGCTTGGCTGTCTGTCTGAATTCCCTTAATACGCGCGCTACCTCACGTATTACGGCTTCAGGCCGGCGTATGCCGTTGTCGTGTGCGAAAAGGAGAGCATCTTCGCGGGTGATGCTGTTGAGCTTTGCACGAATGTACATGCAGTGATCCTCTTCCGGAAGTACTCCGCCGTTATCTATTATATATGTCATGTCATAAGCCGGCGCGAGATGCCAAGAGCCGTCCTTGTCCATGATGAATGAGAAATTCTTGTTATGATCATCGGTGTTGTTCGCAAGAATGTTGAATACTAATCGCCTGAACACCTGCTGACAGTCCGGCTCGGGGACATGCAGCCGCCTGCATACAGCGATGAGCTGCTCGTAGCTCTCCGCTTCGGGATCTATGGCCGCCAGTGTCTGAGTATAGAGCTTTTCTCCGTCCTTCCGGTCAAAGCGCATGGTCATGAAGTGCTGTTGGCCCTCAATAGTGTAGAGCCTGGATGGCATCATGGTGATCCCGGCGGCTGTGGCAAGTTTGTAATAGGTCATCTCAAGTTCGGCAGAATTATAGGCCTGATTGCCGAACTTGAGCAGGTAGTAATCGTAGTCTTTCAGCCCCGCTATTTGTCCGCTTCTTATCTCCCAGTTTTCTCTGTTGATGGCGATGATAGCCTTGGGCTGACGTCCGCCTGCCGACGTGCCGACGGTGAGCAGTGACTGCATGGTGATGGATTCGTCGGGCAATATACGAGCCTTCTCCCTTTCTGAAGAAATGCGATGGGCCAAAGCTGTCAGCTTACTCAGATCAATGTGTCTCGGACTGTGTTCCCTTGCAGTTTGCGGTTCAAACTCCAGTGCGCCCATGCCCCTCTTGCCGATGAAAGAGAGCTTGTCGAGAGGTGTGATATCGGCATTCGACAAATGATTCTCCCGCCTCCATATGTCAAATAGCTGATTGCCCCATGCATCCGGTAATGAGTCGGCGATGAATGAGGGGAGGCGCTGGTATATTTTCTCCTCGCGCCCCCATACCGGTAGTTCTCCGAACGATACGAGCGGAGCAACGATAGGGGCTACCTCGAGCCCGTGACTGAGAAATTCGGGATTGTAAGTGAAATAGGACAGTCTGCGGCGCTCATCCCATGCCAGACGGCCTATCTCTTTGCCCCAGAGATTGACTTTCAGAACGCTCACCATAGGTTTTATTTTTTAGAGTGACGGATGCGCTGCGCCTTCTTCTCATGGCGCATCAGGTAGGGCGACGGCGGCAGCTCAGGTAATATGTCATTGAGAGAGTTGACTTGTCCCACCACCTTAAGCAGAAGAATAAAGGTGGAGAGAGAAATGTTGCCCGCTGTGCCGTTCTCAAACTTGTGGATGGTGGTCAGTCCTACTCCCGACTGCTCTGCGACCTCTTTCTGGGTGAGGTTGCAACGCATCCGGTAATCCCTGAAGCGGGCGCCCAACATGCTGATAAGCTCAGGCGTGGAATATTCATAGAGGTCTGTCATAATATATCGCGTTAATGTCAATAAAGTGAAGATAAAGCCTTGTTTTGGGCCCTAACTATCACATTAATGATTGTTACGTCTGCAAATATATATAAGATAGGCGAATGTGGCAAGTTTATGAGAGTTTTTATTCCGGTCTTACGCGCTCAGACTTTCTTGCGATATCGCCGCCACACCGCGATTCCGTGACGGAATGGCGGCCTGCCGGAGGAAATTGCAGTTAAAAGCCTTGCCGATTAATGAAACTTTGCTTTGTAATGGCTATATTTGCATACAATTCATGCCCCTTGTGATGTGCGGCATGAAGGATGACGCCGGCCGTGAGGGCTCTGGCTCTGCGACTACGCACTCTTATTATATATAATGTGTGTCGGGCCGTATGCGTGCCGCACGGCGAAGCGCGGAGATGCGTCCTTTTTGTATAGAATACATTATTATAAGACAACGATATGAATAAGATTTTGACGGTCTTGCTGTGCTCGCTTCTGAGCGTGCAGGCGTTTGCGCTGAGCGTGGGTGACCTGAGGGTCATGACGGCCCGCAATCCGCAGGGAGTGGACGCCACTCCCGAGTTTAGCTGGAAACTGACCTCCGACGAGCGCGGCGTGATGCAGAAGGCCTACAGGCTGGTCATCACAAGCGATGCCGCGGGCGCCGATGTGGTATGGGACTCCGGTCTGGTCAGTTCCGCCCAGTCGGTCGGCGTGCCTGCGACGGGCGCACAGCTGCTTCCCTCCACACGCTACTACTGGCACGTGAGCGTGACGGATAATAAGGGCCACGAGGCACAGTCCTCCGAGACGGCATATTTCGACACAGGGCTCATGGGCTCGGGGTGGAGCGGAGCGCAGTGGATCAAGGCCACCGAGACTGCCTACGGCGACACCGCGAAGAGCGAGGAGATCACCGACTATACCATCGAGGGCAAGTTTGAGATCGCCGAAGTGGCCGCCGGCATAGTCTTCGCCGCCAAGGATCAGAACAACTGCTACATGTGGCAGTTTAACGTCGAGGGCAGTTTCCCCCGTTTCCGTCCGCATGTGTGGGCCGGCGGCAATGTGACCTGCCTGGCCAACGTGGACCTTACGGGCAAGGTGGACCTCAAGGCCGGCAAGGAATACACCTATAAGATCGTGATCACCGGAGCCTCGCATGCCGCCACCTATCTCGACGGCGTGCTTATCGACGAGCGCGACGGCAACTTCGGATACGGCAAACTCGGATTCCGCGCCGCCAAGGGCGAATCCTCGAGTACCGCCTACGAGAAGGCTTACTACGACGATATCCGGGTGACGAAGGCGGACGGAGAAGCGACATTCTCTGCCGACTTCTCCGGCTCCAATCCCTTCGACGGCGGAGAGCTCAAAAGCGGCCGGCTCTATGTGGAGTGCCCCACCAGCAAAAACGTGGTGTTGACCTTCCAGAAGGATGGCAGCGCGAGTTCCCACTTCCGCATAGAGACGGACATGACGCTCATCAATGCCAGCGCGGCCATCGTCTTCGGCTACACGAGCGCGGGCAATTACCACATGTGGCAGATCAACACGCTTGACAACGCCGACCATCCGCTCGTCCGCCCGCACATCTACATCGGCGGCAGCTATACGACCGCCAACTACGACATTACCGACTTCACCAAGGCGCAGCTCCTCTCGCACCGGCGCCATGTGACCATCGAGGCGGACGGCAATCTTGTGAAGACTTACATCGACAGCGTGCTCGTCAATACCTTTACCGACGAGAGCGGCACACTGACCCTCGGCAGAGTCGGCTTCCGTGTGCACAGCAACGCGGGCGAGAGGGCTTATTTTGACAATGTGAAGGTCACCTCTTACGACGCCAACGGCAAGGCCACCGTAACCCTTGACGAAGACTTCGAGAGCGGCGCCTCCGACCATTTCCTCACGGCCGATATCGAGAACTACGGCGGCAGCCATCAGCTCTACATGACCGCGACTTCCGGCGAGAACTTCCTCGTCGAGTCGACGGTGGGCGGCGGAGCCAGCATGTTCCGCAAGGCCTTCACCGCTAAGGGTAAGGTCAGGAGCGCCCGCCTTTACACCACGGCTCTCGGCGTCTACAACGCATATATCAACGGTCAGCGCGTGGGCACCATCGAGGCCGACGGCACCACCTCCTACGACGAACTCATGCCGGGCTGGACGGACTACACCAAGCGTGTCTTCTACAACTCCCACGACGTGACGCCGCTCCTCCGCGAGGGCAGCAATGTGCTCGGAGCCGTCGTCGCCTCGGGCTGGTGGGCCGGCGCCATCGCCCACGGCCGTTACGGCGCGCCAACGCCCGGCTTTATGGCCCGGCTCATCATCACCTACGAGGACGGCACGCAGGACAACATTGTCAGCGACCTTTCCTGGGCTTCCTACACGGGCGGCCCCGTCTGCCTGGGCGAGATATACAACGGCGAATACTATGACGCGCGGCGCGAGGCCGACTTCTTCTCGCCCTCCTACGATGCCGCCGCATGGCATGCCGTAGCCCGCAATACCGAGTTCAAGGGCGAGGTGTCCGCCTTCGAAGGCCCTCAGGTGCGCATCCTGAAGGATCACATCCTGCCCGTATCCTCCACCACGATATATCAGGGCACCACCGCCTCGGGCACTACCTACGGCAAGATCAACACCATCTCCACCCTCAGCGGCCCCGCGTCCTACAAGCTCTCCAAGGGCCAGAACGCCGTGATCGACTTCGGGCAGAACTTTGCCGGCTGGGTGAAAATCCGCGTCAAGGGCGCCGCCGGCACGAGGCTCCACTTCAAGTTTGGCGAGATGACCAACGACGACGGCGACCGCGGCCGCGGCAACGATGGCCCCGGCGGAAGCGTATACACCGAGAATCTGCGCTCCGCCAAGGCCGAGCTCAACTATATCCTCAGCGGTAGCGCCGACGGCGAGGAGTATCACCCCTCCACGACATTCTACGGATTCCGCTACGCCGAGCTCACCACGACAGCCGACGTGGAGATCGAGAGCATCGAGGGCCAGCCCATCTCATCCTCCACGGAGGACGTGGGCGACATCACGACCAGCAGCAAGATCATCAATCAGCTCGTGAGCAACATCCGCTGGGGCCAGCGCAGCAATCTGCTCAGCATCCCCACCGACTGCCCCCAGAGAGACGAGCGCCTCGGCTGGACGGCCGACACGCAGGTCTTCTCCACCACGGGCATGTACAACGCCAACACCGAGAGCTTCTACCGCAAATGGATGGGCGACATGCGTGACAGCCAGCGGGACGACGGCGCCTATCCCGACGTAGCGCCGTACAACTGGGTGGGCTATGGCAACGCCGCCTGGGCTGACGCCGGCATCCTCGTGCCCTGGAAGATGTATCGCATGTATGGCAATAAGGAAGTGCTCCGCGAGAACTATGCCTCCATGGAGAAATATATGAACTGGCTCTCGCAGCAGACCGGCGACGGCTATAAATATCAGGGCGCAGGCACCGCCTACGGCGACTGGGTAGCGTATGTCACCACCGACAGCCGCTTTTGCAGCGTTGCATACTACGCCCACGACGCCGAGATCATGGCCCTCGTCTCCGACGCCCTGAGCGAGAGCGCGGGCGATGAGTATGCCCAGAAGGCCGCCGCCTACAGGACGCTCTTTAACAATATCAAGGCCGAGTTCAAGACCCGCTACCTTGCCCCCAACGGCATGCCCAAGAGTACTAACACGCGCACCCAGACGGGCTATCTGATGAGCCTGCAGTACAACCTGCTCCCCAGCACCTCGGCCCAGCTCGGCACCAAGGTGCTCCTGCGCTCCGCCATCACAGGCAACGACTATAAGCTCAACACGGGCTTCCTCGGGACGGCCATCCTCAACACGACTCTCTCGCGCTTTAACATGAACGACCTGGCCTACACCCTCCTGCTGCAGCGCTCCAATCCCTCCTGGCTCTATCCTATCGACCAGGGCGCCACCACCATGTGGGAGCGCTGGAACTCGTACACCCTCGACAGCGGCTTCGGGCCCGTGAGCATGAACTCGTTCAATCACTACGCCTACGGCGCTATCGGCGAATGGATGTACCGCTACATGGCCGGCATCGAGGCCGACGACAGCGTCCCGGGCTTCCGCCACATCATCCTCCAGCCCACGCCGGACAGCCGCTCCACGATACCCTCCTACGAGGAGCGCATCACGAGCGTCGACGGCAGTTACAACGGCAACTACGGCCTCATCACCTCCGCCTGGACCTCTTCCGACGGCAAGGACATCGACTACCGCTGCACCGTGCCCGCCAACAGCACCGCCACGCTCTACCTGCCGGTGAGCTCCGCGGACAAGACGGTCTACGAGGGCGACAAGGTGGCCACCAAGGTCGAGGGCGTCGAGTACGTGGGCTACAAGAACGGCAAGCAGGTGTACAGGCTCGGTTCCGGCTCCTACCACTTCTCCACCCAGGTGCCCTCCGGAGTGAAGAAGCAGAACATCGCCGCCGGCCTCAGGTTATGGCCCAACCCCACCACGGGCAAGCTCAACATCGACTCCGACAAGACGATCAAGAGCCTGAAGCTCTTCACCGCCTCGGGCTCCAAGGTCATCGAACTCAGCGACACCAGAAGCCGCGAGATAGACATGAGCGCCATGCCCTCCGGCCTCTACCTGCTCGAGACGCTTATCGACGGCGAGACCAGTGTGCACAAGATTGTCAAGATCTGAGCGGAGGCCATTCTGACCTTACGAAGATAAATGCGGGGACGACGCGACAGCGCCGCCCCCGCATTTGTAGGCGCCGCGAAGGGGAATAAAGCCGGCGGCCTTGTATTTACCCACAAAGCTGACGCGGATAAATTCAACATCATCGAATTTATTAGCGGCGCAGAAGGGAACATTCCCGGCGCGGAGGCAATTAACGCCGCCGCCCCCACATTCGTTGGCGCCGCGAAGGCGCCTGAAAGTCTCGCAGCTGCGCGTTAATGTTGCTCTGTTGCGCGTTAATGTTGCTCTGCTGCGACCAGATGCTTTTGCCCGCCGTTGCGGAAAAATTTCTTCTCCCTTCGTATTATCTCATGACAATTGCGATGCGAT
>OMUV01000210.1 GCA_900314335.1 uncultured Prevotellaceae bacterium | reverse complement strand
GTGCGAGGCGGGTCATATTGTCGATGCGTGTGCCCATCGGGATGCTGTCGCCGTGTCGGTCGGCGAGGGTGATGTCGACGGCCAGCCCGTAGTTGTGCAGCCCGCCGCCGTGGGCGGGATTGCTGACATAGATGTCCTTGGATGTGCCCTCCACGGCCTTCCACATCACGGCCTGGACGGACATTGGCCGCGCCGCATCGTAGACCTTGAGCGTCAGGTCGGGGCGGATGGAGCGCAGTATGCGCTGCGCGCGATGCAGGGCCCGGGCGGCGCGGGGATGGAGATAGGCCGTGTGCAGATCGGTATAGAGAATGTGGCCGGTGAAATTGTCGGGGCGCGCATACATCAGGCTCACAAGGATGGTGGAGTCGACGTCGGCTATCTTCACCATGCCCTGCCGCTCCATTGAGCGCTCGGTGGCCGTCTGCCCCGAGGCGGTGAGCGACGGGGCGAGCGCGGCGAGCAGCAGGAGGAGCGGCAGCGAGCGGCGCATTATATTATATGTATGTATCATCAGTCTATCGGCTGTAATCTATCAACTCTCCGTCGGGCAGCACAGCGCGCGCGGTGATACCGAGCTTCACACCCGGGCGGGCATTGCTGTAGAAGATGACTGTAGCTTTGCCGTTGGCATCCGTGAGCACGTCGGGATTCCAATAGAGTGTGCGGCGGAAATCGTGCTTGTCGGGAAGGTCGCGTTTGCGGTAGTCGGGCGACGGGAAGTCCGCATCGCGGCTGTAACCGAAGAAGCGCACCACCTTGGTGCGGAAACGGTCCTTGAGAGCGGCCTGCACGCCGTCGCCATAGAGGAAGATGCCGGTGACGGGCCGCTCCGAGTTGCCATACTGCGGCAGGACGCGACGTATCTTCTCCTGGTCGGTAATGATGTAGACACGGCTCACCTCAGAGGCCATGATGACAAGATTGCTGATGCGGCCCTGGTCCTGCTCGGTATTGTGGCGGAAGACGACGGCGGGATAGTTGCGATAGGTAAACTCGTAGAGGGTGCCGGCGTCCTGCGCGTCGCCCGTGGTATAGTCGAAGCGTTTGTTGAGCGACTTGAGCAGGTCCCACAGCAGCGGGTCGTCCTCGCCGTTGTCGCAGTATTTCTGGGCTTCGATGTCGATGTTGTAGCAGATGTCGGCGTTGCGGCGCGCAAAGTCCTCGCCGCCGTTCCAGTGGTCGCCCCAAGAGGCGGGATTGTCCTTGAGCTTGCCCTTGACGACGGCCGTGCCGAGCATTATGTCGCCCTTGGTGATGGTATCCTGCCAGACGAACGTGTCGGCAACGGGGATGCTGGCGGAGTGGATAGGCTTGACGGGCACCATCTCCTGGACATCGAACATGCGGGGCGTGGGCGCGAAGTTGCGGTCGAGGAAGAGCTGCATATCCTTCTTCTTGCCATCGGCCATGGCAGTGAAGCGGCCGATGCCTTCGCCGTAATAGGACGGCAGCATCATGGCAAAGTTGCCCAGGGTGTCCGTCTTGCACGAGCCCTCGGCGTGGAGGCCGGCGAAGAAGATGTTGACATTAAGGCTCACATTGCCCTCTTTGAGGCGCTTGTGATTGGCCACAAGATGACCGGTGAGCAGCTGTCCCGTCTCGACGGGCTCTTTCAGTTCGAAGGGCTTGATGCCGGCCATCTCGCGGAAATCGTAGCGCCGCCAGCCCTGCACCATGAGCAGCAGGTCGAGCCAGTGGCGATGGGTCTCGTCGTCGGCGGCAAAGTAGTATTCGGGATGGGAGATATAACCGCGAAGGTCCGATGAAAGCAGCAAATCTTCCATGATTCCCTCGTCGTTGCCAGCCTGCTCGGTGCCGGTATCGTGGACAGCGAGCGAGAGGTAGGAATTGCAGCCGTGGCCTTCGCGATCCTTGAGCGTAATGTCGAGGACCACGGGCTGGAAGGGGCTGTACTCCTCGGCGTTCTGGCGTATCTCGAGGCCGACGGGATAATCGGGCTGGCGCCACACGAGGCGTTCCCACAGGATGTCGCCGGAGGCAGAGAAGAGGGTGATCTGATTGATGCCGTAATGCAGCAGATTGTCCGGCATCTCCCAATGCTTCATGGCTGCGAGCCGCACGGTATCGAAGTGGCAGGCGGCGCCGCGGCAGGTGATGCTGATGCCGGCGTACTGGCCCGCGAGGTCGGGAGTGGCGGAGATGTCGAGGCTGAGCTTGCCGCCAGTGCGGTTCACGGCGGCCGTCACGCCCGATGAGAGCGGAGCGGGAAGGGTGAACTCGCCCGTGTTGCCGTCGACGGCAAATGTGCACTTATTCACCGTGGCGACGCTCGGGATGGTGAGCATGCCCATGCCCTCGTGCTCGGTGGCGGCCGTCAGTTTGTGGCCCATCGTGTCGGTCATCGAGCATGTGGCCGTATTGATAGGATTGCCGTTCTTATCCGTCACACGGAAGGCGACCCTCGAGGACATGCCGCGGACCATGTTGCCGCCCTCGGGATAGAACTCGACATAGAACCGGTCCTTCTGCGCGTCCTTCTTCCTGAGCGTCGAGGGGTCGTCGCGCTTCATGGGCACCTGGTCCTCGCCGCTGACAGTATAGAGGAAGGGCTGGAGGTAATTGCCGGTCGTGTCCTTGGTCTCATAGACGGGGATGACACGCGAGAAGCAGTATTCGCTGTCCCAGTTGAGCATGGCGCGGGTGAAGGCGCGCACCTCATAATAGCCGCCGTGCAT
The DNA here is from genome assembly GCA_900314335.1 of uncultured Prevotellaceae bacterium. Taxonomy (GTDB): domain Bacteria; phylum Bacteroidota; class Bacteroidia; order Bacteroidales; family Bacteroidaceae; genus UBA6398. Next base: position 20,016 of record OMUV01000210.1, on the reverse strand, counting down.
GAGGCCGCTGAGCGGGATGGAGCCAGAGGCCTGACCGTCGGAGATCTCGTAGCTCTTGCGCTCGATGGTATAGCCGTGGTCGTCGAGAAGCTCCACATAGAGCACCTTGCTCAGGTCGGTGTACTTGAGCGAGGAGGCGCGCACGATGTAAGCCTTGAAATAGACGGTTTCATCGACAAAATAGGAGTTGTTGTCGAGGTGGAGATATACCTTCTCCTGTGTGCAGCGGCTGTCGTAGGCAGCTATCTGCTTAAAGTAATTGAGGATATTTGCATTGACGCCGTTATCGGCCATTGAGCCGAGCGAAATGCAGCAGAATGCGGTAAGGAAGAATGCCCTTAGTTTCATAATCCGGCTTTGTATATGGTTAGTGTTCTGAAAAATCTCAGTGTTCATCGAGAATATGCTGCCGCTCGAGTTCGTGGACGGTAGTGTCGAGCTCGTCGTACCAGCTCTGTCCGAAGGCGCGGATGAGAGGCTTGCGCAGATAGCTGTAGACACGTGTGTGGAGCTTGCGGCCCAGCAGGCGCGCCGGGGCGCAAATCTCCCAGCGGTGATAATTGAGCGCCAGAGTGCCGTTGCTCAGCTCTGTGACGCGGATGGGATAGAGAGCGCAGGAGAGGGGCTTGACAAAGTCTGTCCCGCTCTCGGCGTGCTCCCGCTCGAGAGCGCAGAGGCAGACGCCGTCGTCGCCATAGCAGGTGAACACACAGTTGCGCCCGTGCACGATGCTTGTCACCATGTCGCCGTCGGGGTCCTTGTAGGCCACACCCTGCCGCCTGATGACGGAGAGGGCGGCGTGCGAGAGGCGGTGGCTCACCGTGGGGAGGAGCGCTTCCATTTTCGCGATTTCATCGGCGGTTACGGGCGCGCCGGCATCGCCCTCTATGCAGCACATGCCGCGGCAGGCGGACAGGTCGCAGGCGAAATATTCCGTGATGCACTCCGAGGAGACTATCGTATTGCCTATCTCGATCATCGTGGCGTAGGAGCGGGCGTTATCATCCATTTTCTACCAGTTTATCGGGGTTTTGCCGTGCTTTAGGAGGTAGTCGTTAGCAAGGTTGAAGTGATTGTTACCGAAGAATCCGCGGTAGGCCGAGAGCGGAGAGGGATGGGCGGAGCGGAGGATCAGATTGTGCTCCTGGTCGATGACTGCGCCCTTTCGCTGCGCGTAGGAGCCCCACAGCATATATACTATCCCCTCCCTCTGCGAGGAGAGCGCGCGAATGGCGGCGTCGGTAAACTCCTCCCATCCGCGGCCCTGATGTGAACCGGCCTGATGTGCCCTGACCGTGAGCGTAGCGTTGAGCAGGAGCACGCCCTGCCGCACCCAGCGTGTCAGGTCGCCGCTCGCGGGGCGCGGCTTGCCCGTCTCGGCCTCTATCTCCCTGAAGATATTCTCAAGCGACGGCGGAAACCTGACTCCGTCGGCCACCGAGAAACTGAGGCCCTGCGCCTGACCGGGCTCGTGGTAGGGGTCCTGGCCTATGATCACGACCTTCACGGCATCGAAGGGGCAGAGATTGAAAGCGTTGAAGATGAGATGGCCGGGCGGATAGCAGACGCCGTGAGCATACTCCTGCCGCACATACTCCACCAGAGAGGCGAAATACGGTTTCTCAAACTCGGGCGCCAAGGCTTTGTGCCAGCTCTCTTCCATCCTGACGTTCATATCTCGTGATTTTGTAATATTCTTAATAATTCCGCTCTTCTGCATGTCCATTGTCTCCTCTCGCGGCTTGCTCTGCTTCCGCCGGACGCGCAGGCTACACCGTGGGGAGCTGCGAACCGTTGATCTTGCGATAGAGGTCGAGCGAGTAGACATCGGTCATGCCCGACACAAAGTCTATCACCGCCATCACGCGGCCGTAGAGCGTTGGGTCGTGAAGCTGATACTGCGGGGAGATACGGCTCAGCAGCAGGCGGCTGTAGGCGTTGCCAGGCGTGAGCACGGCGTTGAGCACATATTCGAGCAGGGTGTACATGATGTGATAGCCCGCCAGCTCGATGTCCAGCACCTCCTTGCTGCGATAGATCTTGTCGACGGCGAGGCGGGCCATATTGCTGTAAGCCTCGTGGGCGTTGCCCACAAGCGAATCGATGAGCGAGCCCTCGAAGGTGCCGCTGAGGATGGTGTCCTCGTGGTCGAGGAAGGCGCGCACGCATTCGTGCTCGAGAAAGTTGATGGCGCAGGAGCGATAGTAGACTATTTTCTCGTTTTCATCGGTAACATCGGGGTAAGCGTTGAGGATGTGCTGCCGCCGCTGCTCGTCGAAGAAAGCGAGCATCAGGTCGCGTGTCTCGGGGAAGGTGAGCAGGCGGAGCTTATAAGCGTCCTCCACATCCATTATCTCATAGCAGATATCGTCGGCCGCCTCCACGAGGTAGGCCAGAGGGTGACGGACATAGCGGATACGGCTGCCCTCGTTCTCCAGACAGATGATGCCCATCTCGTCGGCTATGCGCCGGTAAGCGTCCGCCTCGGCCTCGAAGAAACCGAACTTATTCTTGTGCGCCACAGTGGAGGAGAAGGGATATTTGACGATGGAGGCGAGCGTGGGATAGGTCATCACAAATCCGCCCTTGCGCCTGCCCTCGAAGCGGTGCGTGAGGATGCGGAAGGCGTTGGCGTTGCCGTCGAAGCAGGTAAGGTCTCGCCACTCCGGGTCGGTGAGCCGCTCGCCCGTGTCGGGGTCGCGGTAAGAGCGGAGGTACTGCCCCTTGCCCTCGGAGAAGAAACTGGCGATAGCCCTCTCGCCGGCGTGGCCGAAGGGCGGGTTGCCCATGTCGTGAGCCAGGCACGCGGCCGAGACGATAGCGCCGAGCGACGTAGCAAAGTCATCGCCCAGACCCTCATGCCGCTCCATGAGCTCGTGGCCCGTGTCCAGCCCGAGCGAGCGCCCCACACTCGACACCTCAAGGCTGTGTGTGAGACGATTGTGCACGAACACACTGCCCGGCAGAGGGAAGACCTGAGTCTTGTTCTGCATGCGGCGGAAAGGGGCCGAGAAGATAAGGCGGTCAAAGTCCCGCTGAAACTGTGTCCGGTCCTCCTTGAAGGCGCTGTCGTAGCGTTCCTCCAGGCCGTAGCGCTTGTTGGTGGTCAGCCGCCGCCAGTCCATTCTATCCATGCTCATTGTATTTTTATGTCACAAAGATAGTCATTTCTTGCAAAATAGCTAAATTCGCAACAGTAAAGACTATATATAATATGAATCCCGTACTCAAATCATTCTTCACCATGCTGGGCATCACGGCGGCGCTCATCATCGCCTACACGGCGTGGTCCGTGCAGCAGGGCACCACGCTCGCCGAGCTGAGCCACTTCATCCTCCACACCACGGCCGGCACCGTCACCATCGCAGGCATCGTCGTCCTCTTTCTCATAGGCTGGGCCATGCTGTCGTGGAACTTCCGCATCTTCGCCGAGCAGGCCGAGAGAAACAAGATCGCCGAGGAAAAACGTCGCGAAGAAGAGGAAGAAAATCAAAATAATGATAAGGCTGAGGGGGAGTTACCAAAAAAATAGCTAAATTTGCCGCCAAAAGAAAGAAACTAACCCAAGTAAGAGATACAATGCACAAGTTTTCTCTGTTCGCAGCTCTGTTACTGACTGCCCTTATCTTCAGCTCGTGCGGCTCCACCAAATCGATCGTCTACATCCAGGGGGCCGACAAACTTTACAAGAACGGTGTGAACATCGACAGTAATTACACCCTCAACATTCAGCCGGACGACCAGCTGGCCATCTACCTCACCTCCAAGGACGAGGAACTGATGAAGCCGTTTACCAATCTGAAGCTCATAGGCCAGACACAGGGCAACACGATGTCGGGGCAAAGCTACTTCACAGTCACGAAGGACGGCTACATCGACTTCCCCATCTTAGGGCGCATCAAGGCCGCCGGCAAGACGGTCGAGAAGCTCTCCTCCGAGATACAGGACCGCATCATCTCGGAGGGCATTATCAAGGACGCTCAGGTGACCACCAAGATCATGAGCTTCAAGGTGACTGTCCTCGGCGCTGTCAGCACGCCGGGCACACAGGAGTTCAGCGGCGAGCGCCTGACGCTGCTTGAGGCCATCGGCCGCTGCGGCGACCTCACCAATTCGGCCATCCGCAAGCGTTTGCTCGTGGTGAGGGAGGAGAACGGCGAGCGCCGCACATACATCGTCGACCTCACCGACCCGCAGAGCGTGTTCAATTCCCCCGCCTATTACATGCATCAGAACGATATCGTATATGTAGAGCCCAACGGCTCGGAGAAGGTCAAGGGCTCGACGGGCTACCAGTATCTCGGCCTGACCACTTCCCTGCTCGGCATGGGTACATCCATTGCGTCGCTCATCATAGCCCTCACCAAATAACTTTTCTAAGAGATGGATGAATTAAATCAGCAGCAGAGCAACACAGGCAACTCTTACATCTCGCCCGAGGAGGACAGGAAACAGAATCACTGGCTGCCGGCCGTGATGAAGTCGCTGCACATTTTCACGGTCAACTGGAAATGGTTTCTGCTCTCGGCCGTGGTGTGCCTCTTCCTGGCCTACCTCTATCAGGCCAAGCAGGAGAGAGTGTACGAGCGCACCGCCACCATCGCTATCAAGGGCAACGAGGACGACTCGCGCAATAAGTCGGTCAACATGACCATGAACGGCGTCGGTACCCTCGGCGGCCTGAACGACGAGACGGTCATCCTCAAGTCGCACCGTCTGATGCGCCGTGTGGTGAAGGCCCTCGGGCTCGATGTGAGCTACACCACTGACATGGGGCTCAGGGAATATTCCCTCTACAAGGAGAGCCCCGTGAAGGTCACATTCTTCAAGCCCTTCTCCGGCAATGTCACCTTCGACATCGAGGTGGAGAATGAGAACAGCTACCGCATCCACAATATCACCGTAGCGGGCCAGGCGAGCACCTACGACAAGACGGCTCCCTACGGCAAGGTCATCGACTCTCCGGCAGGCGCGATAATGGTGGACAAGAACCCCTCCACACTGCGCCGCTATATGAAGCGCACCGTCAGGGTGGCGCGCACGAGCATGGAGAGCGCCGCGCTGGCCTACACGGGCTGCATCAACGCCGTGACCAGGGACCAGAGCAGCAACCTTATCACCGTCATCTGTCACGACACCAATGTGCAGCGGGCGGACGACATCATCGCAACGCTCCTCAAGGTGTACAAGGAGGATATCATCGAGACCAAGAACCGCAAGTCCATCAGCGCCGACAAGTTCCTCACCCAGCGCATCCAGCTCATAGGCGGCGACCTCAACTCGACCGAGAACCGCATCGCCTCGCTCAATCAGAGCATGGGCATCATCGATTTTGACAAGAACGCCAGCATCTACCTCGACCAGAGCAATCAGGCCCGCGACGAGGTGATGGGCCTCGAGAGCCAGAAGAATGTCGGCGTATTCCTGCGCGACTACCTCAGGCAGCAGGGCGACGGCAATTATCAGGTCATCCCCAATATGGGCGACATCGGCAACGCCGGCCTCACGAGCGGCATACAGAGATACAACGAACTGGTCATGACCTACAATCGTCTCTCCTCCAACGCCTCGCAGTCGTCGCCCGTGGTGCACAACGCCCTCGAGGAGCTCCGCAGCACCCACGCCATCATCACCAAGACGGTGGACAACTATATCAACACGCTCAATGTGAAACTGCGCCGCGCCAACGCCGTGCAGAGCAGCATCAACTCGAGCATCTCCACTGTGCCGCAGAAGCAGAAGTCGGCCGGCGACATAGAGCGCCAGCGCAAGATCAAGGAGGACCTTTATGTCTACCTGCTCAACAAGCGCGAAGAGGTGGCCCTGCAGCTCGCCGTGACCGAGGCCAACGTCAACATCGTGGAGACACCCTACGGCTACGCCGCCCCCATCTACCCGCGCAGCACACGCATCCTCTGCTACGGCCTTATCATCGGCCTGCTCATACCGACCTTCATCTTCTGGCTGCTGATGCTCCTCGACACCAAGGTGCGCACCCGCAGGGATGTCGAGGAAGCCTGCACCGCTCCCGTGCTGGGCGATATACCCTACTGGAAGGAGGACAACGACTCGAGCAAATTCCTAGACCGCAACGCCGGCGGCAGCAACTACAACGCCGTGAGCGAGGCCTTCCGTATGCTCCGCTATAACCTCAACTTCATCAAGAAGCGCTCCAAGGTGATGATGCTCACCTCCTCCATCCCGGGCAGCGGCAAATCGTTTGTCTCGCGCAACCTCGCCCTTATCCTCGGCGTGGCCGGCAAGAAGGTCATCCTCGTGGACGGCGATATCCGCAAGAGGACACAGAGCAAGATCATCGACACGCCCAATCACGAGGGCCTTACCACCTATCTGAGCGACGAGACCGCCGACCTCGACAGCCTCATCATTCCGGAGGGCGTGGGCAAGAACGTCGACTACATGCCCGCAGGCGTCACACCGCCCAATCCCACCGAGCTCCTCATGAGTCCGCGTCTGGAGGAGCTCAACGATGAACTGCGCTCCCGCTACGACTACGTCATCTACGATACCACGCCGGCGCTCTCTGTGGCCGACGCCGGCATCATCAACCGCGTCGTGGAGCTCACCATCTATGTCATACGCATCGGTGTGGAGGACCGCCGCTTCCTGCCCGAGATAGAGAAGATGTACAAGAACAAGAAATTCCGCAACCTCAGCCTCGTCATCAACGCCTCCATGCGCAGCAAGATGGGCTACGGCTACGGATATGGCTACGGTTACGGTTATGGATACGGCTATGGTTACGGCTACGGCTATGGCGACACATCCTCCCGTCATCACCACCACTCCTCGCGCAAGTCTCAGCACACCGAGGCGAACCATGAGCCCGAGCTCCTCTCCAACGACAATCGCATAGACGTCAATAAGCTTAACGACGCCAATAAGCAAGACTAATGCACTTCTCCTCCGGGCCACCGCACGGCGCGGAGGAGAAATCTGAACAATACATTCCGACACCAGAGAGCCCCTGCCCCCGAAAGGTAAGGGGCTTTTCTTTTGCCCTGTCAGAATAAATTGGTATTATTGCAGTCCTTAAAGCCGTCGCCCTTAAGATGCTGACGGCCCGGATACAGACCAGAAGATACATAATCACTCGATACTAATCACACATGGTAAAACAAGAATGGAAAGATGCCGGCTATGTCACTGAGCCGATACCCGCAGGCCTCGACCTGGCAGCGGAGATACGCCGCCTTTGCAAGGAGAAAAACGCCGTAGTCCTCGCCCACTACTACACGATAGGCGCCATACAGGACGTCGCCGATTTTGTAGGCGACAGCCTTGCCCTCGCCCAGAAGGCATCGCGCACCGACGCCGATATCATCGTGATGTGCGGGGTAAACTTTATGGCGGAGACCGACAAGATCCTCTGCCCCGACAAGAAGGTGCTCCTGCCCGACCTCGGGTCACACTGCTCGCTGGCCGAAAGCTGCCCCGCCGACCAGTTTGAGGCGTTCGTCAAGGCCCATCCGGGCTACAAGGTGCTCTCCTACGTCAACACCACCGCAGCCGTCAAGGCGCTCACCGATATCGTGGTGACCTCCGGCAACGCCCGCGAGATAGTGGAGAGCTTCCCGCCCGACCAGAAGCTCATCTTCGGCCCCGACTACAACCTCGGCGCTTACATCAACTCCGTCACGGGCCGCAACATGCTGCTCTGGCACGGTGCCTGCGATGTCCACGAGCGTTTCTCGGTGGAGAAGATCGTAGCTCTCAAGGCGCAGCATCCCAACGCCGAGATCCTGGCTCACCCAGAGTGCAAGGGCGCCGTGCTCAAGGCCGCCGACTATGTGGGAAGCACCGCAGCTCTGCTCAGGCACGCCAAGGAGAGCGACTGTCGCGAATTCCTCGTCGCCACGGAGAGCGGCATCCTGCACGAGATGCAGAAATCCTGCCCTGACAAGACCTTCATCCCCGTGCCGCCCGATGACAGCACCTGCGCCTGCAACGAGTGCAGCTACATGAGGCTCAACACGATGGCCAAACTGTACAACTGCCTCAAATACGAGTGGCCCGAAATCAGCGTGAGCCGCGAGACGGCCGCCAAAGCCGTGAAGCCCATCGAGCGTATGCTCGAGATAAGCCGCAAGCTCAACCTGGTCAAATAAACATCGCTCCGTCCCGTGCCCTCCTCCGCCCCAAACGTGGCGGAGGAGAATGCATAGAGAATGTAGTGCGCGGCGATAGCTGGGAGTGGCAAAGTGCGAAGTAAATTGCGAGGCAAGTGACTCGCGATAGTCGTAGAGGCGCGCAATGCGCATTATTCCCTCTTTTACTTTACGCGGCGGCTGGCGGCCGTTGAGGGCAACGGCCCTCCCAGCTAAAGCGTCCCAAAAGTATGCCCTCACACACCGGCTTCGCTGATATAATTTCGCCATTCGAAAATCGAATGCTTTTTCCGCATTTTGGAAAAGGCATATTCCTCTCTCCAAAAAATCGTTCCGCATGCGGAGTTACTCACATAGGACCTGAGTGAAATTACATTTGAGGTAGTTGAAAACGTCTCAAATGTAATTTTGGCCCTTCGAGGAGCACTAATTTTCAACACATTGCAAAGGGGTGAAATTCGCCTCTAAGTCGTCGGCAAACGCCTTAGAAATGTATATTGACGGGGCATACAGATGGATTTCCTCTTTTGGCGAAACCTCGTGTATGCACTCCACAAAAAAACTTCCGCACAACACAAAAATTACATTTGAGATGAGGAAAAACACATTTGAGGTATTCTAAATCATCTCAAACATAATTTTGGCCCTCTGCGGGGCGCAGAAAATCAACTACTTACACAGGCGCAAAAATCGCCTCTAAGTCGTCAGCAAACGCCCCTGGAATGTTTACCGGAAAGTAATACTTCCAAATGCTGTTCTTCGTCCTGAGGCGCGGGCACAGAAAAAGGCCGCCGGCGAATTTTGCTTCGTCGGCGGCCTTAGATTTTATGACTCGCTGTCAGCGTTAAGCCACATCAATCTTCTTGGTGTCGTCTTTCTTTACCTGAGCGGCGCGCGGCATTATCACATGGAGTACACCGTGCTCCACCTTAGCGGAGATCTTGTCTTTCTCCACATCGTCAGGCAGCGAAAGAGCCTGCTGATAGTTGCTGTAGGAGAACTCGCGGCGCAAGTAGTGCTCCTTCTTGTTCTCGTCCTTCTTCTCGTTCTTGTGTTCCATCTTGATTACCAAGTTGCCGTCCTTGTCGAGGTTCACCTGGAAATCTTCTTTGGTCGACCCAGGTGCTGCAAGTTCCAGCTCGTAATCTTTATCAGTCTCCTTAACATTGATGGCGGGCGCTGTGAGGCTCCTGTGGCTCACTGTAGGAAACCAATCGTCAGAAAACATGTCATTGAACTCATTGTCTAACCAATTGTTGCTTAAAACCGGATACATCATAAGTCAAATACCTCCAATTATATTTTTAATTGTTATTGTTCTTTTTTCTCTGTCCCCCGGCCTTTCGTTCGTCCACCTCATCGGTGTCCTCCCGTCCGGCTTCCGGACTTCACTTATTATATCGCAAACTGCGTGCCAGCGTAAATTTCCATTCCTGAACGCAGTTTTCCAGACAATTAGGCAGAAAAGTGACTTATTGGCACCGAAGAAATGCAAAATTTAGTAGAGAAAAATGTAGGAAAGTGGGGAAAAGTGGGGAAAAGTTACTACCTTTGCGTGGTAAAGTGGCGACAAGCCAAAAACACGCATCAAGATGAGATTCACGGGAACGATAACAGCCAGGACGGACGCCAAGGGGCGTGCGTTTTTCCCCTCGTCATTCCGCAAGGTATTGGCCACGGCGGGCGAGGAGAACCTGATGCTGACGCGCGATGCGTTTCAGCCGTGTCTTGTGGTCTATCCGCAGAGTGTGTGGTACGCTCAGCTCGATGCTCTGGGCACGGGGCTGAGCCGCTGGAACGCCCGCGAGCGGATGGTGATGCGCGAGTTTGTCGCCAACGTAGAGCCCGTGAGCCTGGACAGCGGCGGGCGTCTGCTCATACCCAAGCGCTACGCCGCCATGGTCGGCATAGAGCAAGAGGTAGTCTTCCTGGGAATGGACGACACCGTCGAGGTATGGGCGCCCGCGGTGCTGGAGAAAAACAGGATGAGCGCTACGGACTTTGCCGCAGAGCTCGAGCGTATAATGGGGCAAAAAGCCTGAAGCGACATGGAGGCACCGGCATATCATATACCCGTGATGCTCGAGGAGAGCGTCAGCGCCCTCTCTCTCAGAGACGGCGGCGTCTACGTCGACGTCACGATGGGCGGCGGAGGCCACACGCGCGAGATACTCAGGCGCATGGGGCCCACCTCGAGGCTCTTCGGCTTCGATCAGGACAGCGACGCCATCGCCAACATTCCCCACGACAGCCGCTTCACCTTCGTGCTCTCCAACTTCCGCTTCCTGCGCCACTGGATGGACTACTACGGCATCGCCCGTATCGACGGCCTGCTGGCCGATCTCGGGGTTTCCAGCCACCACTTTGACGAGAGTTCGCGGGGCTTCACCTTCCGCAGCGACGCCCCGCTCGACATGCGTATGAACCGCCGCGCCAAGCGCTCTGCAGCCACCTTTCTCATGACCGCCGGGGCCGACGAGATAGCCACCGTGCTGCGCAACTACGGGGAGCTCAGGAATGCCGGCCGCATGGCCGCCGCCATAGTCCGCGCCCGCGCCACCGCGCCCATCGGGACCACGGGACAGCTCATGGACATCCTCGCGCCCTTCACGAAGCGCGACCGCGAGAAGAAGGACATGGCCCGCGCCTTTCAGGCCCTACGCATAGAGGTTAACGACGAGATGGGCGCGCTGCGCGACATGCTCGCCGCCGCCACCGACCTGCTCGCCCCGGGCGGGAGGCTCGTGGTGCTCACCTATCACAGCCTCGAGGACCGCATGGTCAAAAACTTCATACGCAGCGGCAACGCCGCAGGCCGCCAGGAGAAAGACTTCTACGGCAATCTTATAGCGCCCCTCAGCGCCGTCAACACTCACGTCATCACGCCCTCCGCGGAGGAGACGGAGCGCAACCCGCGCAGCCGCAGCGCCAAACTGAGAGTGGCCGAGAAGACTGAGAGTAATGGCAAAACATCATAAGCAATGAGTGACAATAAAGATATCAGGGAGAAAACCACCGACAAGGCCGCCGGTGGCAAGGCCGGCAAGCGAGGCTCCGTACGCAATAAGGTGAGCGTGAGCTATGTCCTGTTCGGCGAATTTCTGTCCTCCGGTGTGATACGCCGGAACGTGGGCTTTATTGTCCTCGTGGTATGCTCCATCCTGCTGCTCATCGGCAACGGCTACGCCAGTCAGAATGAGGAGAAAGAGGCCACACGGCTGAGAGAGGAAGTGGAGGATGCCAAATATCGTGCGCTCACTCTCTCGAGCGAGCTCATGGACCGCACACGCCAGAGCCACATAGAGGAACACCTGAGGCAGATAGGCGACAGCGCGCTCAAGTCCCCCACATCTTCGCCCTACATACTTACAGTAGACACGGCAGAATGAAGCAGAGATTTCCTGAAAAACAAGTACTCACACGATACCTGTTCATCGAGGCGATATTCTTTATCATCGGAATAGGCATCATAGCCAAGACGGCCTACATCATGTTCGTCGAGCGGGGCTACTGGAAGCAGGTGAACAGCCGCTTCGAGAAGAGTCAGGTGGTCATCCCGCCCAGCCGCGGCAACATCTATTCCGCCGACGGCCAGCTGCTGGCCGCCACCCTGCCCGAGTACAAGATTTTCATGGATTATATGGTGGTCGAGAAGGACTCCGTGAGGCGCCTCAAGTACCAGCACGAGAAGGATTCCCTCTTCTATACCAAGGTAGACAGCCTCTCGTCCGGCCTCCACCACCTGTTCCCCGACATATCGGTGAGCTCATTCCGCAAGCGCCTCGTCGAGGGCCGCGTGAAGGAGAAGCGCCACTGGCCCATCTATGACCGCCGCATCACATACCTCCAGTTCAAAGCTGTGAGCCAGCTGCCCTTCCTCTCGCTGAGGCAGAGCGGATTCCACTGGGAGCGCTCCGAGCAGCGCACCAATCCCTTCGGCTCTTTAGCCCTGCGCACCATCGGCCGTCTCTATGCCGGCAAGGACACAGCGCGCTTCGGGCTCGAACTGAGCTACGACTCCGTGCTGCGCGGCAAACCGGGAATGGGGCACAGGGAGAAATCGGGCAGCAGCTATGTGACGCGCATCAGTGTGGAGCCCGAGAACGGCTGCGATATAGTCACGACCATCGATGTGGGCATGCAGGACCTCGCCGAGAAGTCGCTCGTCTCCAAGCTTAAGGAGATCAACGCCGCCGAGGGCGTGGCCATGCTCATGGAGGTTAAGACGGGCGATGTCAAGGCCATCGTCAACATGACGCGCGACAAGAACGGACAATATCACGAGGAGAAAAACTATGCCGTGAGCAACCTGCTCGAGCCGGGATCGGTGTTCAAGACCGCCTCGTTTATGGTGGCCTTCGACGACGGCTACCTCCACCCGGGCGACATGGTGAACACCGGCAACGGAAAGGTGCTGATGCACGGGCGGTATATGAAGGACGCCAACTGGCGCAACATGGGCAACGGCGTCATCACCGCGGCCGAGTGTATTCAGAAGTCCTCGAACATCGGCGTGAGCACGCTTATAGATAAGTACTATTTCAATCAGCCGGCCAAGTTTGTCGACGGGCTCTACCGCGTGGGCATCGCCTCCGACCTGCATGTGCCCATCCCGGGCTACGCCAAGCCCTACATCCGCAGGCCCAAGCCCGACGGCAGCAACTGGTCCAAGACGGCCCTGGCGTGGATGAGCATCGGCTACGAGACTCAGGTGCCGCCCATCAGCACGCTATCCTTCTACAACGGCATAGCCAACGGCGGCCGCATGATGTACCCGCGCTTTGTGATAGCCAAGAAGCGTGGCGGAGAATTCATAGCGGAGTATCCTACCCGCGTCGTGAGGGAGAGAATGTGCTCCCCCGAGGCGCTGAACGATATAAAGAGCTGTCTGAACCTCGTGGTGAGCAAGGGAACGGGCCGCAAGGCCGGTTCGCCCTACTTCCAGGTGGCGGGAAAGACCGGCACGGCGCAGATATGGACCAAGAACGGCCGCACACCAAGCTACCTCGTGACCTTCGTGGGCTACTTCCCCGCCGATGACCCGCAATACACCTGCATCGTGTGCATCAAGAAGACACCGCCGGCCTCGGGCGGCAGCCAGTGCGGCCCCGTGTTCCGCAGAATAGCCGAGGGCGTCATGGCGCGCCACAGAAAGGACGACCTCAACTCCGCCCGCGACACACTCCACGGCCATCAGCCGCACATCATGAACGGTAACATGCGCGCAGCCCGCTATGTGCTCAGCGAACTGCAGGTGCCCTACACGGCTGAGGGCATAGACCGCAACGCTTGGGGCAAGGCGCGCACAGACTCCAATGGCGTCACCCTCACCTCCGTTCCGCCGCGGCGCGGCGTAGTGCCCGATGTCCACGGAATGGGTCTGCGCGATGCGCTCTATATGCTGGAGCGCTCCGGCATGCGTGTCAGCCTGGAGGGAGTGGGCAAAGTCGTGGCGCAGAGCGTGCCCGCCGGCAGCGCACTGAGGAAAGGCATGCGGATAAACATCGTGCTGCGCACCAGTGACGAGGACGCCGAAGCTACAAGTCCTGACGCCGCCGGCACAGCAAATGCCGCCGCCACGCCAAGCGCCGGAAGCGGCGGAGAGAACTCTGCCGCAGCTCCGGAGAGCCACAACAGCTCCGCCGCAGCGGAGAGCGGCAGCGGCACAAAGGCCGGACAAACTACTACGCAGGACAAGAGCGGCGCAAAGGAGCACAAGGCTACAACGGTAAAAGAGAAAAGCTCCGCCGGCTCCTCGTCGCAGGGCACGGAGAAGAACCGCAGCACCAGGCGCAACAGCGAAGGCACACTCCGAAGCTCCGACGACCGCTCCGACAAGTCAGCGCGCAGCAGCAAGAGCTCGTCATCGGGCAGCAAGAGCTCATCAAAGAGCTCTGCAAGCTCGTCCGGGAATTCCAAGAGTACCGCCAAGAGCTCAAAGAATTCATCCGGAAGCTCTAAGACCACTACCAAAAGCGATAAAAAAAGACGATAAACAAACTATATAAGACTATGAAACTGGAAGAAGTACTGCTCAGGGCAAAGCCGGAGGAGATTGCCGGAGATCCCGGCGTTGAGATCAGCGGCGTGCAGATAGACTCGCGCCTCGTAAAGCAGGGCGACCTCTTTGTCGCCGAGCGCGGCACGCAGGTGGACGGACACAAGTTCATCCCCGCGGCAATAGCGGGCGGCGCCGTGGCAGTGGTGTGCGAGGAGATGCCCGCGGAGCGCCCCGAGGGTGTGACATTCGTGCGGGTGAAAAGCTCGGAGGATGTCGTAGGCTCGATCTGCACACTGTTCTACGGCGACCCGTCGGCCCACCTGACGCTCGTAGGCGTCACGGGCACCAACGGCAAGACAACGATAGCCACACTGCTCTACAATATGTTTCGCGAGATGGGCTTCAAGTGCGGCCTCTGCTCCACGGTATGCAACTATATCGATGACGAGCCCGTGCCCGCCCACCAGACAACGCCCGACCCCGTGACGCTCAACTCTCTGCTGGCGCGCATGGTGGAGAAGGGCTGCAAGTACGCCTTTATGGAATGCAGCAGCCACAGCATAGCGCAGAAGAGAATAGGCGGACTCACCTTTGCGGGCGGCATCTTCACCAATCTGACCCGCGACCACCTCGACTATCACAAGACATTCGAGAACTATCGCGACGCCAAGAAGGCCTTCTTTGACATGTTGCCTCGCAAGGCCTTCGCCATCACCAACGCCGACGACAAAAACGGGCTCTACATGGTGCAGAACACCGCCGCCACCGTCCGCACCTACTCCACCCGCAGCATGGCCGACTACAGGGCGCGCATCCTGGAGATGTCGTTCGAGGGAATGCTGCTGGACATCGACGGCCACGAGGTGAGCGTCCAGTTCGTGGGCAAGTTCAATGTCTCCAATCTGCTTGCGGTCTACGGCGCAGCGCGCATGCTGGGTCACGAACCGCTGGAGATACTCACCATCCTGAGCAAGCTCCACCACGTAGCCGGCCGCTTCGAGACGCTCCGCTCGCCGCGGGGCTACACGGCCATCGTCGACTACGCCCACACTCCCGATGCCCTCATCAATGTGCTGGGAGCCATCCGCGAGGTGCTTAAGGAGAGCAAGAATACCACGGGCCAAGTGATCACAGTCTGCGGAGCCGGCGGCAACCGCGACAAGGGCAAGCGCCCGATAATGGCCCGGGAAGCCGCCACGCGCAGCGACCGCGTCATCATCACGAGCGATAACCCGCGCTTCGAGAAGCCCGAGGACATCATCGCCGATATGCTCGCCGGCCTGACGCCCGCCCTCAAGCGCCGCGTCATAGCTATTACCGACCGCCGCGAAGCCATAAAGACCGCATGCATGATGGCCCGCAAGGGCGATGTGATACTCGTGGCCGGCAAAGGACATGAGGACTATCAGGAGGTCAAGGGCGTCAAGCACCACTTCGACGACCGGGAGGAACTGAGGAACGTATTCTCAAGCGAACAACATTAACCCCGCAGGCCATGCTATACTATCTATTCCGTTTTCTGTCCGATTTCGGTGTGCCGGGCGCAGGTCTCTGGTCATACATCTCCTTCCGTTCGCTTCTGGCCTTCATACTGGCGCTGCTCATCTCGGCGTGGTTCGGCCAGCACTTCATCGCTTACATGCGCCGCAAGAACATCAGCGAGACACAGAGGGACGCGAGCATCGACCCCTTCGGCGTGCAGAAACAGGGTGTGCCCTCCATGGGCGGCATCATCATCATCGCCTCCATCCTCGTGCCGTGCCTGCTGCTGGGCCGCCTGAGAAACATCTACATGCTGCTCATGCTGCTCACCACGGTATGGTTCGGCATTCTGGGCTTTGCCGATGACTATATCAAGATATTCAAGCACAACAAGGACGGGCTTCATCCCAAGGTCAAGATCATCGGGCAGGTGCTGCTGGGCCTCGCCGTGGGCTTGACGCTCTACCTTAGCCCCGACGCCACCATACGCGAGAACATCACCACCCAGCGCACAGCCGACAATACGGAGGTCATCGTCCACAAGAGCCGCCCTGTCAAGTCGACCATCACGACCATCCCGTTCTTTAAGAACAACAACCTCTCCTACACCGGCATCATGTCGTTTATGGGCCGCTATCAGGGCGCGGCTGGGTGGATACTGTTCGTGCTGGTCACTGTGCTGGTCATCACGGCCGTCTCCAACGGCGCCAACCTTAACGACGGCATGGACGGCATGTGCGCGGGCAACTCGGCCATCATCGGGGCGACGCTCGGGCTTCTGGCCTATGTCTCGAGCCACATCCAGTTTGCCTCCTACCTTAATATAATGTATGTCCCCGGGGCGCAGGAACTGGTGATCTTCGCGTCGGCGTTCGTCGGGGCGCTGATCGGCTTCCTCTGGTACAACGCCTATCCCGCGCAGATCTTTATGGGCGACACGGGCAGCCTCACCATCGGCGGCATCATCGGCGTGATGGCCATCATCATCCACAAGGAGCTCCTCCTGCCCCTGCTCTGCGGCATCTTCCTCGTCGAGAGCCTGAGTGTGATACTCCAGGTGGAATACTTCAAGGCCGGCAAACGCCGCGGTGTGAAGCAGCGCCTCTTTAAGCGCACTCCTATCCACGACAACTTCCGTGTGCTGCCCTCGCAGCTCGACCCCGCGTGCCGCTACCTGCTCAAGGGCTGGCCCGCCCATCCCTCGCACGAGAGCAAGATCACCGTACGATTCTGGATCATCACCTTCCTGCTGGCGGCCCTGACCCTCATCACGCTCAAGATAAGATAACCCCCAAAACACAAACACTTTCATATTTCACATCACCATGGCTCAGAAAAAATTACTCTCAGTATTGGGTGCCGGAGAGAGCGGCGTAGGCGCCGCCGTGCTGGCACAAAAAGAAGGCTATAACGTCTACGTCTCCGACTCGGGCTCCATCAAGCCCGCCTACAAGGAGATGCTCGAGAAATACGGCCTGAGATACGACGAAGGCCACCACGACGAGAACCTCGTGCTCTCCTCCACCGAGGTGCTCAAGAGCCCGGGCATACCCAAGGAAGCTCCCATCGTGAGAAAGGTGATGGAGAAGGGCATACCCGTCATCTCCGAGATCGAGTTCGCCGGCCGCTACACCGACGCCCGGATGATATGCATCACGGGCAGCAACGGCAAGACGACCACCACCTCGCTCATCTACCACATCCTCAAGGCCGCCGGCTACAACGTCGGCCTGGCGGGCAACATAGGCCGCAGCCTCGCCCTGCAGGTGGCCACGGAGCATTTCGACTACTATGTCATCGAGCTCTCCTCCTTCCAGCTGGACAACATGTACGACTTCCGGGCCAACATCGCCGTGCTGCTCAACATCACGCCCGACCACCTCGACCGCTACGACTTCAAATTTCAGAACTATATCGATGCCAAGATGCGCGTGATACGCAATCAGACAGAGGGCGACGCATTCGTTTACTGGATGGACTCGCCCGTCATCGCCAAGGAGCTCGGAAAATATGACATCAAGAGCCGTATGCTCCCCTTCTCCGAGGTCAAAAAGGCCGGCGCCGTGGCCTACGCCGAGAAGGGCAAATATGTCATCGAGAAGCCGGCGCCGTTCAATATGGAGCTCGAGGAGCTCTCCCTCACGGGCAAGCACAATCTCTACAACTCGCTGGCCGCCGGCATCACCGCCAAACTGGCCGGGGTGAGCAATGAGTCGCTGCGCCGCTCGCTCTCCGACTTCCCCGGCGTGGAGCACCGTCTGGAGAAGGTGACCCGGGTGAAGGGCGTGCTCTATGTCAACGACTCCAAGGCCACCAATGTCGACGCCTGCTGGTACGCGCTCGAGAGCATGAAGACTCCCGTGGTGCTCATCCTGGGCGGCAAGGACAAGGGCAACGACTACACGCCCATCAAGCAGATGGTCAGGGAAAAATGCCGCGCGCTCGTCTACCTCGGTGCCGACAACAGCAAGCTCCACCGCGAGTTCGACTCGATGGGCCTGCCCGTGGCCGATACCCACGATATGAAGAGCTGTGTGGCCGAGTGCTATCGTCTGGCTCAGCCGGGCGACACGGTGCTGCTGAGCCCCTGCTGCGCCAGCTTCGACCTCTTCCACAACATGGAGGACCGCGGCTGCCAGTTTAAGGAGGCTGTGAAGGCCCTCTGAGCCGCTGTTATTCATAACAAAGCCAATGGGAGAAAAGAAATATACCAGACTGTTTCAGGGCGACCCGGTGATATGGGTGATATTCTTCGCTCTGTGCGGCATCTCGCTCATTGAGGTGTTCAGCGCCACGAGTATGCTGACCTACAAGAGCGGCGATTACCTTCGCCCCATCTCCGGCCACGCCGCCATGCTCGGCGCCGGATTTCTGCTGATGATGGTGGTCCAGTTCATGCCGAGCCGCATCTACCGCATACTGGTGATGATCTTCTACCCGCTCTCCATCCTGACGCTCCTGCTGATGCTGGCGGGCGTGGGCGTGCAGATCAACGGCGCCTCGCGCTGGATCAGCATCGCGGGCATACACATACAGCCCTCCGAGTTTGGCAAAGGCTCGGTCATCGTGAGCGAAGCGATCCTCATCTCGCAATATCTCAACGGCGTCATCTCCGCCAAGACGACATTCAAGTGGATCATGATCATGGGCGGCCTGGTCTGCGCCCTTATTCTCCCTGAGAACTTTTCCACCGCGGCGCTACTGCTGGCCGATATCCTCGCCGTGATGATCGTGGGCAAGATACCGCTCAAATACATCGGCACCACGCTCGGCGTGATGGCCATCGTGGGCGCCACGGGCTTTTTCGTGCTGACGGGCATGAGCGACTCGACAGCCGCCTCCATCTCCAAGCTCCCGGGCTGCAAGCGCGTGGCCACATGGCGCGCCCGCCTCGAGACCAAGGTCAGCGAGACCACCAAGACGGTCAACCCGGACGACTTCGACATCGACGAGAACTCGCAGATAGGCCACTCCTCCATCGCCATCGCCACGAGCAACATCATCGGCAAGGGCCCCGGCCACTCTGTGCAGCGCGACTTCCTGCCGCAGGCCTACAGCGACTTCATCTACAGCGTGATCGTCGAGGAGTGGGGCCTCATAGGCGCCGTCTTCGTCGTCATGCTCTATCTGATACTGCTGGTGAGAGTGGGCTACATCACCAAGCGCTTCCGCAATTCAACCTTCGAGCCCATCCTTGCCATGGGCCTGGCTATCCTCCTGGTGAGCCAGGCGATGCTCAACATGATGGTGGCCACGGGCCTGTTCCCCGTGACGGGTCAGCCCCTGCCGCTCATCTCGCGCGGCGGCACGTCGACGATAGTCAACTGTGTCTACATGGGCATGATCCTGAGTGTGAGCCGCATATCCAAGCGTGAGGCCGCAAGCGCCGCGAAGGCCGCCGCCAGGAAGGCCGCCGCTGCCGCCGTTCCCGCAGGTGACGCAGGCGACGCCGCAGTGCCCGATACCAACGAGGAAATCCCGCCCGCCGAGGTTACAGCCCGCGAGATAGCCGCTGCCGATTTCGGCGACGAGGACGAGAAGGAGAGCACTTAGTCGCAAGTCTAATCCTTCCGCGCGCCCGCATACATATATATAAGGTATACCCCGCTTCGCGAAATGCCCCTTCGGACAATGCGTAAGTGTATGAAATAAAACCTCCCGCAGAGGAAACTGATAAGCAAGGCCTGCCACGATGAACCGGCAGGCCTTGCGCGTTTTAGACAATTATAAGGCCTCCGTATTCGCGGCAATCTGCGCATTTCGGGACGCAGAAATATCCATCGCAAAACACCGATTTTCCGCCTCTATAACTCGTTGTAATACAGCCCTCCGAAAAGGCCAAAATTACATTTGAGACGAGTAAGACTACATTTGAGGTAGTTTTCCTCAGGTCCTATGTGAGTA
>OMUV01000211.1 GCA_900314335.1 uncultured Prevotellaceae bacterium | reverse complement strand
AACATGAGAAGCATATTACCAACGCCCGGGAACAGATTACACCGATTGAGACTCGGATTTCATGCCCTGAGCATCCGATTACATGCATTGGTAGTAAGGTGGTGTGGCATATTATATTTCTCCCTCTGTGTCAGCGGAGAATCTCTCCGGACAGCAATATGCAGAAGGCCGGAAAGAGGCGGTCTCAGAGGCTATTTTGACCCCTTTATAACTACTTCATTCACAACGCGTACGAAGGGGGTAAAATTACAAGGCACATAATTTCTATTACATAGGAGCCAGTTGAAATTACAAGGCACATAGTTTTCGCTGTTTGCGGGAATTATTTTTCAGCAGTAAGAAAGAGGGGGAAAAATTGCATGACAAATATAATGCCGTGGCAACCGGGGTGACGCTATAGGCGCGGCTTTCGCGGCGCGGGCGGCGGCAGGCGCCGGATGCTGAGCGGCGGGGCGACGGCGGAGGAGAGCAGCGGCGGAGCGGGCCGGGGCTAACTGTCCATGTCGCGGTCCAAACGCCCGCGCCAGAGGTATTTGCGTGTCTCGTGGACGATGACGCCGTTGAGGAACAGCAGCGATAGCAGGTTGGGGATGGCCATGAGCGCGTTCATGCAGTCCGCCACATTCCAGACGAGCGTCAGGTTCATGATGCTGCCCAGGAAGACGGCCGCGATGTAGGCCACGCGGTAGACATAGGTCCAGCGCTTGC
The DNA here is from genome assembly GCA_900314335.1 of uncultured Prevotellaceae bacterium. Classification (GTDB taxonomy): domain Bacteria; phylum Bacteroidota; class Bacteroidia; order Bacteroidales; family Bacteroidaceae; genus UBA6398. Next base: position 10,119 of record OMUV01000211.1, on the reverse strand, counting down.
CCTTGAGATATTCGACCGCGCGCTCGCCGTAGTAGCTCCAGCCGAGGATGGTGCTGAAGGTGAACGTGAGCAGCCCGAAGTTGAGCAGCAGCGCCCCGACGTAGGGGATCTTGGTGAAGGCGGCCTTGGTGAGCGCTGCCCCGTCGCTGTAGTCGATGTCGGGGTAGGCTATGACGCTGCTGACTATGACGAGGCCCGTGAGGGCGCAGATGACGACGGTGTCCCAGAATGTGCCGGTGGAGGAGACGAGCGCCTGCCGCACGGGATTGCGTGTCTGGGCGGCGGCCGCCACGATGGGCGCGGAGCCGAGGCCCGACTCGTTGGAGAAGAGGCCGCGGGCTATGCCGTAGCGGGCGGCCATCATCACCGTGGTGCCGACGAATCCGCCGCCCGCGGCCTGCGGGGAGAAGGCGGAGCGGACGATCACCTCGACGGCCTGACCGAGGTAACTATGATTGACGCACAGGATGTAGATGCAGCCCAGGATGTAGAACACGGCCATGAAGGGCACCAGCATGCTGCACACCCGGGCGATGCTCTTCACGCCGCCGAGGATCACGGCGCCCGCGAGGACGCATATCACCGCGCCCGTGATGTAGGGCGAGATGCCGTAGGTCTCCTGTGTGATGGAGGCGATGGCGTTGGCCTGCACCGTGTTGCCGATGCCGAAGGAGGCGATGGCTGTGAACAGCGCGAAGAGCACGGCGAGCTTCTTCCAGCCCAGGCCGCGCTCCAGAGCGTACATCGGGCCGCCGAGCATACGGCCGTCAGCGGTGCGCACACGGTACTTGATGGCCAGCAGTCCCTCGGCATATTTCGTGGCGATGCCGAACACGCCCGTCAGCCAGCACCACAGCACTGCGCCGGGGCCGCCGAGAGCCACGGCCGTCGCCACGCCGACGATGTTGCCCGTGCCGATGGTCGCCGCGAGAGCCGTGGCCAGTGCGCCAAACTGTGACACGTCGCCCGTCGCGCCCTTGTCCCGCCGGAACGAGAGGCGGATGGCCGTGAAGATCCTGAGCTGCGGAAACCGGAGCCGCACCGTCAGAAAGAGATGCGTGCCCAGCAGCAGGATTATCATAGGCCAGCCCCAGAGAAAACTGCTCAGAGCCGAGAAAAATGCGTTTATGCCGTCCATTATAATGTGTATGACGGGCGCAGAAGCACCCGCGCAAGTGAAAGTTCACAGGTCGGGCTCCGGGAGAAGCCGCCTGTTTCTTGTTTTGTAGGTATTTGTATACAAAGTTATTGAAAAATTTTATTTCCCGCACCTTTTGACAGCGAAAAGCATGGGAAATGTGGCAAAATTGCAGGAAATGGGACGAATGATGCGCCTTACGGGCGTCTGCAGGACTGTTTTGCGGCCGGCGGCGATGCAGATGTGCGCCCGAACGATGCGGAGGCGAATCAGATTAATTCTGGAGAACAATCGGGCGGGGGCAGAGAGAATTCTGAATAATTCAGAAGAATAAATGTCCGCTGCGAAGGGGCATCAGGATAATTCAGAAATTGGCCGGGAAGATGCAAACAGGCGGGGAAATGAATCGGCGGAGCATCTGATTCGTCGGGAAGAATTCATGCGCGCGGCGGAGAATTATCTTAAAAATCCTGCGGCGGGGCTGATTCATTCAGAAAAGGAACAGCGCACTGCGGCGGGGCATTTCACTTGAATACCACTGTGACCGTAGTGCCCTTGCCCTGCTTCGAGCTCACGGAGAGGCGGGCGCCGTGTCGCTCCAGGATGGCGCGGGCCAGGGAGAGGCCTACGCCGTGGCCGCTGACGCTGCTTGTGTTGGAGGCCCGGAAGAACGGTTCGAAGACGTGGGGCAGGTCGGCCTCGGGGATGCCGATGCCGCTGTCGCAGATGGTGATGGTCCGGCCGCTGGCGGAGATGCTTACGGGCTTGCCGCCGGAATATTTGAGGGCGTTGCCCACGAGGTTGTGAAAGGCCATGTGCAGCAGGTTGGCATCGCCGCTGACCGTGAACTCGTCGGGGCAGTCTACACTGCAGCGGCCGGCGGCGACGGCCTCCAGGAGCGGGCGCATCTGCACGGGCTCGGGCTCCGGTATCGCCTCGCCGCTGCGGATATGCGAGAAATGGAGCAGTTCGCGCATTATGGTCACCACGCGGTCGGCCTCGTGGGCCACACGCCGCAGTGTGTCGCGATATTCGGCGCCCGTGCGGTCGGTCATGAGCGCCACCTCACACTCGCCCTGTATCGCCGTCAGCGGGTTGTTGATCTCGTGCGAGGCGTTGTTGACGAACATCTTCTCCCGCTGGTAGTCGCGGTCGATACGGTCGACCATGCGGATGGCGTAGAGCCGGCTGATGAGCCAGAGGACTGCGGAGGAGATGATCACCAGCAGCAGCAGCGTCCACCTGAGCGTGCGCGCTATGTCGGCGCCGTAGGGATTGCGGCTCAGCACGATGACGGCGAATGTGCCGGTATTGTCGTAGTAGACGAAGGCCGTGCCCACTTCGGCGCCGTGCTCAAAGTTGACGGTGCGGTTGGCGTAGAGCCGCTCTATCTGCTCCGCCGAGAGGTATCTGGCGAGGGCGGGGTGGGCTTTGCGCCGGTCGTCGACACGGATAAAGAGTTCCTTAGAGGTGGGGATGGAGTTGTTGCGGCGGATGACCACGTTGCGATATTTCACAGGGTCGAGCTCGTCCTTGGAGAACTTTTCCTCGGCCACGGCGTGGGCCTTCTCCTCCATGTAGTGGAAGTAGAGATTGCGAATATAGTTGGAGGCGAAGAAGTAGAACACCATGCCGGCCACGAGCAGCAGGCCGATGGTGATGCCGGAGTAGATGAGCGATATCTTATGGCCGGTCTTCATCGCTGTCCTCCTCTCCGAAGCGGTAGCCTGCGCCCACTATGGTGTGGATGAGCTTGTGGTCGAAGCCCTCGTCTATCTTCTGGCGTAGGTAGCGCACATAGACGTCGACGACATTGGTGTTGGTGTCAAAGTCCTTGTCCCACACATCGCGCAGCAGCTGGCGGCGGGTGAGTGTCTCGCCCTCGTGGCGCATCATGTACTCCAGCAGGCGGTATTCCTTGGTGCTCAGGTCCACCTCGCGGCCCTGGCGGCGGGCCTTGTGGGTGGAGGCGTCGATGCTGAGCCCGGCGAGGCTCAGCGGCGCAGCCTGACGGTAGCTCTCCACACGGCGCAGCAGCGCCCCGATGCGCGCCAGCAGTTCGGTAAACCGGAACGGCTTGACCACATAGTCGTCGGCGCCCGCCTGCAGCCCCAGCACAATATCGTCGGTGGTAGCCAGCGCGGTGAGCATCATGACGGGCAGAGCGTAGCCCTGAGCGGCGCGCAGACGGCGGCACACTTCGAGCCCCGTCATGCCGGGCATGCGTATGTCGAGCAGAGCCATGTCATAGTCGCTCCGCTCCTGCAACAGTTGCCACGCCTCGTCGCCGCGCCGCACACTGTCGACGCAGTAGCCGAAGCTCTCCAGTCCCCGCCTTACAAAGTCGGCGATGTTCTCCTCGTCCTCTGCCAATAAGATATGTCTCACTGTAGCTATCGTAATGATGCTGAGGCCGCCTTCGCGGGCCTTCGTGCCCACGGCAATCATAGCCGCGGCGGCGCCGTCGGGCCTCAGTCAGATTGCAAATATAAGACTTTGCACGGATATGACAAGGCTGCGGCAGAGGATATTGCGCCGCGGCGGCACAGCGGGTCAGTCTTCGCCCGCCTCGCTCTTCTTCCATTCCGAGAGCAGGGTGTAGGCTCCTGTGATGGCCACCTTTTCGCTCTTGCCAAGCCCTGAGATAATCTCGGTCATGCCGCCTTCCCTGCGTCCGGTCTTCACCTCATGCGGCTTAAACACCCATTTGCCCTGAGCGGACTCCAGGACAAAGACGTAGGTGCGCGAGTCGGCCGTGGCGATGCCCTCGTCGGGCATGGCGGCCGTAGTCTGCGGCGTGGTGGTGATGGCTGCCGAGGCATACATGCCCGCCACGAGTCCGGCCTTGTTGCCGTCGATGGCGATGCGCACATGTACGGCCCTGCTGCTGTCGTCGAATGAGCGGCCCACCGATGTCACACGCCCCGTGAGGACAGGCGTCTGAGCCATGCGGAGCTGAGCCCGCTGCCCCGCTCTCACTCTCCCCAGGTCGCGCTCATAGACCAGCACATCGGCGAAGAGATGACCCGTGTTGACGATGGTGAACAGGACTGTCTGCGGGTCGGCATATTGTCCCATGGCAGCCGTCACGCTCTCCACTGTGCCGCTTATGGGGCTCTTCACGGCGATGGATGTGACCGTGTGTCCTGCGCTCACGGCCGCCGGACTGATGCCCAGCATGCGCAGCTGCTCTCCCGTAGCCCGCAGTTCGCTCTCCAGGGCGCGATATTCCGAGGATGTCTGCTGGAGGTCCTTGCCCGCACCGACCTTGCCGGCGTAGAGAGTCTTCTGCCGCTGATATTCGCCCGATAGGTAGGTCATCCTCGCCCTGGCCTGAGCGTATCTGCTCTGCATATCGATGAGATCGGGGTGACTAATCCAGGCCAGGACCTGTCCGCGCGCCACATGCTGCCCCTCGACGACGAGGATGCGCCGTATGTTGGCTCCCATGGGCGGGGTCACCTCGGCGCGGTCCTGCGGCAGGGCTTTCAGCTGGCCGTTGGCCGTCACGATGCCGGAGAAGGTGGCCGTGGTCATGCTGCCCGTCGTTACGCCGGAGGCTTTGTACTGCTCAGGGGTGAGCGTGATGGTGGCCGCCTCCTCGCTGCTGTCCGCGGCAGCCGTCTGCTTCTTGTCGCCCGCCGAGCAGCCGCTTATCAAAGCCACTGCCGGGAGGACGTATATCATAAGCTTTTTCATTTGTATCATCTCGTTTTGTAGTATTCTGTATTAAACTTGCTTTCCAATAGCTTGGCGTAAGCGTCGATATAGCTTAGCTCTGTGTCCATGGCGCTCTGTGCGGCCTGTATGAAGTCGAGATATCCCGTGGCGCCCTCCTGGTAGGACAGCAGAGCGGTGCGGCGCTGTTCTGCGGCCAATGGCAGGGCGCTCTTGCGGTAGTAGTCGACCGTGCTGCGCCATTTGGCATAATCGCTCTCCAGGGAGCGCAGCCCGGAGGAGAGTGTGCGCTGCTCTGTCTGCAGGTCGGCGCGCGCCTTCTCGGTGTCGAGGGCTGCGGCGCGGCGAAGGGCTCTGTTTGTCCCGAAGCTGACGGGCAGGCTCAGGCCTACCTGCCACGACCAGTAGCCCGTGCGGGAGCCTATCTTCTGACTGCCCATCCCGACAAACATCCTGGGGAGCGCGGAGGAGCGTGTCTCGCTGCTCACAGCCTCGGCCAGATGCACGCGCTCCTCGGCCAGGCTCAGTGCGGGGTGCAGGGCGAGCGTGTCGGGCGCGGCGGTCAGCGCTTCGTCGATGTCGCCGGAGGCCTGATAGAGCGTGTCGGAGCTCAGCCAGCGGCTCAGATTGATGTGGGCCTTGTTGAGGTCGTTCTCAGCCTCTATCAGCGCCAGCTCTACCTGACGTTGCCGGCTCTGGGCCGCCTGATATTCCAGAAGCGAAGCCGCCTCTGTGTCGTAGCGAAGCTTGGCCGCCGCCACAAAGTCGCTGTAGAGCTTCTCCTGCCGGCGATATTGCTCCAGACGCATGCGGGCCACCACGTCGGCGGCGTAGTCGAGGCTCAGCTGCCACCTTATCCGGCGTTCCCGGAGCCTGGTGTCGGCCGCGGCCACCTGTGTCTCCTGCGCCATGCGGCGCCGGCGCGATCTTACGGAGAACAGGTCGAGGTTTTGCCGCGCTTCCACGAGCGTGGTGATGGCGTCGTTGCCGTGTCCTATCTCTTCGCCGCCGGACGAGAGCTCCAGGTCGCCCAGCGGACTGGCAGAGCGTTGCAGGGCTCTCATGCTGCCCTCCCTAAGGCGCGAAGCCCGCAGCGCCGGATAGCTGGCGCCGGCCTTGCGGATGGCTGCGGAGAGGGTGATGGACTGCTGTGCGCTCGCCGGGGCGGCCAGCAGAAGGGCCGCCATTGATAATAGTATGTTGTGTCTCATTTTGTTTTCTTCATATAGAGTAGTGTGTAGAGGACGGGTATGATGAGCAGGGTCAGGATGGTGGAGGAGAATAGTCCACCGATGACCACCGTGGCCAGCGGCCGCTGTACCTCCGCTCCTGCCGACTGGCTCACGGCCATGGGCATGAAGCCGAGCATGGCTGCCAGCGCTGTGAGCAGGATGGGGCGCAGGCGTTCGCGAGTGGCGATGTAGATGCGCCGGGCGACACTCCTGATGCCCTCGTCCCGGAGAGAGTTGAGGCGGTTGACCAGCACGAGGCCATTGAGCACAGCCACGCCGGAGAGCACGATGAATCCTACTCCCGCGGAGATGCTGAACGGCATGCCGCGCAGCCACAGGGCGAGGATGCCGCCGATGGTGGCCAGCGGTACGGCGATGAAGATCATCAGGGCTTGCCTGAGGGAGTGGAGGGCGAAGCAGAGCAGCGAGAAGATGAGCAGCAGCGCCACGGGCAGCACCACGCCGAGACGCGAGCGGGCCTCCTGAAGATTCTGAAACGAACCGCCGTACGCGATGCGGTAGCCCGGGGGCAGAGTGAGCTTGCTGTCGAGGGCGTGCTTTATGTCCTCCACCACCGACGATACATCGCGGCCGCGCACATTCAGACCCACATATATCCGGCGCGAGGCTCTGTCGCGCGATATCTGCATAGGCCCCGGGCGGTAACTGATGTCGGCCACTTCGCTCAGAGGAATCTGACCGCCCGTGGGCGTGTCGATGTAGAGCCGGCCGATATCGTCGATGCTCTGCCTGTGCTGTGCGCTCAGCCGGACTACCATGTCGAAGCGCTTCTCGCCCTCAAACACCTGCCCTGCGCTGGCGCCTGCAAAGGCTGCGCTGATATACTCGTTGAGGCGCTCCACGCTGAGCCCGTATTGTGCAAGCTTTCTGCGGTCGTATCTCACCGTGATCTGCGGCAGGCCGGAGGTGCGCTCCAGAGCTACATCTCTGGCTCCGCGCACATGGCTGATGATCTGCTCCATGCGCTCGCCGATGACATTGAGCGAGTCGAGATCATCGCCGTAGAGCTTCACCGCCACATCCTCGCGAATGCCCGTGAGCAGTTCGTTGAAGCGCAGCTCTACCGGCTGACTGAACGAAAACGTCAGGCCGGGCAGGGTGGAGAGCTTCTTCTCGATCAGCGCGATGAGCTCCTTTTTCGTCGAGGCCGAAGTCCATTTGCTGCGGTCCTTTTCCAATATGATAAAGCTATCGGTATAGTCGAAGCCCATCGGGTCGGTGGGAATGTCGGCCACACCGATGCGTGCGCACACCGTCTTGATCTCCGGAAATGAATGCAGCAGCAGTCGCTCCACCTCCTCCTCGCGCTTGATGGTCTCGCTGAGCGAACTGCCGGGCCTGAGAAATGTCTGCATGGCGATGTCGCCCTCGTCGAGCGAGGGGATGAACTCGCCGCCCATGCGGCTGAACACCACGCCCGAGGCCGCAAGCAGCACAGAGGCGACCACGATAGAGGGCACCTTGTGGCGCATCGTGAAGCGCAGCGCGGGGTGGTAGCACCGGTAGACGGCGTCCATCAGGCGGTGGCTGAAGCTTCCCAGCCGCTGCTCGGCGCGCGAGAGCAGATGCATCCTGCTCCCCATCGGACGCATGACCACCGACGAGATCATCGGCACATAGGTGAGGCAGAGCAGGATGGCCCCGATGAGGGCGAAGGAGAACGTGAACGCCATGGGCTGAAACATCTTGCCGCTGACGCCGGTGAGGAAGAGAATGGGGGCGAAGACGATGAGGATGATGATCTGCCCGAAAAAGGCCGAGTGCATCATCGTGCCGGCGGCGGAGATGCTGATCTCGTCCATGTCCCTCTGAGAGAGGCGGGCGTCAGGTGGCAGCGAGCCGCCGAAGCGGCGCTCGAGCTCGTGGACAGTGCCCTCCACGATGATGACGGCGCCGTCGACGATAATGCCGAAGTCGATGGCTCCGAGGCTCATCAGATTGGCCCACACGCCGAAGATGCGCATCAGGATGAAGGCGAAGAGCAGCGAGAGGGGAATGAGCGAGGCCGTGACGATGCCGCCGCGCAGGCTGCCGAGCAGCAGCACCAGCACGAACACCACGATGAGAGCGCCCTCGGTGAGATTGCGCGCTATGGTCGACGTGGTGCGGTCTATGAGCTCCGAGCGGTCGAGAAACGGCTTGATGCGTATGCCGGGCGGCAGGGTGCGCTGCACCTCGGCGAGGCGCTCCTTCACACGGTTGACCACCTTGTCCGAGTTCTCCCCCTTGAGCATCATTATCGTGCCGCCCACGGCCTCGTGGCCGTCCTGTGTGAACGCGCCGTAGCGCACCTGCGCACCATAGTGGACATCATCGGCAGCGTCGCCCACGGTGACGGGCACACCGCCCTCGTTCTTCACCACGATGCTGCGAATGTCATCGAGGCTCTTCACCACGCCCTCGCCGCGGATGAAACTGGCCTGATGATCCTTCTCGATGTAGGCTCCGCCCGTGTTGAGGTTGTTGCGCCTGAGGGCCTCTATCAGGTCACCTATGGAGACATGCATGGCGTTGAGATGCCCGGGCGAGAAGGCTATCTCATACTGCTTCACGCTGCCGCCGAAGGAGTTGACCTCCACCACGCCCGGTATCATGCTCAGCTGCCGCTTCACTGTCCAGTCCTCTATGGTGCGCAGCTCCTGCGGCGTATACTGCGAGGTGTCGGCCTGGAGCGTGTATTGCAATATCTCGCCGAGCCCCGTGCTGATGGGCCCCATCTCGGGTGTGCCGAAGCCCTCGGGAATGTCGCCGCTGACCTGGCTGAGCTTCTCCTGCACCAGTAGCCGCGGCAGGTAGGTGCCCATGTTGTCCTTAAAGATGACGGTTACCACTGAGAGGCCGAAGCGCGAGATGCTCCTCACGTCCTCCACGCCGGGCAGATTGCTCATGGCCATCTCTACGGGGTAGGTGACATACTGCTCGATGTCCGCCGTCGAGAGGTTTTGCGATACGGTGATGACCTGCACCTGATTGTTGGTAATGTCGGGCGTGGAGTCCACATTGATGGTGCTCATCGCCCAGATGCCACCCACGATGATGGCGAGCACCAACATGCATACCGCCGGTTTGTGGGTGACGGAAAAATGAATGATTTTTCTGATCATTATTTAGGAAATGGTCTTCCTGCGCCTGCATCGTGTGCCGTACGGGCAGTACTATGGCTGTAGCCCGATGCCGGGGACGATGAAGCGCGTGTTTTGTAATGTGAATAAAATCAGGGAATATTACAAAACAAAGTATGGCGGGGCCCTCAGCCCGCCCCCGGACGGCGAAGGCTGTCCGTGCCATATGGCCGGCGCGAAGGCGCGCCGGGAAACTGCCGTCAGCAAGCATGCCTCGTATCCGCCCTCGCCTGCCAGTCCCGAAGAGAGGAGGGGCAGCCAAAGGGAATGCCCGCCGGCGCGGAAGGCCGGCGCTGCGACCGATATATGCTTGCCCGTGACGGGAATGATGTGATGATTGTCAGCGGGATGATGAGTATGCCGGTCGTTGAGATGCCCGTCCTGCTGACAACGCTCCAGTACGAAACAGGCCCCCATCGCATCGTGATGATGTGGTGTGACGACCATCACCATCATGCAGATGGTAGCGATGGTAAGCAGGAAAGTGTGTGCCCGTCTCATCATTTCGGTAGCAAAGGTAGGGAAAAAGAATTACAACAAGGTTGCAAAGCGCCGTAATACCATCAAAAATCTCGCTTTCCTGCAAAAATCTCCGCCGCCGCCCATGAGAAGGGCATTTGTTTCTGGATGGCGAAATTAATCGGCAGGGCAGGAGAGTGAGGAGTAGTATAAGAGGAATTCGCGTTATCATAAGCGCGAATAATAGCTGGGAGGGCCGCAGAGGCAGCGGTCCTCCCAGCTAACGTCGCGCAATACCGTATCGCACTTTTCGTATTCCAAGCTAACCTTCGCGCATTACTGAGAAAGACTCACACATATAGAAGTCCTCATTCACCCGCCCCACTGATTTATCTTCGCCATCCGAAACGATTGCCGTTTTTCCGCTCTTTGGAAAAGATATTCCCCACACTTCAAAAAAACTTCCGCA
>OMUV01000213.1 GCA_900314335.1 uncultured Prevotellaceae bacterium | reverse complement strand
GCAGCGGCCCTCCCAGCTAAAGCCGCGCTCATCAATATTCTTCGCTCCTATCACCCGCCCCACAAAATGGCGAAATAGCACAAGATTCACATTTCTGCGACCCTTGAAAGGGCAGTTTTTGGCCCTTTGTAAGTGTATGGTTTTCAGCGTCTCCAAAAGGCCAAAATTACATTTGAGACGTTTTCAACTACCTCAAATGTAATTTCACTCATGTCCTATGTGAGCAACACAGCATGCGGAAGGGTTTTTTGAAAGTGGGGAAAATGCCTTTTCAAAAATGGGGGCAGCGCCAGTTGTTTCGGATTTCGAATTTATATCGGCGGTGCCGGAGCGTGAGGACTTATATAAGATGGCATCTAATGCGGTTTTGCGCTAAGTTAGCCGGGAGTGCGTGATGCGCGCAAGGTCTTGCGCGTAGTCCGACAGGGAGGGCCGCATTTCCCGAAATAAAGGCCGCACTTGCCGTAATAAGGGCCGCGTCCGCCGAAAAATGTATTATTAAATCAGTAATTCGGATAAGCCTGTGGACGGATATTTGTCGTATTTTTGCAGCAGTAAACAAAGGAGTAATAGACTATGACAAATTTCGATTATCAGACACCGACACGCCTTATCTTCGGAAAGGATGTTGTCAACGGCCTGGCCGATGTGCTCAGGCCGCTTGGAACACGTGTTTTGCTCACCTACGGAGGCGGGAGCATCAAGCGCATGGGCCTCTATGACAAGGTGAAGGAGCTGCTCAGGGACTTCGACGTCACGGAGCTCTCCGGCATCGAGCCCAACCCGAAGTACAGCACCAGTGTGCTCGACGGCGTGCGCCTCTGCAAGGAGCACGACATTCAGGTCATCCTCGCCGTGGGCGGCGGCTCGGTGCTCGACTGCTCCAAGGCCATTGCCGCCGGCGCCAAATACGACGGCGAGCCGTGGGATCTCATCACTTATAAGGTGCCCACCAAAGCCGCCCTGCCCATCGTGGACATCATGACGCTGGCAGCCACGGGCAGCGAGTACGACTGCGGCGGCGTTATCTCGCGCACGGAGACCAATGACAAGGTGGGCTACATGGACCCGCATCTCTACCCCGTGGCCTCGTTCCTCGACCCCACATACACTTTCACCGTGGGCGCCAAGCACACCGCTGCCGGTGTGGCCGACGCCATCAATCATGTCTGCGAGCAATACTTCGCCCTGCCCGGCAACGACGTGATAGACGGATTCTGCGAGAGCCTCATCCGCACGCTCATGAAGTGGACGCCCGTCGCCCTGAAGAAGCCCGACGACTACGAGGCCCGCGCCGAGATCATGTTCGCCTGCACCTTCGGCTGCAACGGCATCCTGAGCCTCGGTATGGGCGAGTCGGGCTGGCCTATGCACATGATAGAGCACGCCCTCTCGGCCTACTACGACATCACGCACGGTCAGGGCCTGGCCATCATTATGCCCCACTGGATGCGCTATGTGCTGTGCGAGAAGACTCTGCCCCGCTTCGTCAAGTTTGGCGTCAACGTCATGGGCATCTCGCCGGAGCTACCCGACATGAAGATTGCGGAGAAGGCCATCGACGGCGTAAGCCAGTTCTTCGGGAGTCTCGGTATGCCGATGACGCTGCGCGAGGTTGGTATCGACGACTCGCGCCTGCAGGAGATGGCTCACCATGTGGCTGTCAACGAGGGCCTGGACAATCCCGCTATCTTCTTCCCCCTCAGGGAGAACGATATCCTCGCCATCCTGAAGGCCGCGCTCTGAACCAGCGCGTATGGCCGTCTGACATAGGGTCAGTCTGCCGCGGACGGCGGTACAGGATTTCTGACGAAAGTTTCCGGCGCCGGCATTGGCCTTCTCCGGCCAACCTAAAAGGCGCAGCCGAAGAATGCCGGAGAGAATAGACTGAGGCTTCCTTATTGTGCATGCTCGCAATAGGGAAGCCTCGGTTGTTTCATATAATGTTCTGCATCTTCTGCTCATACTGCGCCGCAGCGTGAGCGGCGGCAATTATCCCGGTGGCTTTGCAGGCGGCGGGAATCATATGCCGGGATAGGTGATTTCCCGAAGGGAATTTTCTAAAATCTGAAATCGCGCCCGGCAATACATTACATATATAGGCCTACTGGCACGGCTTGTCGGCGTATGCGCTGAGCACGGCGCGGGCCTCGTCGGTAATCCTCCGGGCGAGCGTCGCGGGGGCGATGACCCGGATGCCCGAGGCGTAGTAGAAGAGCTCGCGCACAAAGTCGTCCGTTACTGAGACATCGAGGGTGAACGTGCTGACGTAGCGGCCCTCGGGGGCGGGGAGCTTTGTCTCGCTCTGCGAGGGGTGGAGCGGCAGGGAGCGCAGGAAGGCGGCGCTGCGCGCGTCGGCCAGCAGGACGATGTGCTCGCTCTTCAGGTCCATGCCGCCGTAGATGCCGAAGCTGTGGGCGAAGTAGCGCCGCGGGTCAAAGTTGCCGCGGCGGTGGGGCGGCGCGGACGACGGGCGGAGCGACGCGATGCGGTCGAGGGCGAAGGTGCGCAGGCCGTCGTGGCGCGACGAGAAGCCCACGCAGTAGAGGCGCGAGCGGAAGAGCCGCAGGCAGTAGGGCGAGAAGGTGGTGGAGTAGCGCGGTTTGTAGTAGGGCGCGTAGATCATCCCGATGGCCATGCCGTCCTCGATGGCGCGGGCGATGGGCGCCACCTTGTCGAAGCCCGCGGGCTGCCGGCCGCCGATAGCGGACGGGGCGCCGCCTTCGCCCTCGCTCCTGAGGAGTGTCTCGAGGAAGTCGCGCTCCCTGCCCCCGCCGATGTCCAGACTGTAGTAGCCGTGGTCGGAGCGGAGCCTGATGCCGTAGCGCGAGAAGAGCTGATTGCGGTTATCGTAGAATGTGGATGGCGCCATGCGCTGCCCCTTCTCGTCGACGTCGGCCCACGCGCTGAAGATCTCCTCGCGCGAGAGGCGGCCGCGGCGGAACAGGAGTTGGGCAAGCCATACGGCTTTGTTCTTGGTCATGATAGTCTGTTTGCTGATGACAAAAATAAGGAATTTTCTATTATTTCTGCCCGGAATACGTAGTGCCCCTTCAATGATCCGTTTCCGGATGAGGACAATTAAGAAACAATGCCCCGCAGAGGGGCGAAATTACATTTGAGACGTTTTAAACTACCTCAAATGTATTTCTCCTCAGGTCCTATGTGAGTATCCCGGCATGCGGGAGGGTTTTTGCGATGTGCATACACGATGTTTTGCAAGAAGGGAAAACCTATCTGTATGCGCAGTCAATATATCTCCCCAAGGCGTCTGCCGACGACTTATAACCGTTTTCCGACCCTTTGAAACTATCTACGGATCATCGCCCCGCAGAGGGGCAAATTCTACTACGAGATAAATTTTTTCTTCTGCGAGTAGACCGATCGTCTACTGCGAGATAAATTATTTTATCTGCGAGTAGAATTTCGTCTCCTCCCACGGGGATTTTCTTACGTCCCGTCGGAATATGTTTTTTTCTATAGTGGCGGGCGAAAGTACGGGATTTTCGGATTGGCGTGACCTACCTTTGCATCAGTAACAAGAAAACAAACGACGTCACAAACAAGCTGCACAACCGCGGAACAGCATTCACCAATCTATTTACCATTAAAACAAACATCATGTATCTACAATCACTCTTCACCCTTTACCACGAGCTTTATCCCTCCGTCCCCGTACGCCGCGTAGTGATCGGCGGCGCGGGCGCGTCGCTCGTGAGCCTCTACGATGCGGGCGCCGTACGCTCGCTCTCCGTCGCGGGTCTTTTCCGGCCCGCCGTCACTCCTGCCTCCTCCACGCCGTCGGCCCGCAGGGCGCTTCTCCGCTTCGCCCTCTCCAACCGCCGCGAGCTCTTCATGCTCCGTGAGGCCCGCTGTCTCTCCGGCCTGCTCTACGCGGAGAACCTGAGCGGCGACCTCGACTTTATGTCGCTCGCCACGGGCCTCCGGCGCCGTCCGCGCAGCGAGGCGCGCGGGCTCGGGCTCACGTGGCTCTTCCCGCTGTCCACCATCATCTCTGCACGCCGCTACTCCCTGCGCGCCGTGAGCCTTTACTCCAACGGCACGACCTACATCGAGGCGCAGGGACGCGATGCCCGCCGTGTGGCGCGCGTCCGCGCCGGCGGCAGCATCGTGGAGACCTATGACGCGCCCAGTCGCCGCTTCCTGCCTCTCGACGATGTGGAGGCACATCGCTATGCGCGTCTGTTCTGCCGCGACAACGCCCGCTGGTTTGCCGCATTCGCTTCTGGTCAGGAGGCCGGGGAACTATGATGACCCGCTTTGCCGACCTGGCCGAGAGCCTCTTCGCCGATACGCCGAAGCGCCGTAGCGCCTCGCAACGCCTCAGCCGCTGGATTCGCGCCGATCCGGAACTGCGGGAGCGCCTCCACCGCGCCGGCTTCCGCAAGGGCGACAGACTGCTCACGCCCCGCCAGGTGAACATCATCCGCGAGCTCATAGGCTGACGCCGAAGGCCGCCTCCGACATGGCGGCGCTCCGCCGAGGCGGGACTAAGCGTAGAAAACAAAGCCGTGCAGACCTCTCTGTGCGGCTTTGTCATGCTTCTCTCATGCCTCGGGGCGGGCGGAACAGGCTATTTCAGCAGTTTCCTAAGCACGGGGTAAAGCTCGGCGGCCATCTTGCGATGCTGCGCGAGGGAGGGGTGATAGGCGGCGCCGTATCCCAGTGCTCCTGTCTGTGGCGAGAAGTCGAAGCGCAGGATATTCCGGTCCCCTGCCTTATGGCAGTCGTCGGCTATGCGGTCGAGTACTTGCTTCTCCAGTTCATTCTCCTTGCCCTGAAGCATCGGACCCGTGAGGAGCACTATGGGCACCTTGGGATAGGCCTTGCGCACCGTGCCGAGAAACTGCCGGTAGCCCTTCTCGTAAAGCGCTATGTCGTAGCCCGCAGTGGAGAGGTCGTTGGTCCCGAGGTTGATGCACACTACTTCGGGCGTATAGCGGCTGAAGTCCCAGAGCTGCGTGGTGTCGCCGAAGAGCGTGTACCTGTAGCGGTAGGACATGTTGTCGGGCGAGCCTTCCTTCGGCCCGGCATAGTTGCGGTAAGCGCCTATGCCGCTGCGCGAGATGGAGGTGTGCAGCGCGTCGAGCGAGTCGCTCACTATCGTGGCGTAGGAATAGTAATGGTTCTCCGTCTCGTCGGCGAAAGGATGATTGCGGTCGTTGTCCTCGTTGCCGAAGCCGCAGGTTATGGAGTTGCCGATAAACTCAATGCGGTGGCGCGGCAGAGCGGGGCGGAAGAGGGCGGCGTCCCTGTCGATGAGAAAGCCGTGGCACTCAGGCCTGCGATGGAGCCCCTCTATGGCGTACATGATGCGCGCCGTATGTTTGCCGGCCTTGAGCGCTGCGGCCAGCGTGCGCACGGAGTCGCGCGGCGAGTTGTAGCTCACCTTGAAGGCGCGGCAGCCGTCGATGCTCACCATGAAATAGCCCGTCATGGGGCGGCATATCATGCGCAGCGTGGTGCCCGTGAAGCCCAGACGTATCTCCGTCCCGGGCCAGTTGAACCGCGGTACATAGGGATTGCTCATGTCCACCCGCCCCGTATATACGATGGACTGCGACGAGGGGCTCATCCATTTGTCCGAGGACATTATCCCGTCGGCGCTGACCGCCGTGGATGCTGTAAGTGCCAGGACTACCATTAAAATCTTTCTGATATTCATATTGCTCGCTTTATAGTTTCTTTCATTTACAAATATATCATTTTCCTGCTTCAGCAGGGCAGCCGCAATGTCGTAAAAGGCTTTTCCCCCTTTCTTAATCGTCATTTCTGCAATATGCCGCTGCTCTCTGCCGCCTTTTGAGAGGCTCTCTATACCCTGTCTCTTTCCGTCTTTCCCCCGCTTCCGGCAGAAATGAACCACGCAGTATGAGAAGAAAAAGGGTCGCGACTTGGCGGAGAGCGCGAAAATAGCTATTTTTGCACCGCTATCGGGCTCGAATGGTGGAATCGGTAGACACGAGGGACTTAAAATCCCTTGGCCAGAAATGGCTGTGCGGGTTCAAGTCCCGCTTCGAGTACTAAAGAGGCCTTGTAATCGCTTGCGACTATAAGGCCTCTTCGGTTATTTCCCCGCCCGAGATAATTGACTATCTTTGCAGGCAACTAATTATGAGAATACTGGTAATAAGATTTCGGCAGATGGGGGACACAATCCTTGCGCTTGCCATGCTCTCGGCCCTCAAGCGTGCCCTTCCGGACGCAGAGACGGACCTCGTGCTCAACGACCGCCTCGCGCCGCTCTTTGAGGGGCATCCGAGCCTCAGGCGCATCATCACGTTCAGCGCCGCGGAGCGCTCGTCCTTTCTCCGCTATGCCCTCAAGGTAAGGCGCGTGATGAGGAGCGGCCATTACGACGCGCTCATAGACATGCGCTCCACGCCCAACACCACGCTTTTCGCCCTCTTCGGCTCCCGCCGCATGATGCGCATCGGCCTGAAGAAAGCGTACACCAGATGGCTCTACGACTACCGTGTGCCGCGCAGCCATTTGGGGGAGAGCATGCTCGACCACAACTTCCGGTTGATCCTTCCCCTTCTGCCGCCAGGGAGCCGGGACATGGAGCATCGCGACTTCCGCCTCGCCATCAGCGAGACGGAGATGAACCGCTTCCGCGCCTACATGGAGAGCGAGGGGATAGACTTCCGGCGGCCTGTGATGCTCGCCGGCGTCACCGCCAAGCTCGCGGAAAAGACATGGCGGCAGGACAGCATGGCGGAGGTGCTCAGGCGCTTCATGGAGCGGTTCCCCGACTGCCAGATCATCTTCAACTACGCCTCCGGGCGCGAGGAGACGGACGCGCGGCGCATCTGGGAGATGCTGGGCTCGGACAAGCGCATCTTCATCTCGCTCAGAGCCGGCAGCATGAGGGAACTGGCGTGCATGGCGGGGCTGTCCACGTTCTATTTCGGCCTCGAAGGCGGCGCGCGCCACATCGTGCAGGCCATGGGACGCCCGTCCTACTGCATCGTAGCCCCCGGAATAAGAAAAAGCGTGTGGCTGCCGGCGACGGATAGTCCGCTGACGCGCGGCGTGGCCGTCACGGACCTCGCCACGGCGGACAAGCTCGCTGTGATGAACCGCGCGGAGCAGTACGACCTTATCACGCCCGATGTGGTGTGGGACGGCCTACTTCGCTTCTGCGAGCAACTTAAGATATAGACGGATATAAGCTTCTGTGTAAGCATCATAGTTGAAGCCGCGAGAGTATTCCGCGGCTTCATTTGCCTCTGCCGAGTCCTTGCTCCAGGTGTCGATCCTCTCCTTCACCACGCTGGCCATGTGCGGGGGCTCAAAGTCGGGGAAGTAAGCGACATGGCTGCCGCAGACCTCGGGAAGCGACGTGCAGGAAGAGCTGATGACGGGACAGTGAAAGCGCATCGCTTCGAGCGGCGGTATCCCGAAGCCCTCGAGACGCGAGGGAAAGACGAACGCAGCGGCGTGGGCGTAGAGCCAGCACTTCTCGGCGTCGCTTATCTTGCCGCAGAGCTTCACGCGGTCGGGACATTCGGCGGCGATGACCTCGCGGAGCTCCTGCGCATCGGCGAAGTGGTCGTCGCCCGCGATGAAGAGTTTGTAGCCGGGCAAGTAGCGCATCATGGGGACGAGGCTGGCAAAGTTTTTCTTGCGGCGTATCTGACCCACGGTGAAGAGGAATTTGTCGCCCTCCTCCGCGAACGCCGGTCTCTGCTGTTCGCCCTTCTCCAGATCGCCTATGGCGTTGTGTATCACCCCGTAATCTCTGTGGCCGAGGCCTATGTTGCGCTTCACATCCCCGCGGACATACTCCGAGATGCAGGTGGCGGCCGTGGAGTGCATCACCTTCCATTTCATCTCGACGATGTGCCTGAGCAGATGCAGCCCGCGCTTCTCGTGGAGGTAGTTGAGGTCGTGTATTGTGAGCAGGGAGATGATATGCGGGCCGCGGACGCGGAAGGGAAGCTGCTGATCGGTGGTGTGCCACAGGTCGATCTTCTTCACCCACGGCGCTATCTCTATCCGGCGGCGCTCCTTGGCCACGTAGCTTACCCCGTCGCCCAGTTCGCCTATGTGCCGCTTAGGGATGATGAAGATGAAATGCACCCCGGGCACATCGGCCGCGGCCAGACGCCGGCTGAAATTGCGCGCTATCTCGCCAAAGCCGCACATACTGTCGTAACGGGAAAAGTCTACTACGATATTTTTCAAAACAAGAGTGTTCAAATTCTCCGGAAAGTCGTGCAAATTTACTACATTTCCTGCGTTCTCCCTTATTTCTGCAGTGCATTGCGCCCGTAGTTGTGCGAATTTGCCTAAATTTGCAATAACTATAGCACATAATCATTGATATGAGACGCAATCTACTTATTTTCCTCTGCCTTCTGCTGCCCGCGCTGGGCCTCAGGGCACAGACTTTCACCCTTGCCACCTATAACATCCGCGTGGACAATAAGGGCGATGACAAAGCGGGCGACGGCTGGAAGCAGCGCAACCCTTATGTGGCGAAGCTCATTCGCTTCCACGGCTTTGACATCTTCGGCACGGAGGAAGGCCTTTACCATCAGCTCCAGGACCTCAAGGCGCAGCTCCCGGGCTATCAGTACATCGGCGTGGGGCGTGATGACGGCAAGCAGGGCGGTGAGCACTCCGCCATATTCTACAACACTGACAAATTCGACCTCATCGAGAGCGGCAACTTCTGGCTTTCGCCGACGCCGGACCGCCCGGGCAAAGGATGGGATGCGGCCTGCGTCAGGATATGTACCTGGGGCGTGTTCCGCCTGAAGCATACCAAGTTCCGGTTCGTCTACTACAACCTGCACATGGACCACGTCGGCGTGACGGCGCGCGCCGAGAGCGCCAAGATGATCATGGAGCGCATACGCGCCGACAAGCACCACCTGCCCGCAGTGCTCTCCGGCGACTTCAATATCGACCAGGACAATGACGGCTTCAAGCTCATAGATCAGAGCGGCCTGCTGTCGGACGCATGGCGCATTGCCAAGTTCCGCTACATCAACATGGGCACCTTCAACGGCTTCCATCCCGAAGGTCTGAGCCAGGACGAGCGCATAGACCACATCTTCCTGACCAAGGAGTTCACGGTGGAGAAATACGGCGAGCTGACGGATGTGTACCGCAGCGAAAGCATCGGCGCGGACGGCAAGGTGAAGGCCGTGGCCCGCACCCCGAGCGACCATTTCCCCGTGATGGTGGTGCTCAAGGTGGGCAAGTAATCCCGCCCCGCGGGAGCGTGGATTGCGCGACTGCCGGTGGCTTGTGCGTGCATCGGACGCCGCAGAGCAGCGGCCCTATCGTCTTTAGGCCGATAGACTGCATCGGCGGCTTCTGACAATGCCGCTTCGTGGTCACGGAATGCATATTACGCAAATAGTTAGCCGCACAGGGGGCCCGCTGCCTCAGCGGGCAATAACGGGCTTGCCTATCCGCCGAATTATGTCCGGCGGATGCTGCTCTCGTGCGTGCGTGGCCTGCCGCTGCCGTATTGGCCGTAGGCCGCTGAGGGCAGCGGCCCTCCCCGTGTCATCGTCGCTTGCTAATTCCCACTTTCCCGTTCGTCATCAAAAGGAATAATATTCATTTTTAGAATGCATGTTATTCATTTTCGCGCACCCGCCTTGCCGTGCCATTTCCTCGCGGTGCGATAATTCGCTTTCGTTATGCCTCTGACGAGACTTTTATGGAGACGTAGCAAATGTTTTGAGCACTAACAGTCATACAAGTACGCCTTTCTGCACTCGCATATAATATGTAGGAGAAAAGTTGTCGTTGATTAGAGAGAAACCTCTATTCTCAGTTTACCACCCAAGCCGCGCTCTACGACATCAAAGAGAGTTTTCAAGGTCATGTTTTCGCCATCGCTCTCTACTTTAGAGATGAATGACCGTTTTTTGTCAATACGATTGGCTAATTGTTCTTGAGTCATATGGAGTGATTCACGGGCATTTTTTATTTTTAGTCCCACACGCAGCGCTTCCAGCTCTCTCTCCAAATCATCGCGCTTCGGTGTGCCGACTACTCCATAATATTGATCCTTTATCTGATCAAGCGTCTTGATATTCTTCATTTTTGCTCCTCCTCTTTTTCTCTATAGTAATCATTCATTATCTTAAGGGCACGTTTTATCTCGTCCTTAGGGGTCTTTTGAGTTTTCTTCTGAAATCCACTTAGCAAGACAACCAACTTATTCCCATCAAAAAAACAGAAAACACGAAAGATATTTGTGCCGAGTTGAACACGAATTTCAAACAAGTCATTTGTCCCCTCAATATATTTCAGATAGCTTTGAGGGATTCTTTCTATTGTTCCACTATATCAAGAATCTTGATGATCTTTTTCTGCACTTTTGCATCCTGCAATCTAAAGAAATCATCAAAATAATCTTTATATGTTATGACCTGCCTATATTTCACGTGACAAAGGTAATTTATAAATTACATACATGCAAATTTAGAGGAGGATTTTTATAAGCTAAAAGTTGTGTACATGAAAAATACAAACAGATAACCCGAATGAGAGTTAATGCAGTCACAGAGAGAAAGTCCGCGAGAGGGCGGCGGGACGAAAAGCAGACGCCGCCGCGGCGGTAGGCCGCAGCGGCGATGCTATGTGGGAGGCAGTCATACTATAAGCCGAGTTCTGTAGCGAGGCCTTGCGGCCTGCCGTCTGTCATTTATCTAAGCCTGCAGTCACCTACAGGCATCATCGTTCTACCCTCCGCCGTACCATGACGATTCGGGCGGACAACCCTCAACCGGCGGTATACGCGAACTTTCAGCGTCCCTCTTGCACGCCATGCGCATCACCACGCACGCAGTGGGCTCTTACCCCGCTTTCTCACCCTTACCTCTCCCGAAGGAGGGGCGGTTGTTTTCTTCTGCAAGTGGCTTGCCCTCACGGACAACTTCAATTTCTGAAGGGGACTGTCCTGTGCTGCCCGGACTTTCCTCAGAAGCACCTTAGCGCTCCCGCGACAGACCGTACGGCTGCCTTAGTTTCTGCCTGCAAAGATAATGGAAAATTCTCTATCCGGCGCACAATTCCCGCCTCTCTCCTTCGCCCCATCGCCGCCAGCCGCCATACGCCGCCCCCAATCGCTCTTTCGATCCACGCTCTTCGTCTGTCCTGCCATTATATTTAAGCACGGCCGATTGAAGTGCGCGAACAATAGCTGGGAGGGCCGCTGCCCCCAGCGGCCGCATGCCCAAAAGGGCAAAGCGCGAAGTAATTTGCGAATCAAGGGACTCTCAATAGCCTGAGAGGCGCATTGTGAGCATTATACCATTCTATTCCTTGCGCGGCGGCTGCCATAACATTCCTTTATATACACTCTCTTGCGGCGGCTGGCGG
>OMUV01000214.1 GCA_900314335.1 uncultured Prevotellaceae bacterium | reverse complement strand
ATGAGGTTGTCAATGTGAATCGCCTGAAAGCATATAATGAAGATTTGCAAACCATTGCGGCCCAACATCAGATGACCCGTGAGATTGTAAAGGAACTTGACTCGAAACTCTTTATCACCCTTGATGGCTATGATGAGTTGGTCAAGCAGCAAGGTTTTGCTTCAACCTGGTGTAAGTTTAAGGCAGCTCAGGAACAAACGAAGCAGGAGTAACTTCCTGCTTCATCGGTTTCAGTTGTTCTTGTTGATAATATTACCACTACCTCAAACAAGGCATCTTCACTCCATAAACGTGTAAAAAATGCACGTTATTACCCTTGGGCAGTTCTCCTTCCTTAAAGACATTGATGATATGTTGGTCGCAAGTCAATTCGTCAGTTCCGACTGACGAATTAGCTTCAGTCATGTTCCATGCTTCATAGAAGATACGCCTATTTTTGAGAACAGCAATCCTAAGTTCTTATGATTGATGATAATTGTATCTATTTGTTACTCATGTGTATTATAACGTATTCTTATGTTGCTTTATTTCCATATCCAACTTGAAAATCTTCCGCCGCCATCATTGGCTCTTCGTCTGGTATCTCATATCGCCTAATGCCATGGTCTTGCAGGAATATCTTGTTGAGTGTAAATGCCAACGATTCTAGCGTCTTCTCCCGCACCTTCGGTTTTAACTCAGTTTCCTCACTAATTCCCAATCCGCAGGTAACCAGTTGACGCTCTCCAACTCATCTTTGTTGAGCCACTTCGCTGCCTCGTGCTCCTTCAACTCCAGGTGCCCGCTCTCCACATGGCAGAGATAACAGTGCATGGTCAGATGGAACAGAGGATAATCCCATTCCACCGTCTCCACAAACCGCTCCACGACGATGCGCGTCTCCAACTCCTCCCATATCTCGCGCTTCAACGCCTCCTCAGCAGTCTCACCTACTTCCATCTTCCCGCCAGGAAACTCCCACCAGTCCTTCCATTCACCACACCCCCGCTGAGTGGCAAAGATGCGCCCTTGATTATCGTGAATGATTGCAGCTACAACCTTTATCTGCTTCATATTTCCTCTAATCCTAGA
The DNA here is from genome assembly GCA_900314335.1 of uncultured Prevotellaceae bacterium. Classification (GTDB taxonomy): domain Bacteria; phylum Bacteroidota; class Bacteroidia; order Bacteroidales; family Bacteroidaceae; genus UBA6398. Next base: position 13,698 of record OMUV01000214.1, on the reverse strand, counting down.
GATTTCAAGTAACTGTATATTCCATCATACCATTCGGGCTTGCGCGTCTCATCTGGAGGAACGCTATTGTCGCCATTTGGTACGACAATCACCATTCCCTGTCGTGCTCTGGTCAGTAACACGCGATAGGCATTTATCTGATATTCCTTGTTTATCTCTTTATTGATTTTCTGCCATTGGGTGCCACTACGGAGCTGGAAGTGCTGCCATGACATCCCATCTTTACTCAACCGTAAGTCTGCATCCCAGGTCACACAGGCCCAATCTATTTCCAACCCTTGTACCTTAAACTCTGTCAATGTATCTTCTAGACAGTTGCTGCTCCTGATGTCAGAGTCGTCCTCCAAGAACCAATGCACAAAATCTGGCTGATACCTTACATTTATGCCGATAGCTTTCAACCGTTCAGCTTTACTGCTGGCAAGCAGTCCAAACCGTTCACTCCCTCGTGCATGACTACGCAACCATTGCTTTGCCGTATCTAAACTTCGAGTCAACACAATAGGGTATTTCTCCAACTCGCACAATGTTGCGGTAGCCTCTTCCTTCTGTAATTCCAGTAGTTGATTCACAAACAGACTCACTTTCTCTGAGCGGAACGAACGCATCGACATTGTTAGATGCAACTCTTCTTTTGCTATCAGTTGCCTATGTATCAGTGTCAGATCCTCCTTGCTTACGTCATTAGATGTCACCAGATAGTCCGACATGTACACATCCCAACTTGGATAACTGCGATGCACAGATTCTATCCACTCCTTTAGGCCAGCTTCGCCTTTGTTAATGGCCTGTCCGTTGCCAACCAGACAAACTACAAGTCCCCAGTCCGTCTGCCGGTCCATACATGAAATCAGGTATTCCGGTTCCGAATACGGGAAATCCTTTATACCTTTCTTCTCGCGCATAAAGCGCTTCAATTCCGCCTGTGTCCAGGCTCGTTGTGCCTCATCGAAGATAGCCACGTGTTCAACAGGAATATATGCCTTGTCAGTATGACTTTGAAAATATCCTTCTATCGGCACAATCCTTCCATCTTTTACTTCTGTACCTTCCAAATATAAATCACGGTAGTGGTGAATCATCTGTATGAAAGCTTTCACCTTGCTTTTTGCCTCTGCTTTAGTGCAAGCCTTGCGCTTCTCAGCCTTAGCTCTAATCTTGTCTCGTCGCACATAGTCGCGTGTCAGAGCCTCTTGCAACACCTCCACCAAAGGAAAGTTGCCTGAAAGATAAACAGCCTTCTCTCCTCTGTTGAATTGGTCGATAGCAGTGTTGAGACCTATCAGTGTTTTTCCTGCACCTGGTACACCTGTGATGAAACAGATGGCCTTACGCTTTTTCTCCCTGCAATGGTCGATAATATGGCATAACTCCTCCGAAGCCTTGTCGATATCTCCACCATGCTTTGTGATCTCCTCCACTGTATTCTCTTCGTACAGAGCGATTGCCGCCTCTATGATAGTAGGTGTGGGCGAGTATCCACTCTTAGCCCACTGGTCGTCGCTAAGTGTTGGTTTGTCTTTGTATACTACTCCTTCAAGAACTGACCCAAACACCTCAGGTAACTTTTTTCTGTTTACCATCAGTGGTCCATATACCATATCCTCGAAATGCTTCAGCGTAAGGTGGCAATGCGAGTCCTTTTCCTTCGGAGCCACTAAGATGGGAATCAGAATCCTGTCCAGACACCCTTCCTGAAAGTTCTTAAGATCAAGTGCATAGTCCCACACCTGCACCATCGCTTCGCGTGTGAATCGCTGCTCAGCTGTTTTGTATTCCACGACAAATACGACGCCGTCTATCAGTACTATTACATCCGCCCTGCGACCCATTCTTGGGATATTGTACTCAAAGTATAAACTCCCACGCCCAGAATATGCCTCCAGCGCTTCGCGTAGCGTATCGATTTCCTCCACCCATGACTGCGCTGTTTCGTCGTTAATGTCGTGTTGCGATGCCAGAGTCAAATCTCCTACTATCTCGTTTGTACTACGAGACAGGAAGTCTGTGATGGAGTCAGAATAATAATATCTTTGTGCAGCCATAATACATAATATTTTTTACGGCATAATATATCCCTTTTCTTCTGCTTTTTCTACGATTTTCAGGAGCCTACGGCATTGAGCAGGACTTGGCAGAGAACCTCTTCCGATATAAGATGCTATGCTCCTAATAAAATCACAATCACCATAGGAGAGGAGCTCTTCTTTTGCTAGAGCATTATAGACTCCCATCCAATACGGTGCACCAAGTTTGAAAATCTCAACAGATGCATCAATCTTTGAGTTAAACTTGTGAGCACGTTTGGCCGCCTTTTCAGTTGCCTTTGTTTCTTCTTTCGAAATTAACGAGCTAATGAAGGCATCCGACAAAGAAAACTCCACTGCCTTAAAGTCGTTCCATGTTCCGACAAGACGAGACAAACTACGCACAAGTCCTCCATCGGCTTTTTTCTCCAAATAGCGATGTGTAAAGTATGCTAGGCGAAGAAGCTCTGTTGCCAAAGCTGGATAAAGAGTTTGCTTATTCCAAATGCTCACCCAATCTAGGTCAGAGCCTTTGGGCAGAAGCGTCATCAGTTTGGATATGGTATATGGCGTAATCTGAGCTTTGTTACCGCCTTTTGGATACCACTCTTCCTTGCTGATGAGTTTGTCAAGTTTGTCAAAGATGATAATCGAACAGACACATTTCTTGAAAAATTCGTCATTGATGCTGTCACGGTCATTCTCATAAATGCCATCAATAAAAGGAGCAAATATTTTGAAGTTATCAGCAGAACTCTTGCAAACTTGGTCAGGGTGCATGAGAATCGCATTATAGCATTTTGCTAGTTTCTCTTTTGTAATTAGTTGGTCTTTGGGATTCTTCTGCTTGAACAGGTCTCTTTGATGTGCGTTCAACTTCATCTGCTCTTGCTCCCACTTACCACGAGAACGCTCATAGAACCATACGGTTTGATAAGGATTGCCACCGACTGGTGGAGCCATAACTTTGCGAGATAACTGCTCCATCTTTACGTGGAACGGATGATTTGAGAAGAAGTCAGCTGGTTTAACCGCATTCTGACTGTTAGCACATTCTGAGATGGTCTTTGTCAGTTCATTGTAGTTTTGTACCTGTTCTTCCGACATGTCATCTTCAACATTCAGCACAGTTAACTTCATTGGTACAAATAGGTTATCCATGCCTTTTGGAGCCTCATTCTTAATGATGGCACTCGCTAATGCAGCTGTGGTTTGTCCTCCATTGATTATTTGCAAATCCTTGAAATAAGTTATTTTAGAACCATCTGTAGAAAATTTTACGGAACGGGCAACAATAGCAATACCATTATTATATGTAAAGAAGTTCTCTGGTTGCTTCATAATGGTACTTCGTATGCCCTTATTTACATTACCTCTAAAACTCAAGAACGCACGTACATTTCCTTGAAGTAATCTACTTCCGTAGTCATAATATATTTTTGCAAGGAATTCTCCAGGAACAATTCCCAGATATGCATCATAATTACTCAAATTACCCAAATCAGCTTTCAGACATGGAATGCCCTCACAGTTATAATCCTTTGTCTCAATCTCTAGAATTTCACTGGAGTTAGAAACAAATGTCTGAAAGAATCGCTCTAATGTCCAAACGTTCAATTCTACAGGTCTTCCCAAAAAATCTGGACGTTTTAGATTCTTAACCTGTTTACTCAGAGTATAGTTTGATATGATGATAAACTTAAAACGCAAGATTTCTGTTGCCGTCATTCCCTTGCCTATCTTTTTCTTAAACTCGCTGGCAATGTTTACAGCAGGGTCAGAATCATCACAGAAATTGCGAATGTTTCCATTGACAGCTTCTTCTATGAATCTCTGCATATACGATAGCAATTCCTCAATACGTGTATTTGTCAAAGTTGGAGCACTATCGCGCTGATTGGTAAATTCACTTACAATAAGAACCAATGCTCCGTCTGCTTCATCATATGAATATCCATCAAAGGCTAGAATTTGCCTTCTTGTATTCCTGATTTCAATTGACATAGGAATAGGATCGCTAAGTTCCCCAATATCTTCAAGATCTGTAAGGACACGCTCGATGAAGTAGCTTTCAGGATCAGAGCCTTCCAAGCTAGCATCATTTCTTATCTCATCTATAAACTGCTTGCGATATTCTTCAATTTCCATATCAGTTGAGTTTAAATGGTTCTATTTCTGTTAAAAGCAAATCATATTGAGCACGTGCAATTGCATTCGATAGCAAAGACCGATGCAATCGAGGGAAGTCTTTGGTGTCGACCTTGTATTTGTACATATTCTTCAACGCAAATACTAGATTATCATTTTCGTTGGAGAATTCAAATCCAAACAATTGTAGCTTTGCCATAAAGGTCTCACGCTGGTGAGCATTCACTAACAAAGCTATAATACTGTTGACGAGTTGATTTATCCTAATACCGTCAAAAGATGGACTCATTTTCTCCAGTTCATAAACGACCAATGTTCCATCAATGTCGCTGTCAAGTTGCTCAATGGAAGAAATACGGACACTCTCTTTGCCAAAACTGATGGTTTTCACTTCAAACCAGTCTTGCTGGTCTGAAAAATCTTTGTGTGTTTTCTCAGGCCCCATCCAACTATCAAGAGCGACGTCTATTCCTCTATCAGGTATCATGTAGTCTTTCAAAAAAAGTAGCTCGCCTATCAAGCCCATCATCTCGGTTTCTGTCATACGGGCATTGTCAGGTCGGAACAGTTGCCTCCATGAATAGTAACGTGACCTTAGAGTATGATATGCCGTTTCATCATCATTCGTCACGCGAACAGAATCCAAAAGGTCTTGGCAGAAGGTGCAAAAATACTCTAGTAGGTTATTGTCTTCAAGTGAGAATCGCAGAGTCAGCATGTCGCCGTCTTTATACTGTTCAACAAAAATCACATCAGAACTGGAAATCCTGACAGGTTTGTATTTTCCTCTGAAATCAAAGGAATAGCGTGCATCATCATCACGCCCGATATAGAGGCTCAGATAACGATTATCACCAAATCTTATAAAGTGGCGGCTGGGAAAATCCTCCCTAAATGTTTTATAAATCTCGTTATTACTCATCGTCATCCTCCTCTTCGGGTTCTTCACCCTCTATGTTCAATTGTTGGAATATTTTGTTAACTTGATATTTTACAGCCTTGCCCTCATCTTTAACGCCGGGGCATCCCACGGCAAAAGCCACGATACAATCATCACCAAGTGCTTCTCTGTATTTATGTAGCATCTCTTCTTCCTCGCCGTCTGCCTCTTTGGGCTTGATGAACATAATAACCAACATGGGCTTCCGCTTGGGAAGAAATCTGAAGTAGGCCTTGACGGGAATGTTCCTTCCCTGACTATTCTCTCCGTCTATTTCCCATTGCTTACGCTGAGCATCTTCTGCCTTCTCTATATCATCCTTCGATAGTGCAAAACGACCTTCCATACTACCAGTCATAACACGGCGGCGAGTACTAATTTGGATTATGTTGCGAGTTGTGCTACAGATGGAACGCTCCATACATTTCACCTGACGAAGGCCTTCAACATCATAGTGAGCCGATGATTTACCGCTTTCAAATACGACATCCCATAAATCGACTCCTTCTGTCTCTTCGTCCTCTAAAAAACTGATGATATTTTTCGCATCGAAGCGTGGATTTGCCATTGAATACTTAATACCACGCAAGAACTCGACAACAACGTCTTTAGACACATCGGCAAAATATCGGGAACTTCCATCGGAAGTGTCATTTGCATCCTTGTTTGCTTTCCTATAATCTGTAAAACGTAGAGGATAACCTTGTGACAATAGATGTGAAGCGAGGTCTTGAACTTGTTGCGTATTAATCTTGTTGTGATCAATGTTCGATGTGATATAAGGTGTATCGTAAATATTGCCATAGAATGAATACATCATATCTTTGCTGACGGCAGTTCTCATCTTGTTTGATGCTGTGATCTGCAAATCATCACAGTTGTCCCTGACCTTGATACCAAAGTCTTTTGGAGTTAATTGCTGGTCAAACATCTCGCGAATGTCGTTCTTCAGTTCTGCAGACGCTCTCGCGACTTCTGCATACCATAAAGCACTGGTATGGCTTGTCCATATCTGGAAAAGGTCTTCATATCCACGTCTATATCCAAACCATCTACCCATTTGCATCAGTACATCAAAGGTGGCTGTATTCCGATAGAAATAGCTAACCATCAGTCCTTCAAGCGTCAATCCACGAGACAGAGCAAGGCCACCAATAGCAATTACCCGCAGCGATGGGTTCTCTTTGTAATTAAGCGAAGCACTTTGTTTGGAACCGTTGACCATTTTAACCTCTATCTTCTCCAATGCTGCCAAAAGAATGGCTTTCTGAGAAACACGAGCAAATGTTACATCATTGACTTGACTAAAATGCTTCTCCCATAGTGAGCGTAATTCGCCATAGAGCGGTAGATGATGGTTTTTGCTCGCATCTTCATTGAAGTTGACACGAATATCGTTGAATACTGCTTCGAACCATTCAGCGACATGTCCTGTTATCACTTTCTGAACATGAATAAAGCGGGACATGTTGACCAGCATGCTTCTTGGTTCTTTGCTCTGGCCACGCAAATCACGGACAACATTCGCCAAACAGAAGCAAAGAATGGACTCACGCAAGGAGTCGGGCAAAATGCCGTCCCATTCCTTTTTGTGTTTATAATAGAATGTTCCGGAGTTAAGAACTTCAAGATTGTTCTGAACGAGGTCTTTATACTCCTCTGAGGCATAATCCGGTTCTGTGATGTCGGTAATATAACGTAGATTGTGATAGAAAGTTCCTTCAGGATAGAATATTTTGTCTGCGCCCACATAGTTAGACGGTGCCTCCAATGCGTATATGAAATGTTCGGGGAAAAGATCTGCATGCTGCATAGCATCTACAGAGTCAGGATCAATAAACACGTTTGCAAATGGGGTGGCCGTAAATCCCACGTATGTGGAATTCATGAAGAGGTTACAGATTTGCCGTATGAGCTTATTGGTGCGAGTGGGATCTGTCTCATCTTTGCGAGTATTCACGGACGCATTGTCTGCCTCATCGTCAATAAGCAGCATGGGTACATCCACATATCCTTTTACTGGGTCGATATTCTGTTCTCTCAACCAATTGAAAAGTCGCTGAAGTACCGAAACGTTCTTCTTTATGACAAACAACACCAGAGAATTGCTTGCCAACGACATTGTTATCTTGTTACAGTTGCCAACAAAATCGTTAAGTGTTGACGTTACAGAGGTGGCCTTGATTTGCTTGTTGTCTAAGCCCACACCGACTCGTGGGTACTTCTCAATCTTACCTTCTTTCTTCAGGGTAATGCCAACAATGCCCTCATCAATTCGTTCCTGTGTCTGTCTGCGTAGGTTTTCCGTGATACCGGTAAGCAGAATAACAACCTTGTATCCTGCATCAGCAGCCTTGCATATCAACCCCGTATAGGTTGCTGTCTTGCCAGATTGTACGTCACCGATGATGAGACCCCGACGGAGTCTCGGCTTATCCAGAGCATCGTTGGGATTGCCAAGACAGTTCATAATGTCTGGTAATGTTATATCGTCAAGCAAGTTGATGCTAATACGACTGATAGAAGAATGGTTGATAAGATAATCCTTATATCTTGTCCAAAAGAAATTGTCCTGTATTTTCAAATTTGAGTACCATTCACGCTTTTCGTCATAATCGTTGAATATTGCTTGCCCTTTGTTGTGTACAATCTTATACTCATACTCCATATCGATGAAGAGGCGTGTCTTTGCGGCTTCGTCGCAGTCCAGTTTGGAGAGCATGACAGCCTGATTGATATAGGAGTCTATATCTTCAAGTTTGAGTTCTTTTCCTTGTGATAAGGATAAATCAATGAAAGTCCTCGTAAACTGTTTTAGGATAGTATATTGGCTTTCTGTCATGTTATTATATTTTTTCTTTGAGTAGTTTCTCTTTTATAGCAGGATATTTACACCAAGGTTCTGAATTCATTAAATCATTGACAATAGCTTCCCATCCATCGGTACGGATATTCATCATGGTTGAAGCTAATGTGACCGCCATCTGGTAGACATCGTCGAGTCGTTCATTGGTCTCTTCTGGTGCCGAGATGGACTCGTTACTCTTGTCTATATACAACTGCTGGATTGGTAAATTGTTCTCTATCTCGTTGAGAAGCATTTCCATATATCCATAATCTTCATCGCTCATTTTGTCGCGAACGAACTGATAAAGCTTGCTTTCACGATTTATCTGATAGAAGAATGTGTTGTTTCTACCTCTTTTCCTATCCCAGATATAATCAAGATTTTCATTTACCTTCTCCGTTCTTCCTCGGTATGTCTGTTGACGGACGGAGAATTCAAGCGCCTCCTCAACTGCCTTTTTCAGTCTATGAAGTATTTGCTTTGGGATAGAAGCCTGTTGCTTCTTAATGTCGATAGACCAAATATCATCGAGTGAATTGGGTATGTCAACACGAATACGGGCGTTCTTTGTCAATTCCGCACGTTGCTTCATGCCAAACCATGTACCCCAGATTATCAACCTCTTGTTGCGATAGATGTAGAATCCTTGTTTTGCTCTAAGGTTCTCAACACCACCGATGAGCTGCTTGTCTTTCTCTTTTAGCTCTGTTGCAAAAGGCAGAATAAAAGGGCGTATTTTTATCATTCTTTCAATTCCAGAACTGTCCATTATATCTAGTTCGATTTCTTTTTTGACGGTAGTCTTCGGATGCTGTTCAAGAAATGGATCTAAGGGATTTATGTCAAGTTCATTGATGAAGATATGAAGGCGTTGCGTTCCAATGCTGGAGAGATAACGATGGTAAATTAAAGCAAGAGTACTTTCCAATGAGGAACGCAAATCGACCAATGTAGAATAGACTTGTCCGCCACTTGAATTGGACAATACATCGAAGTCCTGCCAGATAACGATAGTACCTTTGTTTTGCTCCTTTAATTTCGCAATATAGGGTAGTGCATCGATTTCTTTTGCCTCCAATTCTTTTATCATCCAGTCCTGAGTCTCAAGAATGTGATTGTAATCCCAGGTAAATCCATTTAAAGTCTTGCCTTCATAGCTTACTACGGTAAGGCAACGACATTGTGATAGAGATGCTGACTTCATTCCCATTCCAAAGCGGCCCAAGTCTTCTTCTGCGCGTTCTTCCTCTGCCGACAAACATCCATAACGCATGGCTTCAAATAGGACATCTGCAGCCATTCCGTCTCCATCATCAAGAATGCCAAGAGCCAACTCATCCATAGGATTAGACGGGAACAGTATACGGACATTCTGCGCGTGTGCACTGATACTGTTGTCAACGACATCTGCTACTGCAGACTCAAAAGAGTATCCCATAGAGCGCAGAGACCCCATTAGGGTAGAGGCTTTTGGAATATGTCTTCTATCTTTGCTCATGTTCTTTGGTTTGTTTGATAATTTGTTGAAAAACAGCTTTAGCCAACAGAGGTGGTACGGCATTGCCTATCTGCTGCTGGATGTGCATAAGCGGACCCTCAAAGATGAAGGTATCTGGAAAACTCTGAAGTCTTGCAGCCTCTCTTACAGAGATGCCCCTGTCTTCGTAAGGATGTATGAGCATACTCTTTCTGTAATTCGAGATTACGACCGAAGGCTGGTCGGCCCTCAGACGCTTGTATATTCCACTATGGCATCGACCTTTGTCCGCATAGTTCTGCATAAGGTGGTCTGGAATAGCTCGCCAGTTCTGTCCTTGCCCAATATACTTGTAACGTTCTATAACTAAATCATTATTTTTCGAAACATAGTTTTGACGTGCTTTATCTGAGCCTTTGCGCATCAACCGTTCATATTCACTTGCCTCTTCTAGCGACAGGGTATATGCTGCTTCCTCAAGCATCTCTCCATTTTGCAAAGAAGGGAGGTCGCTTATGGCTTCATTTACAGTAACTTTTTCGGTATGTCTCTCTGGAAATTTGAAGTCAATGCCTAGCCTGTTGCCAACCATAAAAAATCGATTCCTATTTTGAGGCACGCCATAATCTGAAGCCCAAAGGACGGAAGAAGTGATATTGTCATAACCCTCAATAGATCGGAAACAATCCTCAATCATTGATTGGGTCTTACCCTCGTTGATATTGGTTATTCCCCATACATTCTCCAGAACAAACCACTCAGGCCTTATCTCCTGTACAAAGCGTACAAACTCCAAGAACAAAAAGTTCTTTTCGTTCTTCATATTCCTTGTTCTTGTATTTGACATTGAGAATCCTTGGCATGGAGGCCCACCCATTATTACAAAGACTGACTTCCCTTTTCCATGCAACGTCTTTGGATCTATCTTTTGAATATCTCCCTGTAGAACCTTTGCTCCTTTATGGTTACGCTGGAACGTTTTTGCCGCGTGCGGATTAATCTCAATGGCAGAGCTAATTCTTATCCCTACCATCTCTGCCCCAAGGCTCAAGCCTCCAGCACCAGAAAATATGTCTATACCATATCTCATTTTATTCTTTTTACTACCTTATTATATTCGTTTCAAAGAACGTTCTCTCGAATATATCAGCCTACCTTACCCCACTTTAACATCACGTTCCTTTATTTCCTATTAGTTCCTGATATAAAGCCGCAGGTCCGAGGTGCCACATCTTGGTAGATTCATCTTCCAGTCGTTTGTACATATCGGAAGAGTATATCATCTTTATCGCCTCCACGATGCTGACATTCTCATCTTCTGAAAGCAATTCGGCCATCCATGCCACCTTTGATGGCAGGAGCAGATAGAGATTGCCTTGAGTTATTTCTTCCATTATTGACGCCCTTCCTTTTTTCGGATGTAAATAAACTCATCGATGTCCTCCAGAAGCCATTGGTGACTTTGGGTATGAAGCACTTCAAAATACTCTTCGAGATATTCAAGCACGCCATAATGGTCAAGAACTTTAATTGCTTCGGCGCCTGTCAGCCCCTTTGCATTCTTGTGTTGTTCGATGCAGAACGATACGAAGTAGGCGATATCTTGTTTCCTCTTTTCCATACCTTTTCTATTCTGTCCACAATAAATCATCCACACTCACCTCCAATAACTTTGAAATGAGAATGAGCATTTCAACATTAGGTTGGGCCACATTGGTTACCCATTTGGACACCATCGCAGGGTCTTTACCCACCAACTCTGCCAGACGTTTATTCGTCATGTTCTTTTCCGCTAGTACCACTTTCAAGCGGTTCAAACGTTTACGTTCCATTGATTACATTTATGATTCTGCTACAAAGGTACACTTTTTCTTTTAATGAGAATGGGATCTAGGTTGAAATATAACTTTTTTAAGCATAAAATTGTCGAAAATCACAATTTTATGCATTCTTGGCTGATTTTGGTGAATGAAATGCTATGTGCATAGCGTAAGGCAGTGGCTCCTGCAATTACTTCATGATATCGTTTACCTTCATTCTTTCATAATCATCAAAGAACTCCTTCCATTTGGGGTCTTCTGCCAACTTTGGAGAACCGCACCAATTGTGACACTTTAACAAGATTCCCCATAAAGTCTCTACAAAAAACTGATATGGTAAGTCACAATTAGCTGGGAAGTCAGTCACAATGCTTTTATACTCGCCATTTCTATCATATCGAGTATCGCATCCCAGTAATAACAACAACCGTTCATTATCTGGAATAAGGTTTACAAAGTAGCAGTTAAGAGGTGTTCGACAATCATCATCCAATATATATTGCTGATAATCCTCTTCATCCACTATGCAATCCGATGCAGCAACAGGGACATAAGGTAATGCAATCATCCTAAAGAGGTAAGAATTATCTGCACCACCCAACGCTTCCCAAAGGTTAGCAATAACGGCATCCATTCTACGGATAAACCCCTGGGAATTTTTCAACCAAGCATCATTAAATTCATTAGGTTCATGCTTGATTTTACTCTCATATAAATGCATCCTTCTTTCTTCTTGATGCCTTACAGAACAAGCTGCACGATATGCCAATAGAAGGCAATCCCGTTTGGACTCAGGGATACTATTGCGGCTCTCAAGATCCTTGAAGAGCAAAGAATCATGTTTGCCACAGAAAAGACGGTACTGCATTGCATCATTTATACCTCTCGTCTTCTCTGTGTATAAATCCCATCGTCCAGATCTTGCATCCTCCCAATTGTCTTCAAATTGCAGCAATTCGTTCTTGTCGCCAGTTAACGCTTCTAATACAGGATGTCTCTGAAGCAGATGCGATTTTATCGCCGCCTCATTACATTCTGGGCAACAACACTTGTATTTGAAGCTGGCAGCATAACTCCGAGCTTTCTGCAGGGAATTTGCGAATTGGTTAAAATCAAAAAAATCTTGATCCATCATTTACTTCCTCCTTGGCCATAAGAAGTATGACACAAACTGCCATGAACCTTCCAGTATTTCCTTTTCCTTTCCATAACGTTACTTTATAAGCCCTCGTGCACAATCTCCTTTTTAGTTGAGAGAGTACTTATAAGGCAAAGTGGAATCACTACAGCCTTCCTTCGTAAGGCTTAGGCTTAAATACATCGAACAATCAAAGTAGGAATCTCTTGAGCTGTTTTGGCTATATGTCGTCTGGCCCCACTATTAGAGGATTGTATAAGCGTTTCAAGAATAACTTTGCATATGTAGGTGAAAACGCCATATCTACTAGTTCTTTCGGTACATCATATCCCGCTAAACAATATGGGTGTAATTCGCTATCATCTTCATTGCATGTAGACAAATATTCATAATCTATCTCTGTGTATCTAAAGAATAAATCTCGCAATATGCCTGTGAAATGAAAGTCAAATGGGTCACTAAAATCTTCATCACCAGATTCAAACAAATTCTTCCAATCAAAGCATCCCTTATCTATTTCCACTTTTCTGCCACTTAATGCTTTTGTCATTGTTTCAACAACATAACGGGCTATCGTCGACATATCTTCGCCCCAACTATCTGCAAGAGATTCCAGATAGTTATACCTGTCATGCAAATCTTTTGCATATCCTTTTAAGGTAGGAATAAAATCCATCATACCCACTCCTTTGAAATCAGCGTCGGCACATTTTTCCAATTCCCAACCATATTTATCGTAATAGAATTTAGTCTTAGCTACTTTATACGGATTAATAGCTCCAATGACTATAGAATTCCCCAAAATTCCGCTTCCTAATGCTTCACTCCATACTTGAGAAGTATAGACAAATCCATGTAGACCACAAGATTCCATCATCTGGGCAGCTACTTGAGCTACTTTTATCATTCGGTGTTTCATGTGTTCATCAGGGTATTCACGATCTCCTTCAGGAGACCAATCACCTCTTAGATTCTCCCAAACAACCTTAAAAATGTCAATACATTTAGGCGTAAATGCTGCTTCACAAATTCCATCGAAAATTTTCTTCTTAGGAATCCATAATGAAAGCTTTAATGTATTTAGATCTTCTCCATCTATATGGGGTTCAAGAACACAGACATTATTATTGTCATATACCAGTTGATTAATTGCCGCCTGCTCAACTATCCTTTCACCCATTGGCGATATTAGCAAATACATAGGGTCTGCTAATTAACTTCGACCGTGCATCCTCGTGGAGATGACAAAACTGCCGCGAGGCCATCGATGATGTTGATTATTCTCTTTTTGAGGGACTTT
>OMUV01000216.1 GCA_900314335.1 uncultured Prevotellaceae bacterium | reverse complement strand
AAAAATATGTCGGGCTGCGAAAAGAGAAATGCGATTGGCTGCGAAAAGGCGAAATTGGGCGGCGTGAGCGGGGAACATTTTGTCCGCGTTGTGCTGTCGACTTTTTTGCCGCCCGCGGTGCGCTGCCGACTTTTGCCGTCCGCGTTGTGCTGTCGACTTTTTTGCCGCCCGCGGTGCGCGGCTATGTTGCCGCCCGAGGTGCCCGGAAGATTGCCTGGAAGGATGTCACCAGACGGGCAAAAAAATACAAGGCACATGATCCGGAGCTCGCGGCTGTGAGAGATGTCTCATAAGCCTGCTTCCTGGATTATGTGCCTTGTAAGCTGCCCCGCTGCATGGCGGAGGCCTATTTATCTTATATCATTCTCTCCGCCGCGGCGGAGGATTTTCTGCATGTTGCTCTTGCTTTCTGCGCTCCGGACCACCCCGGGCGCGGCGAGGGGTCAATTGTTATCGGTAAGGTATTTGTCGAGCGCGGCCGTGATGGAGGGCATCTCGGGCGTGGGGGCGGCAAGGTCTACCCTGAGCCCGTCCTCTTCGGCGGCCTTCTGAGCCGCGTTGCCGTAGCAGCAGATGCGTGTGTCGTCCTGCTTGAAGTTGGGGAAGTTCTTCTTGAGCGCGTGCACACCCGTCGAGGTGAAGAAGAGGAGCATGTCGTAGTCAAACTTCTCGTCGGGCTTGAAGTCGTTCGACTCGGTGCGATACATCACAGCCTCCTTAAACTTGAGTCCCTTGTCTGCCAGCATGTCCTTCACATGCTCGTCGTGCACGTCGCTTACGGGGATGAGGAATTTCTCGCTCTTGTGCTTGGCCATCACCGTGATCAGATCCGGCAGCTTGCCTGATGAACCGAAGAACACCTTGCGCTTGCGATAGACGACAAACTTCTGTATGTAGAGCGCCACGACCTCGGAAATGGTGAAGTATTTCATGTCCTCGGGAATAGTGATGCGCATCTCTTTGGCCAGGCGGAAGAAGTGGCTGACGGCTGTACGCGATGTGAAAACGATGGCTGAGTAGTCGAGGATGTTGACCTTCTCTTTCCTGAACTCTTTAGCTGTTACACCTACAATCTTGAAAAAAGGACGGAATACCAACTCTACATTGTGCTTCTGCGCAATTTCGAAATAGGGTGACTTTTCTGACGCCGGTTGAGGCTGGGACACCAGGATTTTCTTGATCATTTCTTTAAATGTTCGCTGTCAATATTTCGTTGAAGTAAACCAGTGCTTTCCAAAGCAACAGCACTGGTAAAATTTCCAGTGTGCAAAAGTACAAAATTAAATGGACAAAATCGGGAAAACTATTGAAAAATATTTGTTTACACTTTATAAACAACGTCGTTTTGAGTAGGGCGACTATCAAAAGGACGGCCATTCCGGCGGCCTCAAGAGCGAGGTCGAAATAGACCACGAGCATGGCCACGACGAAGAGCGCAAAGTCGAGCGCCATCACAGAGAGCAGGTACACCTCGCCCCAATAGCGCCTGCGGCTGCGGTCGAAGAAGATCCAGTTGACGAAGCGGTAGGCGGTAAACTTGATGGCGAAGTAGGCCGCGGCGATGAGCGTGTCGATGCCGAGCAGGACATAGGGCGAGTTCTGATTGAACACGTCGGTGAGGCGCCATTGCGTGTAGTCGAAGAACAGCACCGCGATGGTGAGGCATGTCTGGAGGATGAGGAATGTCTGGCCACGTATCTCGGTGTTGGTGCTCTGCATCGTGTCGGTGATGGAGGAGTAGGGCCGCAGGAAGTTCTTGACCTTCTCCTTAAGATTGCGGATGTTGCGGGCGATGAACAGGGCGGCGATGAAGAAGCTCATCAGCAGGAGCGCCGTGACGTAGTCGTCGCTGCTGAGGCGATAGGTGACGGGCTCTGCGGCCATGCCGTTCTGGCGGTAGGGGATCTCGGGGTGGAAGTAGCGCGAGGAGGAGAAGTAGCCGTCGACAAAGTCGAACGACTGGAATCCGTGGCGCGGGTCTGTGCCGATGAGGCCGGGCAGATTGAGCGTATCGGGGCGCGTGGAGAGGTCGGTGGGCTCGGGGATGGGCACCATGGCCTGCACGATGGAGTCCTGCTGCTCGGGCGTAGCGTCGGGAGGCAACAGGCGCAGCACACCCGCCACCGTCCTGGGCCGCGCCTGGGTGTGCAGGCCGGCGCTGTCGGCGCTGTGCTCCTCAAAGGAATACTCCGCCGCCACAGTGTCCTGCGGCGTGACGGGCAGCGTTGTCATGTTCATCAGTTCTGTCTCCATTGCTTCTCTCCCGTGCCTCGGCCCCGCGCTCTCAGGCTACAGGGCCGGCGGCGCGAGACTCAGATCTGCGCAAATTTGCCAATGCTCTTGTCCCAGAGCGGGGTGGTGAGCACCTCTTCCACAGCCTCGTCGGCATCGCGAGCCACACGCCAGAGCTTCAGATGCTCGGGGCGCATGAAGTGTCCGCGCGCGGCGCTCTCCAGCATAGCGAGGAGCGGGTCGTAGTAGCCCCCGACATTGAGGATCACTATCGGCTTGAGGAACAGCCCCAGCTGCTTCCACGTGATCACCTCGCACAGCTCCTCGAGAGTGCCTACTCCGCCGGGCAGGGCTATGGCTGCGTCGGCCAAAGATACGATTTTTTCCTTACGGGAGTGCATGTCGGGCGTTACGATAAGGTCTGTGAGGCCCCCGTGAGCCCATCCATTGTCCACCATAAACTGCGGTATGACGCCTGTGACCTTCCCTCCGGCACCGAGAGCCGCGTCGGCCACCGCGCCCATAAGCCCCACTTTGCCGGCGCCGTAGACGAGGCCGATGCCCTCCTTTGCCAGCCGGCGTCCGAGGTTCGCGGCCGCTTCCATGTACTCCGGCGCCACCAGCGAGCTCGAGGCGGCGTACACAGCACACTGTTTGATATCGTTCATGTCAGATTGTTCTTGCGTAATGTCAGATATATTGTGATGCGCGCCTCATGTGAGGCGCAGCGCAAAGCTCTGCGGGCGGCAGACGACACTCTCAATGCGAAAAGTGAAGCCCGTCCGACGAAGGAACGGGCTTCACTGCTATGCGTCTCAGGTCATAGCCCGCGGCACGAGGCGTTTGCTCAGAGGCCGAAGGCTTTGCGTATCTTGTCTACTGCATCCAGTTTCTCCCAGGTAAAGAGCTCTACGTTGACAGTCTTGTCGCCGAAGTAACGATTGTGGAAGCTCTTGGTCACAACGCGGGGCTCGCGGCCGAAATGTCCGTATGCGGCGGTCTCCTCGTAGATAGGATTGCGCAGCTTGAGGGCTTCCTCGATGCGGTGCGGGCGCAGGTCGAAGAGCTCCTCCACCTTGCGGGCGATCTCTCCGTCGGTAAGGTTGACGTGCGAGGTGCCGTTGGTGTTGATGTAGATGCTGGTGGGGCGCGCCACGCCGATGGCGTAGGAGAGCTGCAGCAGCACTTCGTCGGCCACGCCTGCGGCTACGAGGTTCTTGGCGATGTAGCGGGCGGCATAGGAGGCCGAGCGGTCTACCTTGGAGGGATCCTTACCCGAGAACGCACCTCCTCCGTGCGCTCCGCGGCCGCCGTAGGTGTCTACTATGATCTTGCGGCCCGTGAGTCCCGTATCGCCGTGAGGACCACCGATGACAAACTTGCCCGTCGGGTTGACAAAGTATTTGATATTGTCGTTGAACAGCTTCTTGATGCTCTCCGTCTTGATCTCGCTTATCACACGCGGGATGACAATGTTGATCACGTCCTGACGAATGCGGTCGAGCATAGCCTCGTCGGCTGCTTCCTGATCGCCGTCCTTAGCCTCGATAAACTCGTCGTGCTGCGTCGATACTACGATGGTGTCTATGCGCAGCGGCTTATTGTTGTCGTCGTACTCTACCGTCACCTGGCTCTTGGCATCGGGGCGCAGATAGGTCATCACCTTGCCCTCGCGGCGTATAGCGGCCAGCACGGTGAGGATCTTGTTGGCCAGGGCCAGCGTGAGCGGCATATAGTTGGCCGTCTCATTGGTAGCGTAGCCGAACATGATGCCCTGGTCGCCGGCGCCCTGCTCGTCGGGGTCCTGACGCTCCACACCGCGCGTGATGTCGGCGCTCTGCTCGTGGATGGCGTTGAGCACACCGCACGACTCGGCTTCAAACTTATATTCGGCCTTCGTGTAGCCGATGCGGCCTATTGTGCGGCGCACCACATCGTGGAGGTCCACATAGCTCTTGGTCTTGATCTCGCCGGCCACAATGACCTGGCCCGTGGTTACTAATGTTTCGCAAGCTACTTTAGAGTTGCGGTCGTAGGCCAGCAGCTCGTCAAGCACGGCGTCCGATATCTGATCGGCCACCTTGTCGGGATGTCCTTCCGAGACTGATTCGGAAGTGAATAAGTATGCCATTATATGTTTGTTTTGTGCACGCCGTCGCGCCATGGCGGCGACCTGCGGGTTAATAGTATGTTCTGCCTCGTCCTGGCGGCGGGGTAGAGGAGCCTGCTTATGTCTTGTGGGGGAAATGCACGCGGCTGCGCCACATCTGTGCCGGAGCCTTCGTTTTAGCATTGTTTTCAAGTGGTTGCAAGCAGCTCAAATCTATCCACCGTGTCTAAGGTGCTGCAAAAGTAATAAGATTATATATAACAGCGAAGCAAATGGGCAAATTTTTTCCGCCTCCAGCCTCTCCGGCCTCCGGGATGGCCTTTTTCGCTCCCATTCCGCCGCCTCCGGGCTCTATCTCAGGAGAAATGAGTAACTTTGCAGTGCAATCACATATAATTACTTACTAAAACAAAATCTCTGTTCATTCGATGAATTTCGTAGAAGAATTGAAATGGCGCGGCATGCTGGCTCAGATAATGCCGGGCACTGAGGAATTACTGCAGAAGGAAATGGTATCCGCCTATCTGGGCACCGACCCGACGGCCGACTCGCTTCACATAGGCCACCTGTGCGGCATCATGATGCTCCGCCACCTGCAGCGCTGCGGCCACAAGCCCTTCCTCCTCGTGGGCGGGGCTACCGGCATGATCGGCGACCCTTCGGGCAAGAGCCAGGAGCGCAACCTGCTTAACGCCGACACGCTCTATCACAATCAGGAGTGCATCAAGAAGCAAGTGGCCAAATTCCTCGACTTTGACGGCACAGAGCCCAACAAGGCCGAGATGGTGAACAACTACGACTGGATGAAGGACTACAGCTTCCTCGACTTCGTGCGCGATATCGGCAAGCATATCACGGTCAACTATATGATGGCTAAGGACAGCGTGCAGAAGCGCCTCAACGGCGAGGCCCGCGACGGCCTTTCCTTCACCGAGTTCACCTATCAGCTCCTGCAGGGCTACGACTTCCTCTACCTCTACTCCCACCGCGGCGTCAAGCTCCAGATGGGCGGCAACGACCAGTGGGGCAACATGACCACCGGCACGGAGCTCATACGTCGCACCTTAGGTCAGGAGGCCACGGCCTACTGCCTCACCTGCCCGCTCATCACCAAGAGCGACGGCCGCAAGTTTGGCAAGACCGAGAGCGGCAACATCTGGCTGAGCCCCGAGCGCACGTCCCCCTACGCATTCTATCAGTTCTGGCTCAACGTGGCCGATGACGACGCCGAGCGCTACATCAAGATATTCACCTCCCTCAGCCGCGAGGAGATCGACGCTGCCATCGCCGCCCACCGCGAGGACCCGGGACGCCGCTCCCTCCAGAAGCTTCTGGCGCGCGAGGTGACATGCCTCGTCCACTCCGAGGACGACTACAACATGGCCCTCGAGGCCTCCAATATCCTCTTCGGCAAGGCCACCAAGGAGAGCCTGCTCAAGCTCGACGAGCGCACACTGCTCGACGTATTCGCCGGCGTGCCCCACTACGAGGTGGCGCGCGACCAGGTGCTCGGCGCGCGTGCCGTCGACCTGCTGGCCGAGACGACCAAGTGCTTCGCCTCCAAGGGCGAGATGCGCAAACTCACACAGGGCGGCGGCGTGAGCATCAACAAGGAGAAGCTCGCCCAGTTTGACCGCCCCATCGAGTCCGAGGACCTCATCGACGGCCGCTACATCATCGTCCAGAGGGGCAAGAAGAACTACAGTCTGATCATCGTCAAGTAAAAATCCGCTTTCTTACCGCTTCCGCGGAATGCAGAGCGGAAGAAGTGGACGAGCACATATTAATACGGTCCGCAGCGCATGCCGAATTGCGCTGCGGACCGCTGCTTTTCGCCCTGTCCCGCAAGGGATGATGGAAGGGGAGAAAGAGGAGGATGCCTTATTCTTAAAGAAGAAATTTTGTGTTGGCTTTGCGCGGGAAATAACTGGGAGGGCGTTACGGTGCGGTCAAGATAGGCGCGTAAAAAACTCATGTGCGCGAGAA